>CAMNHH010000212.1 GCA_946539175.1 uncultured Clostridia bacterium | reverse complement strand
CGAACTCCCGCCGCCGCAGGGCCACGTTGGTGGAGATGGTGTTGAAGACGTTGGCTGCCGCGATCAGGGAGATCAGGATGATGAAGCCGAAGGTAAAGACGTTCAGCACCAGCAGCAGTGCCTCCTGGCTCTCCTCTCCGGCCCGGGTATCGTGGACGTCAACACGGTCCCCCAGCTCCAGACGCTGGATGGTCTCCTCCACGTGGAGCTTTGCCGTCTCGTGCTGAGGCGCCCGGACGTAAATCTCACCGCAGCAGCCGGCTACGGGCTCCCCCAGCTCCTCCTCGGCGGAAATGGGCAGATAGAGGGTCAGCCAATCTCCGTTGGCGCTCAGGGGCAGGGATTCCAGGATGCCGCCGATGACGATTTCCCGCCGCTCCACGGCCTCCTCCGGGGGGATCACCTGGGCGTGGGTATAATCCACAGCTTGTACCTCTTCCACATCCGATTGATCCTCTTCCACGTCCTCCGCCGGAACGAACTGATAGCCCGTTAACGCAGGCAGGTCCTCGCCGCCTTTCTCGTAGAGGGCGCCTACGTAGACCATGCCGTCCCTGGGCAAAACCACCTCCGTGGAGGCCGTAATGGGAAGCCCGTCCTTCTGCAGCAGGGAGCAGGTCCGGAAAACAAGCTTTTTTCCCTCCCGCAGGGCCAGGGTCGTATTGGCATAGGCCACAGCCTGGCGGGTCTCCGGGTCCGCGCCGGTTTCGGCGCAGAGGGCCCGGTAGTCCTCCTCCGGCAGGAAGAACAGGTCGCTCCTGAGGGTCTTGCCCCCGTCTGCTGAGGCAAGCTCCGCTTCCAGGACCTCCCGGGTCAGAGCCACCTCTGGCACAAGCAGCTCTATGTGGGTGTATTCTCCGAAGCGGACGTCCTCCACCTGCTCCGTTTGCCGCAGCTGCTCCGTCAGCGTCAGCAGCGTGGACCTGGTTTTATCGAACCAGTCCTTGCTGTAGCCGAATTCGCGATCGTAAATCAGCAGGTCCGAGGGTTCCCGATTCATGCTCCGGGCCATGTCCTTGCGCAGGTAGTCCGCGAAGCTGAAGGCGGAGATAAAGAGCACGACGCTCAGAAAGAGGGACACCACCGTGGATCGGTACTGCTTCCGGCTGCGCTTGAAGTTCTTGGCGGCAAGCAAAGCGGGGAAACCGAAGAGCCAGCCGGTCAGCTTTGAGACCTTGACCTCCCGGGCCCGGACCTTCACGTCCTTGCTCTGCCGGATGGCGGCCATGGGAGACAGGCGGGTGGCCCGCTTGGCGGGGATCCAGGCGGAGATCAGGGCGGTGAGCAGGCCGATCCCGGCCGCCAGGGCCAGGGCAGGCAGGGCCAGGGTCAGGTGGATCCTGACGTTCTGGACGCCGTCGATCTGTATGAATCTGTCGAAGGAGGGCTGGAGAAAGCGCAGGGTCAGGCCGATGCCGCCGCAGCCCACCAGCAGGCCGATGGGAATGCCGATCACGCAGAGCAGCAGGGCCTCGGTCAGTACCGTCCGGCGCATCTGCCGGTTGGTGGCGCCGATGGATTTGAGCAGGCCGAACTGCTTGGTCCGCTCCGACACGGAGATGGAGAAGGAATTGTAGATCAGGGCAACGGAGCCCAGGAAGATCAGGGCGAAGAGGATCGCCACCAGGCCGTAGAGCACGGCGTTGATATTACTGTATTGGGAAGCCCCGGAATACAGCAGCAGATCCCGGTTGAAGCCGTTGTTGCTGCCGAACTCGGCAGCCTTCCCGCTCTCCAGGAAGGGGATGGTGTCGCGAATGTTCTTCATGGTGAAGAAGGCCTTATAGACAGGCCCCGTGCCGCCCACGGTGACGGCCAGGGAGCCGGGCATGGAGTCCGCCTCCACGTCGCGGCTGAAGCGGTCATAGACGCCTACGATGGTATAGACCCGCTCCCGGGCGTCAATCAGCGTCTCCTCCTCCCCCATATAGGGGTTGTAGTCCCCTAAGAGTTCGCCGCCCTCCGCGGTGACCCGCCGGCCCACCCGGACGATCAGCCTTTGGCCCACGTGGAAGTCCACGCCGGTGCTGTCGGTGGCCCGGTCGGAGATCATCAGCTCGTTCTCGTTTTCGGGCATGCGGCCCTCCTTGATCCGGACGGTGACCAGCTCTGGAAAGCCCTCGGACATGGAGGCGATGCGCAGATAGGGATAGACCATGCTCTCGCTGCCGACCCAGGCCCAGCCCTGGTCCGTCAGGGTCTCCACCCGGTCGATCTCCGGCTGCTGCCGCAGGGCCTCGGTCTTGCCCTCGTAAAGCTCCTCGATAAAGCCGTGATAAGCGCCGTTTTCCGCCACGATGACGTCCACCAGATACTGCCGCCCGGAGGCGGCGCCTTCGGCCACGGCGGTGAACAGGGCCACGGAGAGAATGATGCCGATGACCGTCACCAGCGTGCGGACCTTGTTCTGCTTCAGGCAGCGAAGGGTATAGCTTGTCAGAATGTTCATGTCCGCACCCTCTCATCCCGGACGATTTTGCCGTCCTCGATGGCGATGATCCGATCC
>CAMNHH010000211.1 GCA_946539175.1 uncultured Clostridia bacterium | reverse complement strand
ACTGCAACGGCGGCGACCACGGCTACGCCTTCGCCACCAACTTCAACCCCGAGGTGAACCTCCGGGAGGTCAGCGCCCCCGGCTCCTACTGGGAGAACGGCCACTGGGTGGAGATTCCCGCCATGTCCATCAAGCGGGAGTATCAGTTCGACCAGGTGGGAGACAAGGACATGTACCTGCTCCACCACGAGGAGATCGAGTCCCTGGCGGAGAACATCCCCGAGGTGAAGCGCATCCGCTTCTTCATGACCTTCGGCCAGTCCTATCTGACCCACATGAAGTGTCTGGAGAACGTGGGCATGCTCTCCACCACCCCCATCAACTTTGAGGGCCATGAGATCGTCCCCATCAAGTTCCTGAAGGCCCTGCTGCCGGATCCCGCCTCCCTGGGCCCCCGGACCCACGGCAAGACCAACATCGGCTGCATCTTCACCGGCCGCAAGGACGGACAGGAGAAGAAATACTATATCTACAACGTCTGCGACCACCAGGAATGCTACAAGGAGGTTGCCTCCCAGGCCATCTCCTACACCACCGGCGTCCCCGCCATGTGCGGCGCCCTGATGATGCTCACCGGCAAGTGGATCCAGCCCGGCGTCCACACCGTGGAGGAGTTTGATCCCGATCCCTTCCTGGATGCTCTGGACAAGTACGGCCTGCCCAGATCCGAGTCCCACGACCCGGTGCTGGTGCCGTGACGGCCGAGACCCGCGCCCCCTTCGCCCCCCTGGGCGGCAGGACCCCCGAGGAAGTCTTCGGGGGCCTTGCCACACCCTGCTACATTCTGGACGAGGGACAGCTGAGGCGCAACGGAGAAATCCTGGCCGGCGTGGCGGAGCGGACCGGCTGCCGCTGGCTGCTGGCCCAGAAGGCCTTTTCCAACTACGACTGCTACCCGGTGCTGGCCCCCTTCTTAGCCGGCACCGAGGCCAGCGGTCTGTTTGAGGCGCGGCTGGGCTTTGAGGAGATGCCCGGCAAGGAGGTCCACGTGTTCTGCGGGGCCTACCGGGCGCAGGACTTTGAGGAGTTGCTGCGCTACGCGGGCCACGTCGTATTCAATTCCCCCGCCCAGCTGGCGCACTTTGGGCCCCGGGCCAGGGCCGCGGGCAAGAGCCTGGGCCTGCGGATCAACCCGGAGTGCTCCACCCAGGAGGGCCACGCCATCTACGATCCCTGCGCGCCCGGCTCCCGGCTGGGCACCACAAGGGCCCAGTGGGACGCCCACATGACGCCGGAGCTGACAGCCCTGCTGGACGGGCTCCACTTCCACACCCTCTGCGAGCAGAATTCCGACGCCCTGGAGATTACTCTGGGGGCCGTGGCAGAGAAATTCGGGGACGTCCTCCCCAGGATGAAATGGCTCAACATGGGGGGCGGCCACCACGTGACCCGGCCCGACTATGACGTTCCCCGGCTGGAGCGCTGTATCCGCTTCGCCCAGGCCCAATGGGGCGTCACCGTATACCTGGAGCCTGGCGAGGCCTGGGCGCTGAACGCGGGCTTCCTGGCCGCCCGGGTGCTGGATCTGACGGAGAACGCCGGGGTGAAAAACGCGATTCTGGACTGCTCCGCCGCCTGCCACATGCCGGACGTGATCGAGATGCCCTATCAGCCGCCGGTTTACGGTGCCTCAGTGGGGACAAGCATTGCTTGTCCGCCCGGTTCTTCCTGTGCCTGCCCTACGGACGCGCAATGCTCGTCCCTGCATCAATATCGCCTGGGCGGGCCTTCCTGCCTGTCCGGGGACCTGATCGGGGACTACGAATTCGACCATGAATTGCGGGTCGGAGAGCTGGTCCTCTTCGGGGACCTGGCGATTTATTCCACCTGCAAGAACAACACCTTCAACGGCATGCCCCTGCCCCAGATCTGGCGCCGAAGCGAAGACGGGACCCTCGAGCAGCTCACCGCCTTCGGCTACCGGGACTTCAAGTACCGGTTGGGCCGATAAATCGGGATTTGTCTGGGTGAGGCAATAGGCAATAGTTGAATAGGCAATAGGAGAACGGCGAAGCCGCGATGTATCCTTCGCGCTCCTATTGCCTATTGCCTAATCCCTATTGCCTAATCGACAAATCCCAATTTGAGAACGAAGGAGCGTTTCCTATGACCACCATTCCCATCAAAAAGCTCCGGGAAAACGCGGTTCTCCCGACCTACGCCACGGCCCAGTCCGCCGGGGCGGACCTCTATGCCTGCATCGACGAACCGGTGACGATCCGCCACGGCATGACGGAAATGATCCCCCTGGGCTTCTCCATGGCGATTCCCGCAGGCTGGGTGGGGCTGATCTTCGCCCGCTCCGGCCTGGCCTCCAAGCGGGACCTGGCCCCCGCCAACAAGGTGGGCGTCGTGGACGCCGACTACCGGGGGGAATGGTTCATCCCCCTCCACAACCACGGCAGCCAGCCCCAAACGATTCAGCCCGGGGAGCGCATCGCCCAGCTGGTGATCGTCCCCTGCATGACCGCTGCCTTCACCGAGGTGGACAGCCTGGACGAGACCG
>CAMNHH010000210.1 GCA_946539175.1 uncultured Clostridia bacterium | reverse complement strand
CGTCGGTCTTGTCCCAGGTCCAGTAGAAGTCCTGCTTGTACATGTTGTTGATGTGGAGTTTTTCCAGCGCACGGGCCAGTTCAAATGCTTTGCTCATGGTTGTTCCTCCTTATTTGATGTCATTTCCGGTCAGCTCCTGCCGGAAGCTGGTGGCGGAGCCGTCCTTGTTCTCGGGCTTGTAGAGCATGGGCACCGCGGCGTAGAGGGCCGCGCAGACCACCAGGTCGTGCTTCCAGGTGATCTCGTTGGGGGCGTGGGCCTGGCTCTCCGCGCCGGGGCCGAAGCCCACGCAGGGGATGCCGTAGCGGCCCTGGATGGAGACGCCGTTGGTGGAGAAGGTCCACTTGTCCGTCAGCGGACGGCCCTCTCTCTTTTCCCTGGCCTGCTCGTCCACCCACAGGCGCTTGTCGCCCCAGAGGGCGTGGTGGGCGTCCACCAGGGCCTGGACGTGGGGCGCGGTCTCCTTGTTGATCCAGGTGGGGAAGAAGGCCTCGGTCTCGTAGACGTGGCCGGTCCAGGAGGGACGGTCGTACATATACATGGAGACCGTTACGTCCTTGGCGTATTTCCGCACTGCGGGCAGATCCTCGATCTCCTTGAGACAGGATTTGTAGGTCTCGCCGGCGGTCATGCGGCGGTCGATGGAGATGGCACAGGAATCCGCCACCGCACAGCGGCTGGGGGAGGTGTAGAAAATCTGGCTGGTGGTGCAGGTGCCCCGGCCCAGGAAGCGGGCGTCCTCCCAATGCTCGGGATTGTACTTGGGATCCAGCATCTTCACCAGGCCCTTGATCTCCTTGTCCTCGCCGGCGTCGTTCTCGTTCAGATCCCGGACGTTCAGCAGGATCTCCGCCATCTTGTGGATGGCGTTGTCGCCGCGCTCCGGGGCGGAGCCGTGGCAGCTGACCCCGTGGACGTCCACCCGGATCTCCATGCGGCCCCGGTGGCCCCGGTAGATGCCGCCGTCGGTGGGCTCGGTGGAGATAACGAACTCGATCTTCTCCCGGGCCTGCTCCGGCCCGCCGAAGTATTCGTTCACGATGGACTGCCAGCACATGCCGTCGCAGTCCTCCTCCTGGACGGAGCCCACCACCATGATCTTGTAGCCCGCGGGAATCAGACCCAGGTCCTTCATGATTCTGCCGCCGTAGGCTGCGGCCGCCATGCCGCCCTCCTGGTCGGAGCCGCCCCGGCCGTAGATGATCGTGTCGGTTTCGTAGCCCTCATAGGGATCGGCCTCCCAGTTGGCCCGGTTGCCGATGCCCACGGTGTCGATGTGGGAGTCGATGGCGATGATTCTGTCACCCTCGCCCAGCCAGCCGATGACGTTGCCCAGCTTGTCAAACTCCACCTTGTCGTAGCCCAGCCTGGTCAGCTCGGCGGCGATGCGCTTTGCCACGCCCTCCTCCTCGCAGGACTCGGAGGGGATGGCGATCATATCCCGGAGAAAGCGAGTCATGTCCTTCTGATAAGCTTCGGCAGCCTGCCGGATCTTTTCATAATCCATAAGAGACCTCCGTTTTTCTGTTTTTTCAAAATTCCGCTCTTTGCCGCTTCTCATTTTAGCACATCTATACAAAAAGTCAAGGCGTTTGCAAAAATATTGTTTGGAGACCAAAAAATTTTTTAGGGCGTTTCAAAAATAATTGGTTGATTTCTCAAAATCCTGTGGTATTATAGGATTATAAGGAGAAATAGGATTTCTGAAAGGAGAACGACCATGCTGAAAGCCCATGAGCTGGAGATGCTGCGGACCATAGCCAAGGGGATCGCGGCCCAGTTCGGCAGCGGCTGCGAGGTGGTGGTCCACGAGCTGTCCCAGCAGGCGGCGGAGCACTCCATCGTAGTGCTGGAAAACGGTCACGTCAGCGGCAGGCAGCTGGGAGACGGCCCCAGCCACGCGGTGCTGGAGCAGCTGAGCAAGCCCCTGGACGCGGGTTCAAGGGGGGACCGCTTCAGTTACCTGACCCGCAGTCCCAACGGCAGGCTGCTGAAGTCCTCCACCATGCTCCTGCGGGACGAGGCGGGCAGACCCTGCGCCCTGTTCGGCGTGAATCTGGACGTCTCCGACCTGGTGAAGGCAGAGAAGCTGCTGGTGGAGCTCAGCACCCCCACCGAGAGCACCCAGGCGGAGCCGGAGCAGATTCCCAACAACGTCAACGAGCTGCTGGACAATCTGATCGAGCGCTCGGTCCGCATGACCGGCAAAACCGTGGAGACCATGAGCAAGGAGGACAAGGTGGCAGCCATCCGCTTCCTGTCGGACAGCGGCGCCCTGCTCATCACCAAATCCGGCGACAAGATCGCCAAATACTTCGGGATATCCAAGTACACCTTATATTCATATTTAGACAAGCAGGAGGAAAAACACCATGATTGATCTGTCCATCCACAAGGAAGGCCTGGCCCACAACATCCGTCGGGCCAGAGAGAACAACGTCATCATCCCCACCATCGCCCAGATGCAGAACCCGGATCTGATCCCCGAGAAGATCAAGGAAAAGCTTTCCCACACCGACCTTTGGGCCGTGGACCCCATCAACCTCTTCCGCATCAACTGGCACAACGAGGCCAAGGAATCCGGCGGCCTGTTCCAGAAGGTCCCCAACTACGTAGAGATCCCCTCCGAGCTTTCCGGCGTGCCCTGCCGCATCCT
>CAMNHH010000209.1 GCA_946539175.1 uncultured Clostridia bacterium | reverse complement strand
ACGCTTTCGAACCCTTCAATCTAATATTCGTATGATTGGTTTTATGAATCAATGCTCCAGCCTGCGCTGGCGGTCTGGAGCTGGGTCATGCGGCGGAAGATGCCGTCCTGCTTGGCCAGCAGCCGGGCAGGGCTGCCCGCCTCGGCCACCCGGCCCTCGGAGAGCACCACGATCTTGTCCGCAGCCTGGACCGTGCGCATCCGGTGGGCGATCACCAGCACCGTCTTGTCGGCCAGCAGCCGGGACAGCGCGCCCTGCACCTTGGTCTCGTTCTCCACGTCCAGAGAGGCGGTGGCCTCGTCCAGCAAAACAATGGGGGCGTTTTTCAGCAGGGCCCGGGCAATGGAAATCCGCTGCCGTTCGCCGCCGGAGAGCTTGGCGCCGTTCTCCCCAATGGGGGTGGCGTAAGCCTGGGGCAGGCGCTGCACAAACTCGTCGCAGTTGGCGGCCTTTGCCGCCGCCAGAACCTCCTCGTCTGTGGCTCCCCGTTTCCCCAGGCGGATGTTCTCCATCACCGTGTCGTCGAAGAGCACCACGTCCTGGAACACCATGGAATAGTCCGTCAGGAGCAGCTCCGGGTCTATGGTGGAAATATCCACGCCGCCCACCCGGATGGCGCCCTCCTGAATATCCCAGAGCCGGGCGGCCAGCCGGGCACAGGTGCTCTTGCCGGAGCCGGAGGGGCCCACCAGAGCCGTGACCTGGCCCTCCTTCGCCGTGAAGCTGACGCCCCGGAGCACCTGCTTGTGGTCGTAGGAGAAGCCCACGTTGTCGAACACAATGTCGTGGCCCTTGGGGGCAAAGCGCTCCGCTCCCTCGGCGGTCTTGGTGTCAAAGATCTCGTTCAGCCGCTGGGCGCAGATCTGGGAGACAAACATCTCCGCGATCAGGGCCAGGGCCTGGTCGAAGGGGGCGTAGATCCGGGTGATCACCAGCAGGAACATGAAGAAGACCATGAAGTGGATCTCCCCGGCCAGGATCAGCCCTGCCCCGGTGAGAATGGTGGTGGCCACCCCCAGCCGCATGATGACGCTGGCGGCGTTGACGAAAATGCCGGTGGAGAGCTCGCCGCGGATCATGCTTTTCTCGTGGCGATCAATCTTCCCGTTCAGCTCCGCCAGGAAGCGGCCCTCCTGGTTGGTGGCCCGGATCTCCCGGATGTTCTCCAGGGTCTCCTGGATGCCGTCGGAGACCTGAAGCCCCGCGGCCTTGGCGGCCTCCGCGTTTTTTCGGGCCAGCTTCCGGCTGCCGAAGAGGAGCCCAAAGGCCACCGGCACGCCCCAGAGGGCCGCCAGGGCCAGCCGCCAGTCATAGACCAGGAGCATCACCGCAATGATGGCGGTGGAGAACCAGGAGCCGTAGAGATAGCCCAGGCAGTGGGACCAGACGTGCTCCAGCCGGTTCACGTCCCCCATGACGGTCTCGGTGAGATCCGCCAGATCCCGCTTGCCGAACCAGCCCAGGGGCAGCTTCCGCAGCCGCTCCGCCAGGGAAATCCGTGTGGCCTTCACCTCGCCGTAGACCAGACCGTAGGTGGCCTTGTACTGCTGCAGATGGGTCACAAAGGACAGAACCAGAAAGCCCAGCACCAGAAGCAGAATCACCCAGGTCTTGGGCAGAGGCGCGCCGTCTGTCAGGGTCTGCATATAGCCCTGCATCATGTAGTACAGGATGCCCATGCCGGCCATCACCACCAGGTTCACGATCACGGTCCAGAGGGCGCCCTGTTTGGTGTTTTTCACGCCCTGGTCCGTCAGAGCGTATCTGCGCTGAAATTCCTTCCCGAACATCTTACCGCACCTCCTTGCCTGCGATTTTCCAGTTGACTGCCTGGTTGTAATCGGCCCACATTCTGGCGTAGAGGCCGCCGCCTTGCAGCAATTCCTCGTGACTGCCTTCTTCCACCAGAGCACCGGCGTCCAGCACCAGGATCTTGTCCGCCCCCACCACGGTGGACAGACGGTGGGCGATCATAATCACCGTGCGGCCCTTTGTCAAGGCCCCAAAGGCCTTCTGGATCAGGGCCTCATTTTCCGGGTCGGCAAAGGCGGTGGCCTCGTCCAGCACCACGATGGGCGCGTCCTTCAAAATGGCACGTGCCAGGGCCACCCGCTGCTGCTCGCCGCCGGAGAGGTAGGTCCCCGCCGTGCCGATGACGGTGTCCATGCCCTGGGGCAGCTTTTCCAGAATGTCGTCGCACTGGGCGGCCGACAGCGCCGAAAGGACCTCCTCGCGGGTGGCGTCGGGTCGGGAAGCCCGGACGTTTTCCAAAATGCTGGTTTTGAACAGATGGGTGTTCTGGAAGACAAAGGCCACCTGGTCCATCAGCAGGTGGGGGTCCATGTCCCGCACGTCCACGCCGCCAACCAGGACGCTGCCGGCGCTCACGTCCCAGAACCTGGGGATCAGGCTGGCCGCGGTGGTTTTGCCGCCGCCGGAGGGCCCCACCAGAGCCACGGTCTGCCCCGGCTCCACTCGGAAGGAGACGTGCTCCAGGGCAGGCAGCTCCGCACCCTCATAGGTAAAGCTGACGTCCCGGAACTCCACGCTGTTGTCCCCGGGAGTCCGGGGCTTATCGGTGATCTCCATGGTTGGCGCGTCCATGACCTGCCGGATCCGTCCCAGGGCGGTGCTGGCCAGCATCATGCCGCTGGCGGCAAACATGATCCGGGCCAGGGCCGTGGAGACG
>CAMNHH010000208.1 GCA_946539175.1 uncultured Clostridia bacterium | reverse complement strand
CTTCATCGACCGGGACGCCTACGCGGACAAGCGGGCCGCCATGCTGGCCGCCTACGACGCGGACGTGTTTCTCAGCTCCGCCAACGCCATGACCGAGGACGGGGTGCTGATCAACATCGACGGCAACGCCAACCGGGTCTCCGCCATCGCCCAGGGACCGAAGAAGGTGCTGATGATCGTGGGCATGAACAAGATCTGCAAGGACACGGACAGCGCCATGAAGCGGGCCCGGAACGTGGCCGCTCCCGCCAACGCCCAGCGCTTCGGTCTCTCCACCCCCTGCGCGAAGCTGGGCACCTGTATGGACTGCAAGAGCCCGGACACCATCTGCTGCCAGTTCCTCATCACCCGCTTTTCCCGTCACCCGGACCGGATCCACGTGATTCTGGTCAACGACGATTTAGGCTTCTGAACCCCCGGACGGCAGCGCGCCGTTCCTGCAATAAAACGATAAGGAGAACCAACATGAACGTAACAAAGGACATCCGCTACATCGGCGTCAACGACCACCAGGTAGACCTGTTTGAGGGTCACTTCCACGTGCCTCTGGGCATGGCCTACAACTCCTACGTGATCCTGGACAGCAAGGTGGCCGTCATGGACACCGTGGATCAGAACTTCGGCAGGCAGTGGCTCACCAATCTGGCCGCTGCGCTGCAGGGCCGCCTGCCCGACTATCTGGTGGTGCAGCATATGGAGCCCGACCACAGCGCCAACATCCAGCTCTTTATGGAGACCTATCCCCAGGCGACCCTGGTTTCCTCCGCCAAGGCCTTCCCCATGATGAAGAACTTCTTCGGCACCGAGTATGAGGATCGCCGCATCGTGGTGAAGGAAGGCGACGTCCTGGAGCTGGGCGAGCATACCCTGCATTTCGTCCAGGCCCCCATGGTCCACTGGCCCGAGGTCATCATGACCTATGACGCCAAGGACAAGGTGCTCTTCTCCGCCGACGGCTTCGGCAAGTTCGGCGCCAACGACGTGGAGGACCCCGAGGGCTGGGACTGCGAGGCCAGACGCTACTACTTCGGCATCGTGGGCAAGTACGGCGCCCAGGTCCAGGCTGTTCTGAAGAAGGCCGCCAAGCTGGACATTCAGATCATCGCCCCCCTCCACGGCCCCGTGCTGACGGAGGATCTGGGCCACTACATCAACCAGTACAACATCTGGTCCTCCTACGCCACCGAGAGCGAGGGCATCTTCATCGCCTACACCTCCGTCTACGGCCACACCAAGAAGGCTGTGGAGCTGCTGGCCGAGACGCTGAAGGCCAAGGGCTGCCCCAAGGTCTCCGTGGCGGACCTGGCCCGGGAGGATATGTATGAGTGCGTGGAGGACGCCTTCCGCTACGGCCGCGTCGTGCTGGCCACCACCACCTATAACGCGGAGATCTTCCCCTATATGCGGGAGTTCATCGGCCATCTGCGGGAGCGCAACTGGCAGAACAAGACCGTGGCGCTGATGGAGAACGGCTCCTGGGCTCCCATGGCCGCCAAGGTCATGAAGTCCATGCTGGAGCCCTGCAAGAACCTGAGCTTCACCGAAACCACCGTCCACATCAAGGGCGGTCTCAGCCAGCAGAGCCGGGACGAGATTGAGCAGCTGGCGGAGGAGCTCTGCAAGGACTACCTGGCCCAGCACGACGAGACCGCCAACAAGTCCGACCTCACCGCCCTGTTCAAGATCGGCTACGGCCTGTACGTGGTCACCGCCAGGGACGGCGCCAAGGACAACGGCTGCATCGTCAACACCGTGACCCAGGTCACCAACACCCCCAACCGCATCGCCGTCTGCATCAACAAGGCCAACTACACCCATGAGCTGGTGAAGAAGACCGGCCTGATGAACGTCAACTGCCTGTCTGTGGAGGCCCCCTTCAAGGTCTTCCAGCACTTCGGCTTCCAGTCCGGCCGGAACGTGGACAAGTTTGCCGACTGCACGCCCCTGCGCTCCGACAACGGTCTGATCTTCCTGCCCAAGTACATCAATGCCTTCATGAGCCTGAAGGTGGAGCAGTACGTGGATCTGGACACCCACGGCATGTTCATCTGCACCGTCACCGAGGCCCGGGTTCTCTCCGACAAGGAGACCATGACCTACAACTACTACCAGGCCAACGTGAAGCCCAAGCCCGAGACCGACGTGAAGAAGGGCTGGGTCTGCAAGGTCTGCGGCTACGTCTACGAGGGGGAGGTTCTGCCCGAGGACTTCATCTGCCCCCTGTGCAAGCACGGCGCCGCCGACTTCGAGCCCGTCGGCTGATCCCGGATCCGGGAAGCCCTTGTAAAATCAACAAAAACACACGGTTTCCGCCTTGCGGGAGCCGTGTGTTTTTGCTATAATTCAGAAAGCGGCAATATTTTGAACACAGGAGGTATCCCTTATGAAGCACACCCGAATTCGCCGTGTTTTATGTCTGCTCACGGCCCTGGCGCTGGCAGTTTCCCTCTTCGCCGGCTTGAGTCTGACCGCCTTTGCCGACACGCTGATCGGCAGTCCCACCGGCTATACAAGCGCCTCTCAGGTGGTCTATGACGACAGCGGCAGCTATCTGAAGAACTGGGGCGCCCGGGGCGAAACCGCCGCCTTCCTCAGCAGCTACGCCCAGAGCTACTACACCGGCAGCTACAGCTACGCCGCGCTCTCCGCCAACCCCGGCAGCTCCAGCTCCGGCAGCTACACCGCCAGCGCCCTTTACAACGCCCTGCATTCCATGCTGGCCGCCAA
>CAMNHH010000207.1 GCA_946539175.1 uncultured Clostridia bacterium | reverse complement strand
AGGCTTCCGGCTCCGTCGTGCTTACCGGCTCCGTTATGACTGCGGGCTCCGACGAGGCAGTCTCTCGGCTTACAGGAGCTTCCGTTTTGAGCGGGGCTTCCGCGGAACCCGCGTCCGTGGAGGAGCTTGCTGCTTCAGTCTCAGGGGGGATCGCCCTTTCCGGGGCCTCCGAGCCGGCTTCTGACGCCGCAGCCTCATCGGAGGCAGCAGTCTCCCCTGCCGTTTCGCCGCCCACGGGGATCCAATTCCGAGGCTCCCGGCTGCCGCAGGCGCACAGCAGGCAGGCCAGCAGGAGCGACATCAGAACACCTGCAAATTGTTTTTTCATGTTCGCACTCCTTTCTCACGGCTCCGGATCGGCGCGGGGCGCCGTCGTGCCGTCAATGTGGGTGCCGCCAGAGGAAGCGGTTGACGACCTCCACCACCATGAAGCCCAGGACGATGCCAAAGCAGGTCATGCCCAGCTCCACGCCCTTATTGTAGCCCAGCTCCACGTTCCGGGTCACCACGCCGTACATGGCGTAGTACAGCGAGGAGCCCGGGATGATGGGAAGGATGCATATGGTGGTGAAGATGGTGGCGGGGGTCTTTTTGACCCGGGCCATGATCTGGCCGTAGAGGCCGCAGACGAAGGAGGCAAGCACCGTGGCGCCGAAGGCGTTGGGGTAAGCATGGTAGGCCAGCAAATAGACGCCCCAGGTGATGAACGCGCCCACAGCGCACCAGAGGATATTCCAGCTGCGGACCCTGAACCAGATGGCGAAGCCCACGCAGGCCACGGCCCCGAAGATCACCTGGATCCAGGGGTCCGGGTTCTGGGCGGAGACCGCCACGACGCCCCAATTCCGGAACATCAGCAGCGGCAGGGCCATGCCCAGAGCGATGCCGATGGCGCCGGTGAAGGAGGCGGCCAGATTGATGAGGCCCGAGAGGGTATCCAGATGGACCAGATCCCGCAGGCCGTTGAAGGCGCCCAGGCCGCTGACCAGCAGCATCACCACGCCGATGGTGATGGTCTCCATGTGGTCGCCAAAGCCGAAGGTGCAGACCAGCAGAATAAACAGCTCCGTCACGAAGGACACGGCAAAGTTCAGAATCAGCGGATTGCCCTCCTTGGGGGAAAGGTGGCGGACCACAAAAAAGATCAGCAGCGAGGCCAGAGCCGCCACCAGGGAATCCAGCAGGTCGCAGCCGAAGAAGAGGGCGAAGCCCCAGCCCCCCAGAACGCCCCCCAGATAGACCAGCCATGGCTTCATGGGCGCCGCAGAGCGGATCTCCTTCAGTCGGGCGGCGAAGCTCTCGTTGTCCGGCCGATTGGCGCAGGCCCAGCGGGACAGGGAGTTCAGCTTGTCCAGGGCGTCAAAATTTACGCTGCTGCCCTTCACGTGACGGATCTGGGTCCGGACCACGCCCTCGGAGTCGGTAAAGGTAGCCTGGATCTCCGAGGGGACCACCCAAAGATTGCAGTCCCGAAAGCGGTAGGCCTCCGCCAGCCGATAGAGGGTATCCTCCACCCGGTGGGTCTCGCCGCCGCAGCGGATCATCTCCCGGCCCAGGTCCAGGATCAAGCTGAAGGTCGTTTCATAGTTCATAGGTTTTTCTCCTGTCAGCGCTGACAAAATACGGCTTGTGTTTTGTATTGTATCACATCCCGCTGCGTTTTTCCAGCCCCGACGGTCTAATAATCCGCAAAGGGGGGGAGAATTACGAAAGAAATCACTGTTTCCAGGATTTTTTTGAAAAAGCTGAGAAAATAAGTTGAAAAATACTGAAATAAATGTTATACTATGTTGCATTGAGCAGACACAAACCAAAAACACAATCTAATGCGGCCGGGCCGCATCATATTGAAAGGAGAAACCTACATGTCCCACAAGTATGTCTACCTGTTCACCGAGGGCAACGCCGGTATGCGTGAGCTTCTGGGCGGCAAGGGCGCCAACCTGGCCGAAATGACCAACATCGGCATGCCCGTTCCCCAGGGCTTCACCATCACCACCGAGGCCTGCACCCAGTACTACGAGGATGGCCGCAAGATCAACGACGAGATCATGGGCCAGATCATGGAGTACGTGGCCAAGATGGAAGAAATCAACGGCAAGAAGTTCGGTGATCTGCAGAATCCCCTGCTGGTCTCCGTCCGCTCCGGTGCCCGCGCCTCCATGCCCGGCATGATGGATACCATCCTGAACCTCGGCTTGAACGACGACGTGGTCAACGCCATGATCAAGGGCAATCCCGATCCCAAGTTTGAGCGCTTTGTCTACGACTCCTACCGTCGCTTCATCCAGATGTTCTCCGACGTGGTCATGGAAGTGGGCAAGAAATACTTCGAGCAGCTCATCGACAAGATGAAGGAAGAGAAGGGCGTCAAGCTGGACATCGAGCTCTCCGCCGCCGACCTCAAGAAGCTTGCCGAGCAGTTCAAGGCCGAGTACAAGGCCCAGATCGGTGAGGACTTCCCCTCCGATCCCAAGGTTCAGCTCTACGAAGCCATTCGCGCCGTGTTCCGCTCCTGGGACAACCCCCGCGCCAACGTGTATCGCCGTGACAACGACATCCCCTACTCCTGGGGCACTGCCGTCAACGTCATGCCCATGGTCTTCGGCAACCTGAACGAGAATTCCGGCACCGGCGTCGCCTTTACCCGCGACCCCGCCACCGGCGAAAAGAAGCTCATGGGCGAGTTCCTCACCAACGCCCAGGGCGAAGACGTGGTGGCCGGCGTTCGGACCCCCA
>CAMNHH010000206.1 GCA_946539175.1 uncultured Clostridia bacterium | reverse complement strand
TGAGCCGGGATCTGCTGGCCTGCTACGACGGCAACGGCTCCAACTTCGGCACCCATCCCCAGAACGTGCTCCGGGGCATGATCTACGACACCAAGACCTGGGAGTATCCCTATCTCTACAACCTGATCGACCAGTATCGCAGCCTGGCCAAATACAACGACGGCTACGCCTACAACATGATGTTCGTGGGCCCCGGCTGGATGAACAAGATGGGCCGCTGGGAGCAGCCCTATGAGCTGCTGTATAAGTCCTATGAGGACGGCTGCGCCTACTACGGCAAGCTGAAATCCGAGGGCAAGCTGGCAGATATGACCATGGCGGAGTTTGCCGACTACTACCGGCAGAAAAAGACCTACACCACCCCCGAATGCGCCCTGTGGCGGGATATTCTCTACGGCTCCGACAAGCAGCTCTTCTGGTACTGCGACCCCTATATGCGGGCCTGCGTCAACATGGACCAGGGCGGCGCCATCGTGGATCTGCGGCCCTACGCCGCCAAGCTGGAGTGGCCCGTGGGCATCGGCACACCCCACGTGCAGGACGCCTCCTATCCCTTCCTGATCCAGGAGAAGTACCGGGCCGGTTATTTCACCCATTACGCGGGGGAGGGAACCGTTCGCTCCGCCAAGCTCTGCTGGAAGGGGGAGGAAGTGGACCTCTGCCTCTGCCGCACCAAGGCCCATTTCAGCAGGGAAGGGAAGGACCGGATTCTGACCCTGGACCCGGTGGACGTGGAATTTGCCGGCGGCCTGAAGGTAAAGCTCCAGAGCGTCATCACCTTCTCCGAGGGCAGCTCCAATATTCGCGTCGACCGGAGGATCCTTGCGCTGTCCGATCCCGACGAGACCGTCACCGTGAAGGAATACATGGTGGCCTGCTACGGTACCACCGAGTACACGGAGGACATGTCCAGCCTGCGGCTCCACATCGAGGCCGGGGAGGACTCCGTCACCATTCCCTATGAATACAAGTGCCGGGAGGCGGCGGTGGAGAACGCCGAGGAAGTCTCCTGCCTGATCCCCCCCATCAAGACCCGGGTCTCCATGCTGGCCAACGGGCGAAGCAAGATCGGCTTCGTCCGGGAGGGCTATGCCTTCAGTCCCATGTTCACCCTGGGCTGGGAACGCAATCTCAAAGAACAGGAGGTTTTCACCACATGGCTCAATCTGGAAAGGGCAGACTGAACTACCGCTGCCCGTCCTGCTTCATGCGGGACATCGACATGGATATGTTCTATGACAGGGACAAGGACGAATACTACTGCCTGCGCTGCCAGTATCGAGGCAATGAGGCGGACGTGCTGGCCAAGAACGAGCTGGCCCGCTTCCGCTACGGCGCTATGTATAAGAGGTTCAGCTTTGATGATTGACAGCTTGATCAAGGGCGCGGACCTCTCCTCCCTGCTGGAGGTGGAGGAGGCAGGAGGAAGGTTCTTTGACGCCGCCGGTAGGGACGGCACTTTGCCGTCCGCGAATGGGAAAGCAGACCCGCTCGTAGGGGCCGAACTCGAAAGAGTCACGAAGTATGCCCACATCGGCCCTCCCGAGGACCTGTTTGAAATCCTGAAACGCCGCGGCGTCAATCTGATCCGTCTGCGGCTCTGGAACGACCCCTATGACGAACAGGGCAGGCCCTACGGCGCCGGGACCAATGATCTGCCCCGGACCATGGCGCTGGCCCGCCGCTGCAGGGCCCTGGGCCTGCCCTGGCTGCTGGATTTCCACTACTCCGACTTCTGGGCAGATCCCGGTAAGCAGTATCCCCCCAAGGCATGGGCGGATCTGGACGTACCCGGGCTGGAGCAGGCGGTCTATGACTTCACCTTCCAAACCCTCGACGCCCTGAAGCAGGCGGAGCTGCTGCCCGCCATGGTCGCCCCCGGCAACGAGCTCTCCAACGGCCTGCTCTGGCCCCTGGGGAAGACCCCCAACTGGGAGAACATTGCCCGCTTCGTCTCCGCAGGGATCCGGGCAATCCGGGACGCGGCCCCCGGTCTGCCGGTGATGCTGCACTTGGACAACGGCGGCAACAACGCCCTGTACCGGGACTGGTTTGACCGCTGGTTTGCCAATGGCGGCGCGGACTTCGACTGCATCGGCCTGAGCTATTATCCCTTCTGGCACGGTGGCCTGGAGGATCTGCGGGCCAACATGCATGACCTTGCGGCCCGCTACGGCAAGCCGCTGATCGTGGCGGAGACCTCCATGG
This sequence comes from uncultured Clostridia bacterium, assembly GCA_946539175.1. Lineage (GTDB taxonomy): Bacteria > Bacillota > Clostridia > Oscillospirales > Oscillospiraceae > JAFRPC01. The sequence goes on along the minus strand of CAMNHH010000206.1, from coordinate 539 downwards.
CCTTCACCCTGGAGGAATGCAACGCCTACGAGGGCATCACCAGGGCGGAAAAGCGGGGCCTGGCGGCCAACGAGAAAACCGCGGCCGCGGTGTCCTATCCCTGCACGCCGGCGGGCCAGAGCGCCTTCCTGCGGGATCTGTGGGCGGTGATCCGCTCTGTCCCGGGGGATCTGGGCCGGGGCTTCATCTGGTGGGAGCCCGCCTGGCTGCCGGTGAAGGGCAGCGGCTGGACCACGCCCGAGGGCCTTGCCTACGTAAAGGAAAAGGGCCCCGGCGGCAATGAATGGGCCAACCAGGCCTTCTTCGACTATCGGGGCCGCGGGCTGCCGGTCCTGGATACGCTGGAGCGGCTGCGTTGATTCCGATCAGAAACAAAAACGGAACGGCTTGATCCGTTCCGTTTTTGTTTTCCAAGGACTCAGCCCCGGCTGTCTTATGCTTTCTTGACGAAACGCATAGGATCCGCTTCATCAAGCGCGGTTTCAGCGCGGTTTGCAAATCCATTCGGAGTTGCAAATACAGAGCTTGCAGGGCATTTT
>CAMNHH010000205.1 GCA_946539175.1 uncultured Clostridia bacterium | reverse complement strand
GAAACAGGCAATGCCACCAGGGCCGGGCCACCACGGTCTCTCGGCTGCCGTCCGGAAGGATCCGGTACACCTCAAAGCTGTCAAAGGCGTAGGGCCCGACCCGGCGGGATTCCATCGAAGACCAGGTCGTGTGCTTGACCGGAAGCTCCGTTTCCTTTGCAAGCCCTAGGAAGCTGCCGTCAATGGCGTCGTAGCGGTAGGCGTCGCCGTTGAAGATCACCAGCTCGCCGTCCAGCAGCTCGAACTCGGAATTCCGCAGATAGGGCGTCCCCACGGACCAGAGAAAGGTCCCGGCTCCGTCGTAGACGTTGACCCGGTTGGCATTGTTGTAGCAGACACAGAGCCGGTCCAGGGCTTGGTCGTACAGAACGGTCTCTATGGTGTCCGGGATCCGGCATTCTGGCCGGAGCGCCGCGTAGTCCTTCCAGCTCCGGGTGCAGAGCAGCCGTCCCAGCAAGCCCAGGGCAATGGCGCATGAAAACAGCACGCCAAGCAGCATATTCATTTTGGTTTTCCCGATGTGCATGCCTGGAGCCCTCCTTTGGAAGCAGGATTCTCAAAGCAAATGAAGCGCCAATACCGCCAAAATGACGCCAAGGGCAACAGACAGGAGGGCGACGGTCAGCACCTCCAGGAAGCTGGTCCAGTCGAATTCTTCAACTCGCTCGTTCTCCCTTTTCAGGCGGCGGACGTTTGCCCACAGGATGGTAAGGCCGCCCAGCAGGGCCGTTCCTGCGCCAATCAGACGAAGAAACGCGCTTGGCGCGTCGGGATGCAGAAAACGGTCCAGCACCGGAAAGCCCAGCCCCAGAGCCAGAACGGCAAAGGCCAGGATCAGCAGCCGTCTGCCCGGTTTGTCCCGCAGCTGCGGGGCCGGAGGCACGGCCTCAGCCTCCGGCTTCGAGCTTTGGAAGCGCAGCCGGTCATAGGGATAGACCAGAAACGGAAGAACTTCGGTATGTCTGCCGCAGAGATCCATGATCGGCCCGATATACCGATCCAGCGTCTGGCTGGGCAGATCCACACGGAGAGCAGAGGGCGTATAGCGCTTTCGGCCTTCCTCGTCATGCTCCAGAACCGCATCGGAAAAGTAGAGCGTATAGAGCAGATGGTCCCGGTCATGCAAGTAATAGGCAGCCCCGTAATCCTGAATCCGGGACCAGTCCAGGCAGCGTTTTTTGAAGAGACCCCTGGCAGTGACGCCATCTTGATCAATGATAAGACTCCGGAGCCGGGTCAAGGTAACGACGCTGAACAGAACCAGCACAAAGACGGTCCAGACGGCGAGAAAGCTCAGATCCATTGGAGGCCAAAGACCGCCCTCGTCTTCCCGCAGCACCAGCCAGTTCATGATCAGACCGATTCCGCCCATCAGAAAGAGCAGAAAAAGCGGGCCCAGTTGAAGAAAGCCGTTATGGATCACAACCCGGTCCGGCAGAATCTGCACGGATTGGCTGTCAAACAAGCGCCGCTCCTTTGTCAATGGCTGTCCCGCCGTGCGGCAAAGGGCCTTCATATTCTCCTCTGCGGCGGCTGGCGCTTCTTCGGCAGAGAGGCGCTTGCCGCTGAGCAGCTCGTTGACGGTGCAGCCCAATTCCTCCGCCAGGGCCGGCAGCAGGCTGATATCCGGGTAGCCCTTTCCCGTCTCCCAGCGGGAGACCGCCTTGTCGGTCACGCCCAGCCGGGCCGCCAGGTCCTTTTGGGTCAGTTCTTTTTCCTTCCGCCGGGCGGCGATCCATTCGCCGGTTTTGATGGGATCCATGCAGCGCCTCCTCTCGTTTGCTGCTTCTAAGTTATCAGAAAACGCCGAAAAAGTCACCCTATGAATCGTAGAACGCCCATTTCGGTGGGGATCCAACTCGGTTTTTGTTCGATTATCCTTGAAACAGCTCCCGCAGCAGGGCGGCCTCCTGGGGGTCCAGGTGGAAAAACGCAATCGTCCGCTCCAGCTGATCCAGGCCTTGGAGGGCAATGCTCCCCGGCGGGAACAGCCCCTTGATTTGCAGCATGGTGTTCAGAATTTCGCTTTGGCTTCCACGGAAATCATTGCAGCTGAAAGAATACTCCCTGCCCTCCGCGTCCAGCAGCGTGATTCCATAGCGCCACTTTGGAGCTCCGTATTTTCCGCTCCGATATCGTTCCGCCTCAATGGTCAGCTCGGTGCAGTCCTCCGGAATGGAGAGCTCCGTCGTCTGCCGGTTGAAGCTGTCGTAGACCGCAATCGTTTGGTCGCTGCGCAGGGTGTTTCGTCTGCACAGGCAGAGAGACGCAGAGAGAAGGACCAGAATAAGCCCGGCGACCCAGGCAATCTGCCCAATCCGATGTATCTGCTTTGCGTAAGGCGGACGCTCGATCTTCCTGTGCTGCGGTCCGAACAAGGGAAAGAGGTCCTTCTGCCAGGGCTGTTCCCCATAAGAAATTTTCTTATTGCCAAAAATTGGCTGCCTCGCTTCATGGGCCACAGTCAAAGGAATCACGCAGCCAAGGACCAAATGCGCAAAGAATGGGAACAACCACAGATATGCCAGCCGCCCGCGAATGGCCAGAGCCGTCGGTTCCCGGTATGCAATTTTTGCGCGGAGGGCGTCCATTAGCACAATCGCCAGAACCATGCCGGCGAGGAGCAGCAGATACAACACGCAATAAATCACCTTGTCCACCCAAGACAGCGGCGGCGTTTGCGGGCGCTGAGGCTTCTTTCGCTTTTTTGCCATCATTCAGATCCTCATTTACGCTGTTTCCAGGCGATTCATTCGGTCAATTCATAGCACCAGTAGCTGCCGACCCGTTTTTTGC
>CAMNHH010000204.1 GCA_946539175.1 uncultured Clostridia bacterium | reverse complement strand
GTAGACCTCGATCAGCCCGGCGTAGACGCGGATCGAATAGATCAGCAGGATCAGCTCCAACATCATCTCCAGCACCAGCAGGGACAGGGCCACGCCGCTGGCGGTGTCAAACCCGGTGCCGCTCGGCTGGATGAACTTCAGCGCCACGCGGACCGCCGTGACCAGGAACGAGACCACGGTCGTGACCCGGCCTTCGGCCTCCCGGCCGGCGCACTTGGAGAGCATATACTCGCGGGCGAAGGGCACCAGCGCCCACCAGCCCGGCAGCCTGGATTTTTTCAGCAAAAACCACAGACCAAAGATATACAGAACTGTCGCCGCTATGTTCAGCCAGGCGTTCGATCCGAACAGCAGGATCAGAAGAACATCCATATCATCCGTCCTTTCTCCCGGGAGAGATCATGTGTTATCATCGTATCACGCAATCCCGCCGATTACAAGAAAGAATCCGCGCTTTTCTCCGGACAGGCTGTGAATCCGGCTTGCTTTTCGGCGGGATCTCTGGTACTCTGGATTGGGAAGAGAACGCCATAGCGACCGACCGGCGGCGTCTGCGGCGCCGCGCCCCGTGAAAGGAGCGGTATCCATGAAAGAAATGCCCTATCAGCAGGTGAAAGAACGCGTGGAGAGGGAGGACAAGGTCCTGAAAAAGCTGGTGATCGAGACGGGGATCGGCATGCTGGCCGCCCTGCTGCTCACCCTGGCCCTGACCCACTGAAAAAACACAGATATCATATCGCCCGGCTGAAACCGTGTCAGCCGGGCGATATTTTTATCTCTTATAAAAAGGATTTCGCGCCTCTCACTTCTCCGAAAGGGCGATGACCTGTTTTTCCTCATCGGGGACAAAATAGGTGCTGCGGATCTCGCGATACACGCCGTCCACGTCCCGCTCGCTGAGGATACGGTAGAGCTTCTCATGGGCCTGGTACAATTCCTCGGCCCGACCGGTGGCAAGCATCAGCTCCACGCTCTCATGCCGCATATCGTGGGTCATGAGGCGGACCGTGGCGGCGATGCGCTCCACCACCCGATTGTGGGCCAGGGCCATCATCGCCTCATGAAAAACGTCGTCCCGCTTGAAGACTTCCTCCACGGAGGGCTTTTTCTTGCGGCAGGCCTTGCCCAACGCCACCAGAGGTTCGGAGAGGGTGGCAATTTCCGCGTCGCTGGCGTTGCGGATCACGGTCAGCATGGTGCCGGTCTCCATGATCTCCCGCAGGTCCAGCAGTTCGTCATAACTGTCGCCCCGGCTGAGGATAATGCCATAGAGCAGGGGGGAGATCATGGGCTCGGCAAAACCCTCGCAGACGAAGGTGCCCACCGGGCGGCGAATTTCCAGCACGCCCATGGCCACCAGGATCTTGATGGCCTCCCGTGTGGTGTTGCGGGCCACGCCGAACTTCTCCGACAGCTCCACTTCCGTGGGGATCTGTTCGCCGGGGCGGAGTTTTCCCTGGATCAACTGCTCGGTAAACGTATCGATGATCTGCTGCACAGCGTTATTGCTGATTTTCTGCACGTCCATAGCGCACCTCTGGTCTGTTGCTTCTAAAGCAAAGTGTAGCAAGAAAAAAAGCCGCTGTCAAGGAAGGAAATGGGAGGAAGCGGCCGGGATGCGCAAGATTGTCAATATACTAACTAAGTTTTTGTGCAAAACGCAAGATTCATTGAAATTATTTTTAGTCAAATCTCTCATTTTTTATGAAATTTGCTCAAATCTCTTGACAGGGGGCAACGGGAGCGGTATCTTTAAATCACTCAATGTTGAACGTTGAATATTCAAGGAGTCGCTGCCTGACAGGCAAGAGTTCCGCGGCCGCGCTCCCGTGGCGAAAGGAGTTTGGAAATGAACGAATCCCTTAGTATTCCCAAGCTGCAAAACACCTGCATCGACCTGAAAAAGCACGTCATCGATATGATCTGGAAGGCCCAGTCCGGCCACCCGGGCGGCTCCCTGTCCGTGGCGGAGTTCATGACCGCCTGCTACTTCAAGTACATGAACGTCGACCCGCAGAACCCCCGCTGGCCCGACCGGGACCGCTTCGTGCTCTCCAAGGGCCATGTTTGCCCGGCCCAATACGCGGCGCTGGCCATGAAGGGCTTCTTCCCCATGGAAGTCCTGGACACGTTGCGCAAGGAGGGCTCTCCCCTGCAGGGTCACCCCAGCATGAACAAATGCCCCGGCATTGACATCTCCACCGGCTCCCTCGGTCAGGGTCTGGCCTGCGCGGTGGGCATGGCGCTGGCCGCGAAGCTCGACGGCAAGGACTACCGCGTGTTCAGCGCGGTGGGCGACGGCGAGTGCAACGAGGGCGAGATCTGGGAGGCCTGCGGCACCGCCCACAAGTACAAGCTGGACAACCTGGTGGTTTTTGTGGACTGGAACGGTCTGCAGCTGGACGGTACCTGCGAGGAGATCATGCCGCCGGTCAGCCTGGCAAAGAAGTTCGAGGCCTTCGGCTTTGAGGTCTATGAGATCGACGGCAACGACATGGCCCAGGTCGTCGAGGCGATGGACAAGGCGCTCGCCTCCAAAAACGGGCTGCCCAAGTGTATCGTCGGCAAGACGGTGAAGGGCAAGGGCGTCTCCTTTATGGAGAATCAGGTCGGCTGGCACGGCGTGGCCCCGAACGACGAGCAGTACCGCCAAGCCATGGCCGAGCTGGAAACGCAGTATGTGGCGTGCTGAGGAGGGCTTAGTGATGAATCTTGAGAAAAAGATCCCGACCCGCAACGGCTTCGGGGAAGCCATCGTAGAACTCGGCAAGGAAAACCGGGACATCCTGGTTGTGGA
>CAMNHH010000203.1 GCA_946539175.1 uncultured Clostridia bacterium | reverse complement strand
TCCACCACCCGCATGATCGGCGCGGTAATCATGGCCCACGGCGACAACAACGGTCTGGTGCTGCCGCCCAAAATCGCCCCCATCCAGGTGGTGGTGGTCCCCGTGGCCCAGCACAAGCCCGGCGTTCTGGAGAAGGCCAACGAGGTGTATGAGGCGCTCAAGGCCGCCGGCCTGCGCGTCAAGATCGACGACAGCGACAACAGCCTGGGCTGGAAGTGCGCCCAGTACGAGATGAAGGGCGTGCCCCTGCGCGTGGAGCTGGGGCCCCGGGACATCGAGAACGGCCAGTGTGTGGCGGTCCGCCGCGACAACGGCGAGAAGATCACTGTGGCCCTGGACGAGCTGGCTGCTCGCGTGCCCGAGCTGCTGGACGCGGTGCAGCAGGGTCTGTACAACGCGGCCAAGATCAACCTGGACGAGCACATCTTCGAGGCCCACTCTCTGGAGGAGGCCAAGGCGCTGCAGGCCGAGCACGGCGGCTTCATCAAGACCATGTGGTGCGGCGAGCTGGAGTGCGAGCTGAAGATGAAGGAGGAGGCCGGTATGTCCTCCCGCTGCATGCCCCTCAAGCAGGAGCACTTCGCGGACGTCTGCCCCATCTGCGGCAAACCCGCCAGGCACATGATCTACTGGGGCGTGGCCTATTAATGGAATCCGACAAAAAGGACCTCGGAATTTCTTCCGAGGTCCTTTTGCTATTCGGTTTTACTTCTTCATCCGGTCCAGCAGATAGGGCGTGGCCTGCTCAAAGTTGACGCCGTACCAGCTGTGGTTTTCCTCCGCCAGGGTCAGGCGGATGCACTCGGCGGTGTAGTCGGCGGCCAGGGCCAGGGCCTCCGGCACCGTGCGGCCCAGCACCAGCGCGCCCGCGGCGGCGGCGGAATAGATGTCCCCGGTGCCGTGGAAGTTCACCGGCAGCCGGTCGGTGTAATACTCGGAGAAGGCGCCGGTCTCCCCGTCCAGGCTGACGGCGCCGAGCCTGCCCGCCTCGAAGCTCACGCCGGTGAGGGCGGCGGTCTTCGCGCCCAGGGCCAGCAGACCCTCCAGCAGCTCCATGATGTAGCTCCGGTCGTAGCTCTCCCGGTACTCCTTGCCCAGCATGAAGGCGGCCTCGGTGATGTTGGGCAGCACCAGGTCGGCGCCCTCCATCAGCTCCGCCATCTTTTTGGGAAACTCCGGCCCGAAGCCCGTGTAGAGCCTGCCGTTATCCCCCATGGCGGGGTCCACGATGAGCTTGGCGCCCTCGCCGAAATCCCGGAAGTAGCGCTTGACGATGTCCACCTGGCGGAAGGAGCCCAGATACCCGGTGCAGATGGCGTCGAAGGTGAGGCCCTGCTGCTTCCAGTGGTCGGCGATGGGGTCCATCTCGTCCGTCAGATCCCGGAAGGTGAAGCCCTGAAACTGGGTGTGGGTGGACAGCACCGCCGTGGGCACCACGGCGCACTCCACGCCCATGGCCGAGAGGATGGGCAGGGCCACGGTCAGGGAGCATTTGCCCACCGCGGACAGATCCTGAATACTGACGACACGTTTCATGTTCATGCACTCCTTGTCCCCGGGCAGGACCGGGGCTTGACTTTTTTACAGGGCCAGTATATGCTGAATTTGGTCCTATGTATATTGCCAGATAAGGAGATTTTTTTAAGACCAGATGAAATACCGCATCGACAAAGACGCGCCGCAGAGCGCCTATATGCAGCTGTATGCCCAGCTGCGGGAGGACATCGTCGCCGGGGCCATCCCCCGCGGGAGCAAGCTGCCCTCCAAGCGGCTGCTGGCCGGGGAGCTGGGGGTCAGCCTCATCACGGTGGAGCATGCCTACGCCCTGCTGTGTGACGAGGGCTATGTGGACAGCCGTGAGCGCAGCGGCTACTATGCCGCCTTCTCCGCTGCGCCCCGGCACGAGGAGCCCCTGCCCCGCCGCGGGGCAGAGCCGGGCCCGGAGGCGGCGCCCGAGGACTTCCCCTTTTCGGCCCTGGCCAAGACCATGCGCCGGGTGCTCTCGGACTATGACCGGCGGATCCTGGTGCGCTCCCCCGGCGCTGGCTGTGCGGAGCTGCGGGAGGCCATCGCCGCCTACATCGCCCGCAGCCGGGGGCTCTCGGTGTCGCCGGACCAGATCGTGGTGGGCTCCGGGGCGGAGGCCTTTTATTCCCTCATCGTCCAGCTCTTCGGACGGGAGACGGTCTACGCCCTGGAGGACCCCTGCTACGACCGCATCCGCCAGGTGTACGAGGCCAACGGCGCCCGCTGCGTGAGTCTGCCCATGGGGGAGGACGGCATCGTCTCCCAGGCCCTCTCCGCCTGCCGGGCGGGGGTCCTGCACGTGACGCCCTTCAACAGCTATCCCAGCCATGTCACCGCTTCGCCCGGCAAGCGGCATGAGTACGCCGCCTGGGCCCGGAAAAACGGCAGCTATCTGATCGAGGACGACTACGACTCGGAGTTCTCCTCCGTCACCCGCCACATCGACACCATCTGCTCCCTGGCCCCGGAGCGGGTGCTGTACCTCAACACCTTCTCCCGCACCTTCGCCCCCTCCATGCGCACGGCCTATCTGGTGCTGCCGGAGGAGCTGCTGCCGGTCTACCGGGAGAAGCTGGGCTTTTCGGCCTGCACGGTGCCGGTGTTCGAGCAGTACGTGCTGGCGGAGTTTCTCACCTCCGGCGAGCTGGAGCGCTACATCAACCGCCGCAGACGAAAGCTGCGCCAGCAGAAGGGCTGACGCAGATGGGGGCGGCTGATAGCCGCCCCCAAAGAGAATCTTTTGCTTATCCCCGCAGGGGCGGACGTACCCCGCAGGGCATACACCTCGGCCGCCCG
>CAMNHH010000202.1 GCA_946539175.1 uncultured Clostridia bacterium | reverse complement strand
TGCGGCATATGCTGGACGTGGGAGGACTTCAGCTTCCCGCCCTGGGCTCCGACTTTGACGGCATCGACTGTACCCTGGAACTGGGGGACGCGGGGGGAATGCGGTCCCTGATCGAGGCCATGGACGCGGACGGGTTCACGGCGGAGGAGATCGAAGCCGTCACCTGGAAAAACGCCCGGGCTTTTCTTCGGGAAGCTCTGTAAGATAAAAAAGAAACCGGGCCCGGAGAGCCGAACAGCTCTCCGGGCCCGGTATTCAATTCGTTCAGACGTGCCTCAGCAAGTCAGCTCTCAGCACTTCTCGAAGATGGCAGCAACGCCCAGGCCGCCGCCGATGCACAGGGTCGCCAGACCCTTCTTGGCGTCGTCCCGCTTCAGCATCTCGTGGAGCAGGGTGACGATGATGCGGGCGCCGGAGCAGCCCACGGGGTGGCCGATGGCGATGGCGCCGCCGTTGACGTTGACCTTGCTCATGTCGAAGCCCAGCTCACGGGCAACGGCGATGGACTGAGCGGCGAAAGCCTCGTTGGCCTCGATCAGGTCCATGTCGTCGATGGTGAGGTTGGCCTTGGCCAGAGCCTGGCGGGAAGCGGGGATGGGGCCGGTGCCCATGATCTTGGGATCCACGCCGCCCTGGCCCCAGGAAACCACCTTGAACAGGGGCTTCAGGCCATACTTCTCAACGGCCTCGCCGGAGGCCAGGATGATGGCGGCAGCGCCGTCGTTGATGCCGGAGGCGTTGCCGGCGGTGACGCGCTTGACGCCCAGGGTGCCCTTCTCGGGGGTCATGTGGGAGGCCTCGAAGGTCATCTCCACCTTGTCGACGGTGTTGTCCTCGGAGACGGCGAAGGCGCCCTTCAGGCCGGCCAGCTTCTCCAGGGTGGTCTCACGGGGATCCTCGTCGGTGTCGAAGACGAACTCCTTCTTCTTCTGCTTCACGGTGACGGGCACGATCTCATCCTTGAACCGGCCGGACTGGATGGCGGCGATGGCCTTTCTCTGGGAGTTGAAGCCGAACTCATCCAGCTCTTCCCGGGTGATGCCCCAGATATCGCAGATGTTCTCAGCGGTGGTGCCCATGTGATAGTTGTTGTAAGCGTCCCACAGGCCGTCCTTGATCATGGTGTCGATGAGCTTCTTCTCGCCCATGCGGGCGCCCCAGCGGGCCTCGGGGATGGCGTAGGGAGCAGCGGACATGTTCTCGGTGCCGCCGCACATGACCATATCAGCGTCGCCGCACTGGATGGCGCGGGAGCCCTCGATGACGGACTTCAGGCCGGAGCCGCAGACCATGCTGACGGTGTAGGCGGGAACCTTCAGGGGGATGCCGGCCTTGACCATGCACTGACGGGCCACGTTCTGACCCTGAGCGGCGGACAGGACGTTGCCGAACATGACCTCGTCCAGCCACTCGCCCTTGACGTTGCCCCGCTTCAGGGCCTCGGCCATGACGATGGAGCCCAGCTCAGCGGCGGGGACGTCCTTCAGGGAGCCGCCGAACTTGCCAACGGCGGTGCGGCAGGAGCTGATAACATAGACATCTCTCATGATAAATCGTACCTCCAGAAAAATGTGTGATTTTCCTCAGAAAATCTTGATGATACAGTTACTCGAAAATTATACCGGCAGGGAAGGAAAAAATCAACTGCAATGCTCTGATTTTCTCCCCCTGCCGGTAAATTTCTGCGTTTTTCTCAACTGACGGCCCTTACCTGGTCCTCATATTGGGTGAAAAGAGCATCCAGGGCGTCCAGCATGGGCTCTTTGTCCACCAGTCGGTAGGTCATGGCCTGGATCACCGTCTCCCCCGAGGTGTTGACGGAGAAGGCGTAGGTGTGGGTGTCACTGTCCTGATCCTCCGGGGTGGAGAGCATGATCTCGTAGTAATATCCCCCGGCGGACACCGCCGCGCTGCTGATGTGCTGCATATAGCGGACCTGGCTGCCCTCAATGGCCTGCCAGAGATCGGCGATCATCTCCTCCCCCTCCACGTCCAGCTCGGAGCGGTGCTGGGCGGAGTCGGACCGGACCAGCAGCCCCGCCACGGGGGCCTCGTCTGTGGCGTAGAAGGAGAGCAGGTCGTGGGGCCGCATCTGGGTGTTGAAGTAGATCACGCCAAGAATGACCACCGCTGCGATGGCGATGAGGCCGTATTTCATAAAGCCTTTTACGGTGAACAGGCCCCGGAACATCCCCTGGAACGCGTTTCTTGGCTGTTGCTGCTGCATGGCTGTTTCGTCTCCTTTGCTTCTGTGGTTCAGTGGAATTTCCGGCTCTCCGCCACGGCCATCTCGTCGCAGCGGTTGTTATAGGGGTTCTCGGCGTGGCCCTTGACCCAGTGATAGACCATCTCATGGCCCTCCGTCAGGGTCAGAAGCTGTTCCCAGAGGTCCGGGTTCAGGGCGGGCTTTTTGTCGCTCTTCACCCAGCCCCGTCTTTTCCAGCCCTTCGCCCAGCCCTTTTCCAGGGCGTCGATGACGTATTTCGAGTCGGAGTACAGCTCCACCCGGCAGGGCTCCTTCAGGGCGGACAGGGCCCGGATCACGGCGGTAAGCTCCATGCGGTTGTTGGTGGTCTCTGCCTCGCCGCCGCTGAGCTCCTTTTTGTGGGGGCCGTATAGCAGCACCGCCCCCCAGCCCCCGGGGCCGGGGTTGCCGCTGCACGCGCCGTCGGTGTAGACTGTTACAGTCTTCATTGTTCGCCGTTCTCGCTGTTCTCGGCCTGCTGCTCCAGAGCGGCCTTCTCGGCCTTCTTCCTGTCCTTGTAGGCGGGCACGACAAGGAACAGGATCCCCAGGATCACCACGATGACGCCGCCCAGGGTGAACACGCCTCCGTTTACCATGCCGGTCAGGGGGA
>CAMNHH010000201.1 GCA_946539175.1 uncultured Clostridia bacterium | reverse complement strand
CGCTTGCCCAGCAGCCGGGCGGGCAGGACCCGGGAATTGTTCAGCACCAGGCAGTCGCCGGGCCGGAGATAGTCCAGAATATCGTGAAAATGCCGGTGCTCCACCGAGCCGTCCTCTTTGTTCAAGACCAGCAGCCGGGAGCTGTCCCGCTGCTCCAGCGGCGTCTGGGCAATCAGCTCCGGCGGCAGCTCGTAATAGAAATCATGTGTTTTCATGGAATCCCTCTTTGCATTTGATTGCTCCATTATACACAATAATTGCCGTTTCGTCAACGGCATAATCGGGGCCGGGCGCGAATAAGATGCCGTGTCAGAAATCAGGCAGATCAAACGGAGGTATGAACATGCGCACGCCCATTTTTCGCGGGACCTGCACGGCCCTGGTGACGCCCTTTGACGAACAGGGCAGACTGGATTTCGACGCCCTGGATCGGCTCCTGGAGACCCAGCTGGAGGCCGGGGTGGAGGCCCTGGTGATCGGCGGCACCACCGGGGAGGCCGCCACCCTGGAGCATACGGAGCTGCTGGCCCTGATCGCCCACTGCGTCCGTTTTTGCCAGGGCAAAGCGAAGCTGATCGCTGGCACCGGCGGCAACGACACCCGACGGGCCGCCGAAACTGCCCGGGCCGCTGCGGCCCTGGGGGCCGACGCCCTGCTCTGCGTCACCCCCTACTACAACCGCTGCACCCAGGCGGGGCTGCTGGCCCACTATGGGGCCATTTCCCAGGCCTCGCCCCTGCCGATGCTGCTCTACAACGTCCCCGCCCGGACCAACGTGCGAATCGCCCCGGAGACCTGCGCCGCCCTTTCAAAGCTGCCCAACGTGGCGGGCATCAAGGAGGCGGACCCGGACGTGGCCAGGGTTCTGAAGCTCCACGCGCTATGCGGGGAGGACTTCCCGGTGTACTGTGGCTGCGACGACCGGATCCTGCCCTTTATGGCCTGCGGAGCCCTGGGGGCCGTGTCGGTGCTGTCCAATCTGCGGCCCCAGGCGGTGAAGACGCTGATCGACGCGGCCCTGCGGGGGGAGTACGCCAGAGCGCTGGCCCTGCAGCGGCAGCAGCAGCCCTTGCTCGAGGCCCTCTCCGCCGCGGTGAATCCCATTCCCATCAAGGCGGCCCTGGCCCTGGCCGGGCGGGACTGCGGTCCCTGCCGCCTGCCGCTGACGGCCCTGGAGGAGGGCCCCCTGGAGGCGTTGAAGCGCCTGCTGTAAACGGTCCCATCAAAAAGGCGCTCCGGGCGGAGCGCCTTTTTTGGCGGCTTTATTCGAGCTTCGGGGCGGCGCTTGCCTGCGTCCGTTCCTCCCGGCACAGCCGGTTCAGAATCTGCTTCTCCCGGCTGTGGCAGGTGAAGAGCAGGATCTGCCGGGTCTTGCCCAGCTCCCGCAGCAGCCGCAGGGCCTGCTCGGCCCGGAGGTCGTCGAAGTAGGCCAGCGCGTCGTCCAGCACGATGGGGGCCTCCGGGATCAGAAGCTGGCAAATGGCCAGCCGCAGGGCCAGGTAGAGCTGGTCCACGGTGCCGCCGCTGAGACAGGACAGAGGCCGGTAGACAGGGCTGCCCGCCGGATGCACGGTGATGTGCATGGCCCGGTCCAGCTGAATCCGGTCGTATTTGCCCTGGGTGAGGCGGGCAAAGAGCTGGCCGGTTTGTTCACACAGCAGGGGAGAGAACCTGGCCCGCAGGGACTCGTCTGCGGCCGCCAGGGCCTTTCGGGCCAGGCGCACGGCGGAAAGGCGGTGCTCCATCCGTTGGATCTTCCGGGTGAGCGCCTCCTTTTCGGCCTCCAGGGCCAGGGGGTCTCCCATCTGATCGATGGCGCCGGAGAGCTTGTCAGCCCGGGAGACCGTGGCCTCCAGGGACAGCTCCGCTTCCTCCAGCCGGGCCTGCTCCTCGTCCCGGTCCAGGCCGGCAAAGCGATTCAGATCCGCCTCCGGCTCCGGCTGCTCCGCCAGGGAGGCCCGCAGGGCCTCCAGCTCCCGGCTGCGCTGCTCCTCCACCAGGATTGCCCGCTCCAGCTCTCCCCGGGCCTTGGCGGCCTCCTGGAAGAGGGCGGCGGCCTTCTCCGGGCTGCCGCAGCCGGGCATCAGCGCCTCAATCCGCCGGTAGATCTCGCTCCGGCGCTGGGCCAGCTCCATCAGCTCGGCTCTGTTGTGCAGGGAGGAGCTGTCCTCCTGCCGGGTCCAGTCCCGGATATAGGCCATGCTCCGGTCCAGCATTTCCTTGCCGCTGACGGCCCCGTACTGCTCCAGCAGGGACCGGGCCTGCTGCTGCAGGGCCAGGTAGGCGTCCTTTTCGCGGTTGAACCGGATCCGCAGCCAGAGCCAGCGGACCAGCCCCGCCAGAGCCGGGACGACGCCGCCGATCACCGCGGCCAGCATGGGACGCAGGGCGCCGAAGAAGCCCAGGCCCAGCCCCAGCAGGACGGGCAGCAGCCAGAGATCGGCGTACTTTTTGCGGCGGGGACGTTTGGCGTTTTTGGCCTGCTGCACCAGGCGGATGTCCCGGGCCGCTTTGTCGTGGGCCTCCTTGGGTCCCATGCGGCCAAAGACCGGATCGGGCTCCGGCAGCTCCAGCTCCTCTACGCTCAGACCCTCGTCCAGGGCGGTCCGCTCCAGATCCGCCTGGAGCAACTGCAGCCGGGCCTCCAGCTCCTGCAGTTGCTCCGCCGGGGGCAGATCCCCGCAGACCTCCTGCCAGGCCTCCCGGTCCTCCACAGCCTCCCGCAGGGCCGCCTCCGCGTCCTCCGCCCGGTCCATTTGGGCCCGACGCTCCAGGGCGTCCAGCCCGGCCAGGGTCTCCCTGCACTGGGCGCGCCGCTGCTTCAGATCCCGGATCTCCGTCTCCAGCTCCGTCAGACGGCGGCGGCTGCGGGCAATCTCCGCCAGACGGCGCTCCAGCTCCGTCCGGGCCGCCTCGGCCCGGGGCAGG
>CAMNHH010000200.1 GCA_946539175.1 uncultured Clostridia bacterium | reverse complement strand
AGCCGTTCGGCGAAGTCAAGTTTTATTTGGCATCAATTGCGCCGTGCGGCGAAGAAGCGAGAGAAAGGTAACCTCATAATTCCCCAAAAAGTCAAAATCGGAGGCGGTATCGATGATCGTATCCACAGCAAAGGAATTCGGCGCGGCGATCCGGGCGCGGCGGAAGGAGCTCGGGCTGACGCAGGCTGCGCTGGCGGAGTTCACGGGCTTCAGCGTCAGCTTCCTCTCGGATCTGGAAAACGGCAAGCAGACGGCGGAGCTGGGGAAGGCCCTGTATCTGGCGAATCTGCTCGGTCTGGACGCAGAGCTCCGGAAGCGGGGTGATGCGGGATGACCTACCGCGTCAGCATTGAAAAGAACGGCGTGCAGACCCATGTGGGCACACTGCGAGGCGACCGTCCGGAGAATACGGTGTTCTCTTACGCCCTGGCGTATCTGGCAGCGGAGGACGCTGCCCCGATCTCTCTCAGTCTGCCGCTGCAGGAGGCCGCCTTCTCCCCGGCACAGACGAAGAACTACTTTGACAGTCTTCTGCCCGAGGGTTATACCCGCAGGACCGTGGCTCAGTGGATTCACGCGGACGAAGACGACTATCTGACCATCCTACACGCCCTGGGCTGCGAATGCCTCGGCGCCCTGCAGATCACGGCGGAGGACGAGACCCACGGCGCAAGCTACGAGCCGCTGGCGCTGGATCAGGTCAAGGCCCTGGCCGCCGAGGGCGCTTCCAAATCCGCGGAGCTGGTGATTTCCTCGCATCTGTCCCTGGCCGGGGCCACCGGCAAGGTGGGCCTGTACTTCGACGGCAAGGCCTGGTATCTGCCCCGGGGGACCGCGCCCAGCACCCATATCGTCAAACAGAGCCACGTCCGCCTGAAGCACATCGTTCAGAACGAACAGCTGGCCCTGACGACGGCAAGAAACTGCGGCCTGCAGGTCGCGGACAGTTTCATCATCAACACCGGAAGCGGGGCGGACGAAGAGATCCTGCTTGCCGCCGGGCGATACGACCGCAGCTTTTCAAACGCCGGCAGGGTCATCGACAACCTGACTGCCCCGCTGCGGCTTCACCAGGAGGTTTTCGCCCAGGCGCTGGGGATTCCGGCCTCCCGGAAGTACGAGCGTGCCGGAGAGGATCACATGGCCCGGATGTTCGACCTTCTGCGGCGGCATTCCGCCGACCCGATCCGGGACATGACCCGGCTGTGGGACCAGATCGTCTTCAACTGGCTGATCGGCAACACCGACGCCCACGTCAAGAACTTCTCCCTGCTGTACAGCCCGGACCTTCGGACCCTGCGGCTGGCCCCGGCCTACGACCTGTTGGGCGCGGCGATCTATCCGACCACGCGGGAGATCTCCTTCCGGATCGGCGGCGCGGCCACGCTGGACGCAGTCACGGAGGCATCCTTTGAAGCTGCGGCCAGGGAGGCCGGGCTCGGCGTCCGGATGGCCATGCAGCGGTATCATCAGATGGTGGAGGCCTTCGTTCCTGCCCTCCGGGCCGCCTCAGAGGCGCTGCAGGCAGAAGGCTTCACCGAAGCCGCGGAGCTCGCCGAGCAGATCCTCCGGACTGGCGGAATCGCTTTGACGAAATAACACAGGAAAAAGAAACCAATAGGTTGACCTGACGAACGTGTTTGGTATCACCTAGAATCAAGGAATGGGAGGGAAACGATGACACATTATCTCCCAGGAGAGGAGAACGCCTAAATGAAAAGCAGAAACAACAGTACAAGCAAATTCATTTCCCTGATCCTGCGGCACAAACCGGAGGTCATCGGGATCACGCTGGATGAGCACGGCTGGGCTAGGGTGGACGAGCTGATTGCCGGCGTCAACCGGACCAGGCCGCTGGATCTGGCGGGGCTGGAGGAGATCGTCCGCACCGATGAGAAGCGGCGCTATTCCTTCAACGAAGACAAAACGAAGATCCGCGCCAACCAGGGCCATTCCGTTCCCGTGGACGTGGAGCTGGAAGCGGTGACGCCGCCCGAGCTTCTGTATCACGGGACCGGCGAAAAGTACGTGGACTCCATCGAGGCCAAGGGTCTGATCCCGAAGACAAGGCTCTACGTCCACCTGTCCGGCGACTATGAGACCGCCTTCAAGGTCGGCGCGAGACACGGAAAGCCGAGGATCTATCAGGTGCACGCCGGTAAAATGGCTGCTGACGGATATGTCTTCTACCGTTCCGTCAACGGCGTCTGGCTGACGAAGTCGGTTCCGCCGAAGTACCTGACGCGGACCTGGTAGCCATGAATTGAAAACAAAATGCTTTGTCAATGCAGCTTCTGCATAAGCTACAGTTTGTGATAATAACAATTGAGCAGCAGGACTCATCCTGCTGCTCTTCGATAATTTAATACGTTTTCCACGATGGGAATTCTTTTTACACGGATAGAAATGAATTCATCTTTTTAATTATGCCTTCAGGTAATGTGTTTTTTTATGTTTCCAATTGCATTAGCCTCAAATAGCACAGCGTTTCGGATCAGCGAAATCTCAGAGGCAGAAAAACGACGTTCCCTCCACTTGACATATACGCAAATATGCGTATAATAGAGACGAGAAGGTGATAGAATGAGTTTGCAGAGTATCCGGGAGCAGAAAGGGATGACGCGGCGGGCTTTGGCGGAGCAGAGCGGCGTCAATTTCCGCTCCATCCAGGACTATGAACAGGGCCACAAGAAGCTGAGTTCCGCCGGGGGCGAGACCCTGCTGCGCCTGGCGGCCGCTCTTGGCTGCCAGATCGAGGAGCTGCTGTGGGACGTGGGCGAGGACGAATCCTCGGAGCTGTTGCCCCAGAATGACGTCCCGCATGAAACGATCCTGGCTCAGCGTTTCTACTGTGAAAAGTATCAGACCTACGGCCGCTGGCTCGTGGGGGACGGACGGATCTGCATCTATTTTGTCTACAACGGGACGCCCC
>CAMNHH010000199.1 GCA_946539175.1 uncultured Clostridia bacterium | reverse complement strand
TATGAAGGAGGGAAGCGAAGTGCCCAGAAGAGGTAATGTTCCTAAGAGAGAAGTTCTCCCGGATCCTATTTACAATTCCGTTCTGGTTACCAAGCTCGTCAACAGCATCATGCTCGACGGCAAGAAGGGCGTTGCCCAGAAGGTCGTTTACGGTGCCTTTGAACTTGTTGAACAAAAGACCGGCAAGAACGGTCTGGAAGCCTTCCAGCAGGCCATGGAAAACATCATGCCCGCTCTGGAAGTCAAGTCCCGCCGCGTGGGCGGCGCCACCTACCAGGTCCCCCTGGAGGTCAAGCCCGACCGTCGGCAGACCCTGGGTCTGCGGTGGATCACCACCTATGCCCGCAAGCGCAGTGAGAAGACCATGAGAGAGCGCCTGGCCGGCGAGATCATGGACGCCTGCAACAACACCGGCGCCTCTGTGAAGAAGCGTGAGGATACCCACAAGATGGCAGAGGCCAACAAGGCTTTCTCCCATTTCCGTTGGTAATTCCGGTCAACCGCAAGAAGGAGCGATACCATGCCGAGACAATATTCTCTTGAGAATACGCGAAACATCGGTATCATGGCGCATATTGACGCGGGCAAAACCACCACGACAGAGCGCATCCTGTTCTACACCGGCCGCACCTACAAGCTGGGCGAGACCCACGAGGGCACGGCCACCATGGACTGGATGGAGCAGGAGCAGGAGCGGGGCATCACCATCACCTCCGCCGCGACCACCTGTTTCTGGAAGGGCTGCCGCATCAATATCATCGACACCCCGGGGCATGTGGACTTCACCGTTGAGGTGGAGCGCAGCCTCCGCGTGCTGGACGGCGCTGTTACCGTTCTGTGCGCCAAGGGCGGCGTCGAGCCCCAGACCGAGACGGTCTGGCGTCAGGCCGATAAGTATAACGTACCCCGTATGGTCTACATCAATAAGATGGACATCACGGGCGCAGACTTCTTCAACGTCCTCAAGATGATGCACGATCGGCTGAAGTGCCGCGCCGTTCCCATCCAGCTCCCCATCGGAGCTGAGGCCGACTTCACCGGCGTCATCGACCTGATCCGCATGAAGGCCAACGTCTTCTACGATGAATTGGGCAAGGACGTCCGAGAAGAAGAGATCCCCGCCGAGCTGCAGGAGCTGGCGGAGCAATACCGGGAGAAGCTCCTGGACGCCGTCTCCGAGGAGGACGACGAGATCATGGAGCGCTATCTCTCCGGCGAGGAGATCCCGGAGGAGCTGATCCACCGGGCCCTCCGGAAGGGCACCATCGCCGTGCGCATGGTTCCCGTTACCTGCGGCACGTCTTACCGCAACAAGGGTGTGCAGGAGCTTTTGGACGCCATCGTCCGCTACCTGCCCTCCCCTCTGGACAAGAAGGGCGTCACCGGCGTCAACCCCAAGACCGGCGCCGAGGAATTCCGTCCGGCCTCGGACGACGCCCCCTTCTCCGCCCTGGCCTTCAAGATCGCCACCGACCCCTTCGTGGGCAAGCTCTGCTTCTTCCGGGTCTACTCCGGATCCTGCGAGAAGGGCAAGACGGTCATGAACTCCACCAAGGGCCAGCGGGAGCGTCTGGGCCGCATCCTGCAGATGCACGCCAACCATCGCGAGGACATCGAGGCCGTCTATTCCGGCGACATTGCCGCCGTGGTCTCCGTTCGGAGCACCACCACCGGCGATACCTTCTGCGATGAGAAGCATCCCATCATTCTGGAATCCATGGAATTCCCCGAGCCTGTGATCCGGGTGGCCATCGAGCCCAAGACCAAGGCCGGCCAGGAGAAGCTGGGCATCGCCCTGGCGAAGCTGGCCGAGGAGGACCCCACCTTTAAGACCTACACCGACGACGAAACGGGTCAGACCATCATCGCCGGCATGGGCGAGCTCCATCTGGAGATCATCGTGGACCGTCTTCTGCGGGAATTCAAGGTGGAGGCCAACGTAGGCACCCCCCAGGTGGCCTACAAGGAGACCGTGCAGGGCAGCGCCGACGTGGACGAGCGTTACGTCCGTCAGTCCGGCGGCAAGGGCCAGTACGGCCACGTCAAGATCAAGCTGGAGCCCAACGAGTCCGGCAAGGGCTATGAATTCGTCAACGCCGTTGTGGGCGGGGCCATCCCCAAGGAATTCATTCCCGCCGTGGATCAGGGCATTCAGGGGGCCATGCAGGCCGGCGTGCTGGCGGGCTACCCCGTGGTGGACGTGAAGGTGACCCTTTACGACGGCTCCTTCCACGAGGTGGACTCCTCCGAGCTGGCCTTCAAGATCGCGGGCTCCATGGCCTTCAAGGAGGCCTGCCGCAGGGCGAATCCCGTGATCCTGGAGCCCATCATGAAGGTCTCCGTCATGGTTCCCGAGGACTATATGGGCGACGTTATGGGCGATTTGACCGGTCGGCGCGGCAGCATCCTGGGTATGGAGCCCAGGGGCGGCGTGACCCAGATCGACGCCAACGTGCCGCTGAGCGAGATGTTCGGCTACGCCACCAATCTCCGCAGCCGCACCCAGGGCCGCGGCACCTATACCATGGAGCCCAGCCACTATGTCCAGCTGCCCAAGTCCATCCAGGACGAGATCATGGCAAAACGCGGGAGATACTGAAAAACTCCCGAAAAAACCCGTTAAAAACAGCTGCTTTTTCAAAAATAATGCTTGTATTTTCAGGGAACATAGTGTAAAATGCTTATTGACTGAAAATATGCGCAAGTCACTGATCCACAACTTTACAGGAGGAAAATAATCAATGGCAAAGCAGAAATTCAACAGAACCAAGCCCCATGTCAATATCGGCACCATCGGCCATATCGACCATGGCAAGACCACTCTGACCGCTGCCATCACCAAGTACCTGGCCATGAAGGGCGGCGCTGAGTACACCGACTACTCTTCCATCGACAAGGCTCCCGAAGAGAGAGAGCGCGGCATCACCATCAACACCGCTCACGTTGAGTACGAGACCG
>CAMNHH010000198.1 GCA_946539175.1 uncultured Clostridia bacterium | reverse complement strand
CAGCGGGTGAAGGATTCGAACCCTCACAAACGGAGTCAGAGTCCGGTGTGCTACCTTTACACAAACCCGCTATCGTGCGCTCTCCTCTGACGATTTCCAAGCGCATTTATATTATATGCAGATTTCAGAAAATGTCAAGTAAAATCTTGTGTTTTTTCAAGCTTTTTTTCCGCGGGGGCTTTTCCGTTTGATTTTTCCTTGACGCGTCCCTTTGTTTTTTTCCTGAACAGCCGCGGGCGGGTCCTTTGGGGCAAGCAGAAGCCCGGAGCCGCCGGGCGTCGGCGGTTCCGGGCTTCTATGGGCTTTGCGTCGCAGGGGCCGGAGCGTCCGGGCATGGAGGCCCTCAGCTCTTGTTCTTCTCCAGGATGTAGAGGATGGTCACGGCGCTGAGGCCCGCCTGGAAGATCAGGAAGAACCAGCCGCCCACGGACAGCCGCACGGAGGTGGTGTAGCCGAAGACGTCCACGCCGGCGATCCAGACGATGACGAAGAGGAAGAGGATCAGAACCGCGGACCCGGCGATGAAGAAGCGCAGCCACTTGAAGCTGAACTTGCCGAAGGCGTCCAGCAGGAAGAAGGTGACGCTGAGGGTGAACAGGATATTGGACAGCACCAGCAGCCAGGAGGCGCCGGTGGCCAGGCCGAAGGCCGCGCCGCCCTTGACGTAATAGACCTTCAGCAGGGAGAGAATGAAGCAAAGGATCAGCAGGCAGAAGCTGCAGCCGTAATAGATCTGCTTCATGCCCTTGAGGCTGTTGAACTTGTCCGTCAGGCCGCCCAGGGAGGGGAGCTTCAGCGCCTTCCGGGGGGCGGGAGCGGGAGCCACAAAGCCGGTGCCGGGAATCTGGCCAAGGCCGGGATCTGCCGGAGCGGCAGGAGCGGCTGCG
The DNA here is from genome assembly GCA_946539175.1 of uncultured Clostridia bacterium. GTDB lineage: Bacteria > Bacillota > Clostridia > Oscillospirales > Oscillospiraceae > JAFRPC01. Next base: position 2,082 of record CAMNHH010000198.1, on the reverse strand, counting down.
GAAGCCGGGGCTGTCTCAGGCACAGAAAGACGGTTGCCGCAATTGGGGCAGAAGGGCTGGCCGTCATCCACACGGGTGCCGCACTTTTCACAGAACATTGTCTTTCCTCCGATCTGATTCAGTTTCGCGGAGATCCCTCTCCGCCTTTCCATCATACCCCAGAATTCGGAAAATGTCAATGCGCCGCGGGGGAAAAACTTTCCGATCCGGTCCCCTTCTCGTGGGATTTTGGCACGGCGCGGGTTTACAATAGGGCTGAAATCTTCAGCAAGCGGAGGAATTTGGATGCAACGCGCAAAACGCAAGGCCGAGGGCAGTCTGCTGATGCTGCCGCCGGAGCTGATCCGCCCCAACCCGGCCCAGCCCCGGCGGCACTTTGACCCGGAGGGGCTCCGGGAGCTGGCGGACTCCATCGCCCAGCACGGGCTGCTGCAGCCCCTGACGGTGCGGCAGGCGGGCGGGATCTATGAGCTGGTGGCCGGGGAACGGCGGCTGCGGGCCGCCCGGCTGGCGGGTCTGACGGAGCTGCCCTGCCTGCTGCTGCGGCTGGACGGGCAGCAGAGCAGCCTGGCCGCCCTGGTGGAAAACCTCCAGCGGCAGGATCTGACCTGCTGGGAGGAGGCGGAGGGCATCGCCCGGCTGATCCGGGTCTACGGGCTCAGCCAGGAGCAGGCCGCGGCCCGGCTGGGGAAAAGTCCCTCCGCCGTGGCCAACAAGCTGCGGCTTCTGAAGCACAGCCCCGCCGTGCGCCGGGCCCTGGAGGAGGCGGGGCTCTCGGAGCGCCACGCCCGGGCCCTGCTGCGGCTGCCGGAGGAGGCCCGGCAGCTGGAGGCCATCCGGGTGATCACCCAGCGGGAGCTGAGCGTGGCCAGGACGGAGGCCTACATTGACGCCCTGCTGGCCGCCAGGCCGGCGGCCGGCCCGGTCCCCAGGGTCCGTGTAAAGGATCTGCGGCTGTTTCTGAACTCGGTGAACCGGCACCTGGAGCTGCTGCGGCAGGCCGGGATTCCCGCCCGGCTGGAGCGGCAGGAGGCCGAGGATCGGCTGGTGCTGACCATTACCCTGCCAAAGCGACAAAATACCGGTCAAAGCTCTTGCACATCGCCGCGGGATGTGGTATAATTCTGAAATTGGAAGAACAAACGGACCAGATCTCACAAAGGAGAACGGTTATGGAACAGAAGCATATTTTTCAAGGCGTCGCCACCGCGCTGGTTACGCCCATGAAGGAGGACGGGGTGGACTACGAGGCCCTGGGCCGGATGATCGACTGGCAGATCGCCTCCGGGATCAACGCCCTGGTGGTCTGCGCCACCACCGGCGAGGCCCCCACCCTGACGGACAACGAGCACTGCAAGGTGCTGGAGTTTGCCATCCAGCGCTCCGGCCACCGCATCCCCATCATCGCCGGCACCGGCTCCAACGACACAGGCCACGCCATCATGATGACCCAGTTCGCCTGCGCCATCGGCGCGGATGCGGTGCTCTGCGTGACCCCCTACTACAACCGGCCCACCCAAAGCGGCCTGATCGCCAGCTTCACCGCCATTGCGGACGCCGCCACGGCTCCCGTGATTCTCTACAACGTGCCCTCCCGCACCGGCACCAACATCGAGCCCGAGACCTACCAGCAGCTGGCGGAGCACCCCAACATCCGCGCCGTCAAGGAGGCCAGCGGCCGCCTGCCCAAGATCATGGAGACCTTCCGCCGGGTGGGAGACAAGCTGGACATCTACTCCGGCAACGACGATCAGATCCTGCCCCTGCTGGCCCTGGGCGGCAAGGGCGTGATCTCCGTGCTCTCCAACGTGATGCCCGCCAGGACCGCGGAGCTCTGCAGGCGCTTCTTTGATGGGGACGTGGCGGGCGCCGCAAAGCTGCAGCTGGAGCTGCTGCCCCTGATCCAGGCCCTCTTCAGCCAGACCAGCCCCATTCCCGTGAAGGCCGCCCTGGCCCGGATGGGCATGATCGAGGAGCGGCTGCGCCTGCCCCTGACCCCCATGGAGGAGCCCTTCCGGAGCAAGCTCTATGCGCGGATGGCCGAGCTGGGCTTGATTTGAAAATCGCCCGCTGACGCGGACG
>CAMNHH010000197.1 GCA_946539175.1 uncultured Clostridia bacterium | reverse complement strand
GATTTTGAGTCCGCTACGTCTACCAATTCCATCATACCGGCAGATACAAGAGGGATTATAATACATGGGGCAGAAAATTGCAAGTATTTTCTTGCGTGGTCGGCCCGGCATTTCTTGCCTGGCGTGGTCCGGCTTTCTTGCCTGGCGTGGTCCGGCTTTCTTACGCGGGGCGGTCCGGCTTTCTTGCGCGGCGAGCTGTGGCATTTCTTGTGCGGATTTGTCCGGCTTTCTTGCGCGGGGCGGTCCGGCTTTCTTGCGCGGATTTGTCCGGCTTTCTTACGCGGATTGGCCCAGCTTGCTTTGGATATAGGCGTGGACCTCCGTGGGCTGGATCTGCAGAGCGCCGGCAAATTCGTCGTAGAGCAGGCGCTGGGCCTCCCGCAGGTAGGTCTCGTCGGAGACGTGGAGGGTTTTGCCGTCGGCCTGGCGGCGCTCCTTGTGGGCGTGGAGGGTCTTGATGATGACGATCAAGCTGCGGCATTCGTTGCTCCGCAGCAGGGCGTCGAAGCTGGCCTTTCTGGCCTGGGGATCGTCCTCCCAGGCGGTGGGGATCTGGTCCATCTCCCCGATCAGCCGATCCACCTCCTCCTTGGTGAGAACAGGCCGCATCTTGCCCACCAGCTGCGGGTTCTCCACAGGCACGTAGATCACGGAGGCATTCTGATAGACAGGCTTGAGGACATAGTATTTCTCCCGGGTCCGACCAAAGCGCATCGTGGCAATCTCCTGGATCACGCACACGCCGCTGCCGCCATAGTGGATCATTTCATTGACGCTGTACATGTGACACTCCTTTCACCCGGGAAGCCAGTTCGTGTATAGCCTATTATATCACACTTTTTCGCAAAATCAAAGTAAAAATATCCCGAAAAATGCAAAGATTTTTTGAAATCCTCTTGTCAAGCGGGGGAAAATCCTGTAAACTATAGGGGCAATTTTATCATACGAAGGAGCTTGCACCATGGAATGGCTGGAACTCAGCATCGCCTCCGCCTCCCGCGGCATCGGACTGCTGGAAGCGGCGCTGACTTTGAACGGATTTGACAGCTTTATCATCGACGATGAGGCCGAATTTCACAGCTTTTTGGAAAACAACCGGGACTACTGGGACATTGTGGACGAGGATCTGGAAAAGAGTCTCGACGGAGTCTCCCGGGTCCGGCTGTATCTGGAGGACCGGCCCGACGCCCCGGAGGAGATCGCCCGGCTGCGGGAGCTGCTGGCTGGGCTGCTGGAGACCTACCCCGAGGCGGGGCTGGGCAGCCTGGAGCTCTCCATGGCCAACGTGAAGGACGAGGACTGGGAGAACAACTGGAAGCAGTATTACCAGCCCATTCCCATCGGACAGCGGCTGCTGGTGGTGCCCAAGTGGATGGAGCCGGATCGGTCTGAGGGCCGGATCCCCGTCCTGCTGGACCCCGGCATGATCTTCGGCACCGGGGCCCACGCCTCCACCCAGATGTGCATGCTGCGGCTGGAGGAGCTGATCCGGGGCGGCGAGGAGCTGCTGGATCTGGGCAGCGGCAGCGGCATCCTCTCCATCACGGCCCTGCGGCTGGGCGCGGCCCACGCCACCGGCGTGGACGTGGACCCCAAGGCGGAGGACATTGCCCGGGAGAACGCCGCCATCAACGGCTTGGGGGCGGACCGCTTCACCGCTGTCACCGGCAACGTCATCACCGGCCAGGCGGAGCTGGAGGCGCTGTTCTCCAAGACCTACGATATTGTCTGCATGAACATTTTTGCCGACGTGATCATCCCCATGGCCGCGGTGCTGCCCCGCTTTATGACGGGAAAGACCCGGCTGATCTGCTCCGGCGTGCTGGAAAACCGCTATGACGAGGTCCGGTCGGCCATCGAGGCCGCGGGCCTGGAAATCACCGGTCTGCAGACCATGAACGACTGGTGCTGCTTCACGGCGCAAAAGGGGGACTGAGCTTGCGTTCCATATCCTATCGCGCCAGAGCCCGGATGCGAAAGGGTCTGAAGCTGGGGCTGATCGTGCTGGCCGCGCTGATCCTTGCCGTGATCCTCTTTGCCATCTACCTGGGCCGCTTCGTGGTCTACACGCCCGACGGCGTGCGGCTGGACTTTGGCCGCAACACTGCCCGGGACGTGGTTTTGGACACCACCGCCGCTCCGCGGGACAGCGTCCCGGAAAGCGTGGAGATCGAATTTGCCGACCCCGGCGAGGGCGGTCAGGAGACCGCGCTGGTCAGCGGCGTCTACATTGACCTGGAGATGCTCCAGGACCCCAGCGCCGTCCTGGCCGCCGTACAGGAGCTGAGCCAGCCCTGCACGGTGCTCATCGACCTGAAGGGGGGCAACGGCTCCTTCTATTACTCCACCTCCATCGACGGCGCCCAGCAGGCGGATATCGATGTCGCGGCGGTGGACCGGGTGATCTCCTATCTGCGGGGCCGGGGCTTTTCCATGGTCGCCAGAATCCACACCTTCCAGGATTCCAACTTCGCCCTGAACCACATCACCAGCAGCCTGCGGACCGCCGGAGGCGCTCTCTGGGTGGGCAACGGATTCTACTGGCTGGACCCGGGCAGCGAGACCGTCATCGCGTATCTCAAGCAGATCGCCCGGGAGCTGGCGGAAAAGGGCTTTAAGGAGATCGTCTTTGACGATTTCCGCTTCCCCAACGGTACCCAGATCGCCTACAATTCCGAGAAGAGCCGCACGGAGCTGATCGCGGACGTGGCCACGGATCTGCTGAACTTCTTTGCCAGCAGCAACATCACCATCTCCTTCGGCAACCCCTCCTCGGACTTCGCGCTGAGCGGCAGCTCCCACGTCTACGTCTCCGGCGTCACCGGCTCCGGCGTCAGCACCACGGTCAAGAGTTTTTCCCATCTGGAGGACGCGGCAAGCCAGTTGATCTTCCTGACGGGCTCCAAGGACAAGCGCTTTGAGGGCTATCAGGTGCTGCGTCCCCTGCTGAGCTCCGTGATTCAGTGAGAAATCCTTGACTTTGTACGCATTGCGTGCTATAATTCCAAAAGTAAAACTATAAAACAATGGAGGCTATCCCATGATCCAGATCACCACCCTCGAGACCCGCAACCTCTGCGCCAGCGCCAAGAACGGCGGCTGCGGCGAGGGCCAGACCTCTTGCCAGGCC
>CAMNHH010000196.1 GCA_946539175.1 uncultured Clostridia bacterium | reverse complement strand
CGTCCGGACCCTGTCCGTGGAGGGCCAGGTGAAGGCGGTCCGGGCAAGCGGCGACCAGAAGCGCATCGCCATGTATAATGCCCTGCTGACCTACGGCGATTCCGCCGCAGCCTTCCTGATCCCAAACTCCAATTAAATCTTAGGATTATAAATGGAGCGGCGCCGTGCTCCGCATACTGCCATTTTGTGCCTGCGGCATAAAATCCGTCTCATGCGAACGCCAACGCGCCATCAAATGCCTTTGAAAGCACTTGAATGGAGTTTGGTATGAACCGCTGATCGCCCCAAGGGGGGCGGCGTCCCCGGCGGCCTTTCGATCCAGGCTGCCGAGGCGCCGCCTCCGCGGGGCCGCAGATCCCGCCCCAGGGGCTTGCCCCGCATAAAGAACACTCCCTCTCGCATAGATTGTATGCGAAAGGGAGTGTTCGCGTTGGACGATACAATTTATTATCAGGGCGCCGGGATCGGGCGGCTCAGCCTGAGGACGGAGGGCCTGTATTATCGGCTTTCGGGGGCCTGCACGGAGCCGGGACCGGGGATCTGGCGGCTCTGGAGCTGCCTTGGGTTGCGCAGTCAACCGGTGGGTGTCCTGTTTCCCGGCACCGGAGGCCTGCGGCTGGAGAAGCGGGTCTCCCGGCACAGCTGGCCCATACTGCCGGACTGCTTTGTGCTGGGGCGGGAGCGGGAGGGCTTCCGCCCCTGGCGGGGCAGCATCGAAACGCATGAGATCCCGGATGCCATGCTGCGGGAGAACGAGGACCGGAGCCAGACCCTGGCCCTGTTCGCGCCGCCGGAGGGGCCGGTCCCCCTGGCGGAGTATCTGCCCCTCATGCGGGAGGGAGAGCTGGACGGCAGACCCTGCCTCCTCCTGGAGCTGCCCGACGGCCTGCCGGAGCTGCAGGAGGACTGACAGGGGGACGATTCTCAATCTCCGATTGACAGCTGCAGCTCCACCGGGCAGTGGTCGGAGCCAAAGATCTCCTGGTGGATGTCGGTGGAGATCAGCTTCTCCCGCAGCCGGTCGGAGATGACAAAATAGTCGATGCGCCAGCCCACGTTCTTTTCCCGGGCCCGCATCCGGTAGCTCCACCAGGAATACTGATCCACGGCGTCCGGGTGCTGGAAGCGCCAGGAATCGGTGAAGCCTGCATCCAGCAGCTCCGTGAACTTGCCCCGCTCCTCGTCGGAGAAGCCGGCGTTGCCCCGGTTCTGCTTGGGATTCTTCAGATCGATTTCCTGGTGGGCCACGTTCAGATCGCCGCAGTAGATCACGGGCTTCCCCGCGTCCAGCTTCCGCATGTAGGTCCGCAGGGCGTCCTCCCAGGCCATGCGGAAGCCGATGCGCTTGAGCCCGTCCTGGGCGTTGGGCGTGTAGCAGGTCAAAAGATAAAAGTCCGGGTATTCCAGGGTGATGAGCCGTCCCTCGTGGTCCAGCTCCTCCACCCCCACGCCGTAGGCCACCGACAGGGGCTCATGCCTCGTGAAGACCGCGGTGCCGGAGTAGCCCTTTTTTTCGGCGGAGTACCAATACTGCCGATAGCCCGGCAGTTCCAGCTCCAGCTGGCCCGGCTGCATTTTGGTTTCCTGCAGGGAGAAGAAATCGGCGTCCAGGGCCCGGAAGGCCTCCAAAAAGCCCTTGTCCACGCAGGCCCGCAGGCCGTTGACGTTCCAGGAGATGAATTTCATGGGAGATACCTCCATTTGTGGTATTTTTCGATATTCTACCATAATTCCCGACAATCCGCAACATGGAAAAATGATGGTTGTAAAAACAAATATCCTGTGGTATAATAACTAAACACGGGTTTGAAAGGAGGCGCTGGGGTGGTATTGTCTTTCCAGGAGCTGCTCAAGGTGATTTTCCTGGGCATTGTAGAGGGTGTTACGGAGTGGCTGCCGGTGAGCTCCACGGGGCATATGCTGCTGGTGGATGAATTCCTGCGGCTGGACGCTTCCGAGGCCTTCAAGGAAATGTTCTTTGTGGTGATCCAGCTGGGCGCCATCCTGGCGGTGGTGGTGCTGTTCTGGAAGCAGCTCTGGCCCTTCGGCAGAAAAGCGGAGGGCGGGATCATGCTCAAGCGGGAGACCGTCTCCCTCTGGTTCAAGGTGGCGGCGGCCTGCATCCCCGGCGCCCTGGCGGCCCTGCTGCTGGACGACTACATAGACGCCCATCTCTCCACCCCCACGGTGATCGCCGCCGCTCTGATCCTCTACGGCGTGGGATTCCTGGTGGTGGAGCGCTGGAATCGGGGACGGCAGCCCCGGGTCAGCCGGGTGGAGGAGATCTCCTACGCCGACGCCGTGGGCATCGGCCTGTTCCAGGTGCTGTCCATCATCCCCGGCACCTCCCGCTCCGGCGCCTGCATCATCGGGGCGCTGATTCTGGGGGTGGCCCGGCCCGCCGCGGCCTCCTTCACCTTCCATCTGGCGGTGCCGGTGATGTTCGGGCTGAGCTTTCTCAAGCTGCTGAAATTCGGCCTGGCCTTCAGCGGCCCGGAGCTGCTGATCCTGCTGGCGGGCATGGCGGTGGCCTTCGCGGTGTCCATGCTGGTGATCCGCTTTTTGATGAACTACATCAAGAAGCACGGATTCCAGGCCTTCGGCGTCTACCGCATCCTTCTGGGTGTGATCATACTGGTCTACTTTTTACTGAAGAGGTAATGTATTATGAGCGACTGCACACACAACTGTTCCACCTGCGGCCAGGACTGTGCCTCCCGCACCGAGGAGAGCCTGCTGGCCCAACTGAACCCCAAGTCCAAGGTTCGTAAGGTCTACGCCGTGGTCTCCGGCAAGGGCGGCGTGGGCAAATCCACCGTCACCTCCATGCTGGCCGTGGCCATGCAGAACCGGGGCTTCCGCACCGCCATTCTGGATGCCGACATCACCGGCCCCTCCATCCCCAAGGCCTTCGCCCTGGACTCCACCGACGCCTACGAGGACGGCCTGCTGGCCCCCGCCGTCACCCGCACCGGCATCCAGGTCATGTCCTTGAACCTGCTGCTCGAGGACGAGACCGCCCCCGTGGCCTGGCGCGGCCCCGTGCTGGCCGGCGCCGTGAAGCAGTTCTGGACCGACGTGTACTGGGATAACGTGGACTATATGTTCGTGGATATGCCTCCCGGCACCGGCGACGTGCCCCTGAC
>CAMNHH010000195.1 GCA_946539175.1 uncultured Clostridia bacterium | reverse complement strand
AGACCACGGAGGCGCAGCGGATATTCTCCTGGGTTTCCTGGCAGCGGCTGCAGGTGAAGAGGGCGGTGCCGTGTTCCTTCCCCGCCGCGGGGGTCAGGGTTTTGGTATAGGTCCAGGCATGGCCCAGGGCCGGGATCGCTTCGTCCTTCCCCGCCGTCTTGCAGACGCTGCAGGTGCGGTGCAGGACGCCCGGGGTGGTGCAGCCTGGCTGGACGGTCACCTTGCCCGCGTCCCACTTGTGTACGCCGGTGGCGGGGATGGTACCGGTCGTCACGTAGCCGCAGACCCGGCAGGTATACGTTGTGACGCCGGGATTGACACAGGTGGGCTCCCGGGTGGTTCTGGACTGGAATGCGTGGAAATAATTGCAGGCGGAATAAGCGGTCAGGCCCAGGTCCTTCAAGCTATAGTTCCCATCGTTGATCAAGGCCCGGGTCAGCTCCACCACCATGGGAAGGCCCTGGTTCAGCAGCTCCAGCGCATCCGCCTTGCTGGCTGCGTTGCCCGTATATTGGCTGAACGCGCTGTACTTGGCGCCGTTGTATTTCGCGCCGAGGGCCACGGTCCCCTTGCTTTCCTGCTCGTCATACAGCATAACGTAGGCTGTATAGGCGGGAGAAGGATTGCTGGAGATCCGCCAGGTGACCTCAAACTCGTCGCAAAAGAGAACAAGCTCCAGATACTTACTGTTCTCCAGATAGTAGACGCCATAGTAGAGCTCCGCTTCCCCGCCTATGGACGCGGTGGTATTCCAGATCTTGTCTTCAGCGTCGTAGTAGCTCATGGCGAAGTTTTTCAGATAGTTATACACGTCCTTGGCGGTGGCCGCACTGGCGGGCATGGCCAGCAGGCCCAGCAGCAGGATCACTGCCAGCATCAGGGAAATCACACGGGTTTTCATACTTGAATCCTCTCCTTCTGTATGGTTCCTTTCGTGGTTTGCTGCGTCTATTCTATCATACTTTCCTGCAAATGCAAGGGATTTCTGCCCCGGGGCGGGGCGCGGAGACCGGACGGCGCGGAAAAGGGCCGATGTTTCCATCGGCCCCGATCCGGCGCTTCGGGGCGCCTGTTCCGTGATCGCGGCGCCCTCAGGGCTCCACGGGGTCCTGGGGAGCGGGATCCTGGGGAGCGGCTTGCTCGACGGTGACGGTGAAGCTGCCGACGGGTCTTCTGTCCAGCAGCAGCCGCATCTTGGCCTCGCCCGGCTCTCCGATGGGCTCCAGCCGCCAGCCATAGCGGCAGGCGCCGTCCTCCGTGGTCTCCACAAGCCCGTCATAAATCACGCGCACCAGGTCCTCCCGGTCCGTCAGAAGCTCGGGTACGCCCTCGCCCTTGACGGTCATCAGCAGCACCCGGCCCTCAGCCTCGTCGCCCAGGCGCAGGGTCGTATCCAGCTCCGTATTCAGGGGCGCGTCCTCGCCCTCGTACCAGCCCAGCTCCAGCACCTGGGAGCGGGGGGCGTTCAGCAGGGCCTCGGTCTTGAACAGGAAGGCCATAACCTGGGCACGGCTGCAGGTGTCGTTGGGGCTGAAGGTGGTGGCGCTGGTGCCGCCGGTGACGTTGTTCTCCACGGCCCAGAGCACGGGCTTGTAGTAATAATTTTTCTCGTTCACGTCGGTGAAGGGGTTCACGTCGGTTTTGGGCTCCGGTCTGCCGGCCGCGTTCCAGAGGAAGGTCATGATCTGACCCCGGGTACACTTCTCGCCGGGGCCGAAGCGGTCCACGTCCACGCCGGAGGTGACGCCGTTGGCCACGGCCCACATGACGGGCTTGTAGAAGTACTTGCTCTCGGTCACGTCGGTGAAGGGGTTCTCGGTCTGGGCGGGCTCGGGCCGCTGCATGGTGATCCACAGGAAGGTCATGACCTCCGCCCGGGTGATGGTGTCATTGGGGGCAAAGCGGCCATCGCCCTTGCCGGCGGTGAGACCGCCGAAGTAGGCCCAGTCGATGGGGGCGTGGGCCCAGTTGCCCGCGGCGGGCATGTCGGAGAAGACCACGGAGGCGCAGCGGATATCCTCCTTGGTCTCATTGCAGCGGCTGCAGGTGAAGAGGGCGGTGCCGTGCTCGTCCCCCTCGGTGGGGGTCAGGGTCTCGGTATAGGTCCAGCTGTGGCCCCCCAGGGAGGGAATGGTCTCGTCCCTGGTGGCGCTCTTGCAGACGGTGCAGGTATAGCGGCGGACGCCTGTGGTGGTGCAGCCGGGCTGGGTGATCACCACGCCCTGGTCCCACTTGTGCTCCCCGGTGGCGGGGACGGCCTCGGTCCGCTTGTTGCCGCAGACCCGGCAGGTGTAGGTGGTGACGCCCTCCGCCACGCAGGTGGGCGCCTTGGTGAGCTTGCCCTTGTCCTCGGCGTGAACCCAGTCGCACTTCTTGTAGCCGGTCATGCCCAGGTCCTTCAGACTGTAGTCCTCGTCGTTGATCACCGCCCGGGTGAACTCCACGGCGGCGGGCAGCAGATTGTTCAGAATCTCCAGCATGGGGGCCTTCAGCTGGGTGTTCCCCTTGAAGCTCTTGAAGGAGCTGTAGGCGGAGCCGTTGTAGGAGGCGGGCAGCACCACGATGCCGGTGGTGTCGTTGGCGCTGCTGCCCTTGTCGTAAACCTCCATGTAGGCGTTGTAGGAGGGGGAGGGATTGCTGGAGATCTTCCAGGTCACCTCAAAGCCCATGTAGGCGGAATCGTTCGGGTAGTACGCAATGGCATTGTGGACGTATTTCGTCTGATTCATGTAGGAGATGAAGAAATAATATTTCCCCCTATCATCGCTCATGAACTGGAAGCCGCTGTAATAGCAGTCCTCAACGTCGTCGTAGCTTCCGCTGCTCAGCGCGACTTCCTTCAGATAGTTGTACACGTCCTTGGCGGTGGCCGCACTGGCGGGCATGGCCAGCAGGCCCAGCAGCAGTACCACTGCCAGCATCAGGGATAGGATCCGGGTTTTCATAGCGCTTCCTCTCTTTCGATTTGATTGCGGGGGCCTCGACCCTCTTTTTTTATGATAGCAGAGAACTCCCGCAAATACAAGAGCTTTCTGCTCCCCACTGTATAAGACGCCGGACGGATGGCTTTGGTTGACAGATTTTTCAAAAAATCTTTCCGCTTCAAGACTCCGCTGCCTTCAGGATGGCCTCGGTCTTGTAGAGGAAGGCCAGGACCTGGGCCCGGG
>CAMNHH010000194.1 GCA_946539175.1 uncultured Clostridia bacterium | reverse complement strand
TTTCATGGCGGAGTGGGAGGGATTCGAACCCTCGGTACGCTTTTGACGTACACACGATTTCCAGTCGTGCTCGTTATGACCGCTTCGATACCACTCCGTATGCAATTGTCCGCGGCGGTTGCCCCCGCTTCGGCCTGAACGTGGTCGGGCGCTCAAGCTTGGTTATTATATAACAGTTTCTTTGGTTTGTCAACTGTTTTTTTCCAAACCTTTCATTTTCCATTCCCGATTCTTTTCATACTCCGGTTTTTTGCTTCCCGCGCGCCGTCCGATCTGACGCAGGACAACGAAAATCGAAAATAGTTCTTGCTTTTTCCCGGCTGATCGTATATAGTGGACTTGTCCCTCAGAGAGTAGGACGCGCGCGTCGGGTTTTCCCGGTAGTGCCATTGGATGGGAGGTTGCCAATGGACGAAAGGCCCTTTGGGCTTGCGGTGCGCGTCCGCAGCCGCTCTGAAAAATCCGGGGACCCAACCTCCTTCCGTATGGGAGGAATTTTTTATGTCTCAATCCGCGCAAACCAGTTCCCACCGCAGGGCATCGGACGCCGGAAACCGTCTGCGGATGGTCCTGGTATCAGCGATGCTGATCGCCATGGAGATCGTGCTCAACCGCTTCGCCTCCATCCGAACCTGGAACCTGAAAATTGGCTTCAGCTTCATTCCCATCGTTGTGGCCGCCATCCTTTACGGTCCCCTGGGCGGCGCGGCCGTGGCAGGAATCGGAGATCTGATTGGAGCGATTCTTTTCCCCAACGGGCCCTTCTTCCCCGGCTTCACCGGGACCGCCCTGCTGACCGGCCTCGTCTTCGGCCTGTTTTTGAAGAAAAAGCAGACGCCCGTTCCGGTCATCACCGCGGTGGCCTTCAACCAGCTGATTTTGAGTCTGCTGCTCAACACCCTCTGGATCTCCATTCTCTATGGCTCGCCCTTCTTCCCTACCCTGGTCAGCAGGCTCCCGCAGTGTGCCATCCTGATCCCGGTACAGATCGTCGTGATCCTGGCTCTGGGCCCGGCGCTGCGGAAGGCGGGGCTCCTGCGCGCTGCCTGACCGTCAAACATAAGCCTGAACGAACGGATATGGAACCATGAACTATCACGAAGCCTTACAATACATCCACGCCGTCTCCTGGAAGGGCTCCCAGCCGGGACTGTCCCGGATCAGAGAGCTGATGGAGCGGCTGGGGAACCCCGAGAAGGGGCTGAAATTCATCCACATCGTGGGCACCAACGGCAAGGGCAGCACCGCCGCCATGCTGGCCTCGGTGCTGAACGCGGCCGGGTACAAGACCGGCCTGTTCATCTCCCCCTGGGTCATCGACTTCCGGGAGCGGATGCAGCTGGGCGGAGAGATGATCTCCCCCGAGGCCCTGGCCGCCGAGACGGAGGCTGTCCGCCCCCACGCGGAGGCCATGGCGGACCATCCCACGGAGTTTGAGCTGATCACCGCCGTCGCCCTGAAATGGTTTGCCGACGAGGCCGCCGACATCGTGGTGCTGGAGGCCGGCATGGGGGGCGAGCTGGACGCCACCAACGTGATCCCCGCCCCGGAGGCCGCTGTCTTCACCAACATCGGCCTGGATCACACGGAGTATCTGGGCAGCACCGTGGAGGCCATCGCCCGCACCAAGGCCGGGATCCTGAAGCCCGGCTGCGCCGCGGCCCTCTACCCCAATCTGCCCTCGGTCCGGGCGGTCATTGAGACCCTCTGCCGGGCGCAGGCCATCCCCCTCTACCACGCGGACCCGCTGGCCCTGGTGCCCCTGGGGCACGATCTGACGGGGCAGCGCTTCCGCTGGGGAGATCTGCGGCTGGAGCTGCCCCTGCTGGGGGAGCACCAGCGAAACAACCTCTCTCTGGTGCTGACGGTGCTGGAGCTGCTGCGGGACCGGAACTGGGTGATCCCCGACGCCGCCATCCAGACGGGCATCCGGGCCGTCCGCTGGCCGGGCCGCTTTGAGCTGCTGGGCCGGGCGCCTCTCTTTGTGCTGGACGGCGGCCACAATCCCCAGTGCATGGACGCCCTCTGGGAGGCGGCCAACAGCTATCTGGCAGGCAGGCCTCTGACGGTGATCACCGGCGTGCTGGCGGACAAGGACTACGACGCCATGTACGACCGCACCGCAAGGCTGGCCGAGCGCTTCTTCACCCTGACCCCCTCCAACCCCAGGGCCCTGGAGGCAGCGGAGCTGGCGAAGCTGCTGGAGCGTTACGGCAAGCCCGTCACGGTCTGCGAGAGCCCCGCCCAGGCGGTGGAGCTGGCCCTGGCCGTTACCCCGAAGGAGGGCGCCGTGCTGGCCTACGGCTCTCTGTACCTGGCCGCGGAGCTGCGGCAGGCCTATCTGGACCGGCAGGCGGCCCTGGCCCGGTCAAAATCTGTATGAATCCAAAAAGACGCAGCCTTACGGCTGCGCCTTTTTGGTTCGGGATGGAATTACTTGACGCCGACCTCGTAGCCGTCGATGTCCTCGGAATTGGTCAGCAGAACCGCCACCACGGGGCTGTAGCCGGCCTTCTTAATCTTGTCGATGTCGAACTCGATCAGCTTCTGACCGGCCTTGACCTTGTCGCCGTCATGGACGAAGCCCTTGAAGCCCTCGCCCTTCATGTTGACGGTGTCCACGCCCACGTGGATCAGCAGCTCCATGCCGCTGCCCTCGATGGACAGGGCGTGGTTGGTGTCGAAGATGGAAGCGATCTCGCCGTCGAAGGGGGCGTAGACGACACCCTCGCTGGGATCGACGCCCACGCCGTCGCCCAGGACGCCGGTGGCGAAGGTCTCATCGGGAATCTGCTCCCGGGGGATCACCTTGCCGGGCACGGGCTGGATCACCTGGCCGCCGGGAACGCGAATGACGGAGGCGGTGGGGATGGCCTTGGGAGCGGCGGGAGCCGCGCCCTTCTTCTCCTTCTTGCCGCCCTGGGGGGCGTCCTCACCCTTCCAAAGCACGAAGGTCAGGACGAAGGCCAGGCCGCAGGCAATCAGCATCTGGATGGCGTACATGGGGATGTTGTTGATGATCAGCAGGCCGGGGATGCCGGTGACGCCGTAGGAGGTGGCACCCAGGGCGGAGGAAACGCCATTCACGTTGACCTTGACCAGCGCGCCGAAGAGGGAGGCCACGGCGCCGCCGATCATGCCGGCGATGAAGGGCTTCATGAAGCGGAAGTTGACGCCGAAGATGGCGGGCTCGGTGATGCCC
>CAMNHH010000193.1 GCA_946539175.1 uncultured Clostridia bacterium | reverse complement strand
ACGTTTCATTGCCCGCGCAGAAAAATAATCATTGACATTGTGTATGGAATGTTGTAAACTAATATACGATATTAGATGCAAGGGAGGCATTTGCCTTGTTTCAAGTGATTACGGATACCTCCGCCAACCTTCCCACTGATTTGGCGGAGCAAAATGATATAACCGTCATCCCCTTCCCCTACTTCGTAAACGGCGCCCGCCACACCTGCCTGGATACCGGCGGCTTCGACGGCGAGACCTTTTACGGGGCCATGCGGGAGGGGGCGGAGGTCACCACCTCCCAGATCAATCCGCAGCATTATATCGAGGTCATGCGGCCCATTCTGCAAAAGGGGCTGGACATTCTCTTTGTGGGCATGTCCTCCGGGATCAGCGGTTCGTACCACTGCGCGGAGATTGCCGCAGGCGAGCTTGCCGAGGATTTCCCGGAGCGGAAGATCCGCCTGGTGGACACCCTGGGCGCTTCCCTGGGGGAGGGCCTGTTGGTCCTTCGGGCGGTAAAGGACAAGCTGCTTGGCATGTCCCTGGACGATATCTACGCCAAGCTGATGGATCTGCGCCACAGGCTGTGCAACATTTTCACGGTGGACGATCTGAAGTACCTGCGCAAGGGCGGGCGCCTTTCCAATCTGGGCTTCATCGTCGGCACGCTGCTGCAGATCAAGCCCCTGCTCAAGGGCAATGAGGAAGGCCGGATCGTCGCCTTCGCCAAGCTGCGGGGCCGCAAAAAGGCCCTGGAGGAGCTGGCCAGGCGCTACGACGAATACGTGGTGGACGCCCAGGACCAGACCATCGGCATCGCCCACGCGGACTGTCCGGATGACGCGGCTTACCTCAGCGCGCTGCTGCGGCGGAACAATCCGCCCAAGGATATCCTCACGGTAGGCTATGAGCCCGTGACTGGCTCCCACGTCGGGCCCGGCACCCTGGCCCTGTTCTTTGAGGCCAGAGAGGGCTGCAGGTCCATGTAACGCAAATCTGATCGGGCAGGAGCTTTCCCCATTGCGGAGCGGCTCCTCCCACGACGCCGTGCCCGGCCTTCCCTTCACGGCGCTTCCATGGCGTAAACAAGAGACTCGTACCTGTCGGATCAGCTAAAGGATCCGGCCGGTACGAGTCTCTTGGTCGCTGTAGCCTCGTTCCCGCGGACGACGCCACCGTTTCCCGGCGTGTCAGTGCTCGAACTGGCTGTTGTACAGGTTCGCGTAGAAGCCGCCCTGTTTCAGCAGGCTCTCGTGGTTTCCGATCTCGATGACCTTGCCCTCCTTCATCACCAAAATCACGTCCGCTTCCCGGATGGTGGAGAGCCGGTGGGCCACGATGAAGCTGGTGCGGCCCCGCATCATGGTGGCAAAGGCCTTCTGGATGCGGATCTCCGTCCGGGTGTCGATGGACGAGGTGGCCTCGTCCAAAATCAGCATGGGCGGCAGACAGAGCATGATCCGGGCGATGCACAAAAGCTGCTTCTGCCCCTGGGAGAGCATGCCCCCGTCCTCGCTGATCTCCGTGTCGTAGCCCCGGGGCAGCAGGCGGATGAAGCTGTGGGCGTGGGCGGCCCGGCAGGCAGCCTCCAGCTCCTCGTCCGTGGCGTCTGGCTTGCCCAGGGTCAGATTCTCCCGGATGGTGCCGGATCGGAGCCAGGTCTCCTGCAGCACCATGCCGTAATTGGCCCGCAGGCTTTCCCGGGTCAGGTCCTGGAGTCTGGTGCCGTCCACCCGCACCGCGCCGCCGTCCACGTCGTAAAAGCGCATCAGCAGATTAATCAGTGTGGTCTTGCCGCAGCCGGTGGGACCCACGATGGCGATCCGTTGGCCGGGGCTGGCGCGGAAGCTCAGATTCTCGATCAGAGGCTTTTCCTTGTTGTAGGAAAAGAAAACCTTGTCCAGAGAGACCTCGCCCTCGGCCCGCTCCAGCACCTTCGCCTCCGGGGCGTCGGGCTGCTCCGTCGGCTCGTCCATCAGCTCAAAGATCCTGCCGGCGCAGGCCAGGGCGTTCTGGAATTCCGTTACCACGCCGCTGATCTCGTTGAAGGGCTTGGTGTACTGGTTGGCGTAGGCCAGCAGGGCCGACAGGCTGCCCACGGTGAAGGCCGTCGCAGTGCCCGCCGTGGAGACACAGAGCAGGGCCCCCGTCAGCACCACCGCGGCGTAGACCACGGAGTTGACGAAGCGGGTACAGGGATTGGTCAGAGATGAGAAGAAGATCGCTTTCAGCGAAGTATCCTCAAGCCTGTTGTTGATGGCGTCAAAATCCTCTACGCTTCTCCCCTCCCGGCCAAAGGCCTTGACCACCTTCTGGCTGCCCAGCAGCTCGTCCACAAAGGCGGTCTGCCTGGCCCGGGTCTTGCTCTGCTCCAGGAAGTATTGATGGGTATGGGAGGCGATGAAGCGGGCCACCACAAAGCTCAGAGGCGTCAGCACAATGACAATCAAGGCGATCAGCGGTTTGATGGACAGCATAAAGCCCAGGGTGCCGAGGATGGTGATCAGCCCGGTGAAAAGCTGGGTGAAGCCCAGCAGCAGGCCGTCCGCGAACTGATCCACGTCGGTGATGATCCGGCTGACGATGGAGCCTACGCTCTGCCGGTCCAGCCAGGACAGGGGCAGCCTTTGCAGATGCCGGAAGCTGCGGTTTCGCAGATCCCGCACCACAGCAAAGGTGACTCGGTTGTTGATCACGCTGATGAGCCACTGGACCAGGGCCGTCAGCCCCGCAAGGAGCAGGATTTGAACCAGCAGATTTCCAACCGCGTCAAAGGCCACCTGCCCCGGCCCCAGGATGTGGTCGATGGCCCGGCCCACCAGCACCGGAATGTAAAGCGTCAGCGCCACCGCCGCCCCGGAGAGCAGCACGGAGAGCAGGATCAGCCAGCGATAGGGGCCCAGGGCGGCAATCACCCGTCTCATGGTGCCGGAGGCGGCCTTGTCTTGCTTCTTGTTCTGTTTCATCGGGCCCCCTCCTTTCGGAACTGGGATTCGTGGATCTCCCGGTATACCGGGCAATCCCGCAGCAGTGCTTCGTGGGTGCCCAGGCCCACGACCTTGCCCTCGTCCAGCACCACGATCTGATCCGCGTGCTGGACCGCCGTGGTCCGCTGGGACACCAGGAACACCGTTGGCTTGTAGTCCAGCTCCCGCAGGGCCTTCCGCAGGGCCGCGTCGGTGGCGAAGTCCAGGGCGGAGGAGCTGTCGTCCAGGATCAGGATCTCCGGATTCGCCGCCA
>CAMNHH010000192.1 GCA_946539175.1 uncultured Clostridia bacterium | reverse complement strand
AAAAAGAAAAACCCACACACGCTTGCGTGCATGAGTCTCGATCATACTATGATCGGATAAAACGATTTCAAAAGATTTGCGAGGCAGATTTGCGTCAGACGAGGCGGAGGACGCAGGCGGGCTTGCTGCCCGGCAAGGACGACAACGAAGTATGGCACAAATCTGACCGCAAAGATCTGAAAGGGTTTTATGCGATGATAGTATCTGGGCGCACCGGCAGCGAAGCTGCGACTTGACGGCAGGCCCCCGTCCGGAAGGACGGTACTACTCCCTCGTGGGTATTCAAAATTGCACGCTTATTATATCACGCCCCGGCCCCTTGTCAAGAGGCCGGGGCAAAATATTTGTCGTACCACGCAAAGGCGGTTGATTTATTCGCCCCTTTTCAATGCAGTTGTAACGCGAGGGAATACGTCCGTTTGGGGCCCTTAGTTTGCCGGCCAATCGTCATCCGTGTAAGAAATACAGCGGATCATTTTGCCATCCTTGTCGGGCGAAAGGAATTCATAAATATTGTAGTTGTCCTTCGGTTCACTGCTTCGTGGACCGTTTCTCGTATAGAATTGTTCATATCCGGTCGGCAGCGCTGCGACCGGGACTTGGTCAAGCTGATCCGGATAGCGGAACGCAAGGTATACGTAGGTAATTTCCCGGGGACCGGTGACGGCGGCGTACTCATAGGCAAAATCATCGTTGTATTCCGCAATGTAGGCCGGAACGGAGAAACGCGACCCATCGTCGATCAAAATCGGCTTTTTACCTTCGGGGGAGGTTTTCACCAGGGTTTCGAGGCGCTGGATCTCATTGGCAAAATCGGTATCGTCGTAGCTGCAGCAAAGCACGATCTCGGCGGTTGGGTCCAGGAAGTCGTCGGAAGCGTAATCATAGAATTCCGCCCCGTTGGCAAGCCCGCTGGCGGGGATCGTCTTCGGAAACACGATGTAACCGGTGCGAAGATACGGATGCTCCGCGAAAACCTCTGGGAAGCGTGCGGCGTCCTGGCACAGGGTTTTCTGCGAGCATCCGCAGAGCGCCAGCAGAAGCACAGCCGCCAGCAGGAGGACACGCAACAAGCGTGGGGCTTTTCGTAAATTGCACATGAAAAAACACCTCGTTCTTTTCATCAGATTAAACCTACTTATAAACAGATGATACATCGACCGACCAGCCTTGGGTTTTGGGGTCAGCCCGGAGCTCCCGGAGGGCTTCGGCTTCTGAGCCGAACAATGAGGGACCGAAGTCGTAGCTCGGCTGCCACATAGCGGGCTTGGGATGCTTGTCCCCACGGCTGAGGTAAATCCAGTCCTCCTCTGACACAATTTCCAGGCGTTCCAAATGGTAAGTAAACAGCTTATCCTTTCGCCGCAGCACCACGGCCCGTTGCAGCTTGTCCGGGCTGTAGAAGACCCGAAGCGTTTTGCAAAGGGGGTATTGGGGCTTCTCATGGGCCATTTCCTCCGCCAGCTTCGCGTCACCTGGGATTGGGGGAAGAGTGCGAGACGCATCTTTCGTTTTTCGGCGGAAGACGTCTCGGAGAAAGGCAAGAAAGCTCCGCTTGCCGGCAGGTGCGGCAGCCCAAGCACAGGGAATCTTCACACTCCAAACCGTGATGTAGAAATAGGGCTCCTCCTGCTCGTTTGGGTAGTAAGCCTCCGCGTCTTTTCCGCCCGGCTCGAAGATCAACCGCAGCCCTTCCGTGTCCGCCAATCGCGTTTCCTCCTTGCCGCCAGCAAGGATGGACTCGCTCACGGTGTAGTGGACCGCCGCATACTCGATCACGCCGTCCTCCTCATAGGGCTCCGTCTCGTCCGGCCGGGCCGCATCCACGCCGAATCGCTCCAGCAGGGCCGTCAGCTTCGGATATCGCTGCCTGACGTTCTCCCGATAGCAGCGGCAGTAGGCGCAGGTGCAAAGCGAATTCGATTGGTAATAGGCCAGCGTACGGTCCAGATCCACGTCAAACACGTTCCCGTTCAGCTTGATTTCCATTCCGTTTTTCCTCCTCAGGGCGTCCCAATCGAATATGTTTCTTCATTGACGGGGAAGCTCAGCACAACAGTTCCCTTGGGTGGATCCTCCTCGCCGCAGAGCAGGGCAAATGGAATGTCCCCGCTGCAGAGGCCGCCGGGCTTGATCCGCTTCCTCAGAAGATGGGGGAACCCGGGGCATCGTGTTCGGCCGATCCCGCGTCAGCTCCATGGGGATTCCGCCGGACTGAGCCCCCCGGTTTACAGCCGCCGGGCCAGGGCCGCGACCCGGCTCAGATTCTCCTCCAGCCGGCGGCGGGACAGGCGCCCCTCCCGCAGGGCCTTCAGAATCCGCTCCGCGTCTCCCCGGCTGCCGGGCATAAAGAGATCGCCCCCCGCGGCGGCCACCTGATCCGACAGAGCGTTGCGGTGCCGGGAGCCCCGCACGGTGGAGACGCCCGCCACCACCCAGTCCGTCATGACCACGCCCCGGTAGCCCCACTCGGCCCGGAGCAGATCCGTGATCAGATCCCGGCGCTCCGAAGTGTGGACCCCGTTGAGCAGATTGTAGGAGCTCATCAGGGCGCAGGGCTGGCTCTCCCGGACACAGATCTCAAAGCCCTTCAGATACAGCTCCCGCAGGGCCCGCTCCGAGACCCGGCTGTCGTTGGCGCTGCGGTTGAACTCCTGGTTGTTGGCGGCGAAGTGCTTGACCGTGACCCCCCGGCCCGGATGCTTCTGCACGCCCCGGGTGAGGGCGGCGGCCATTTTGCCGGAGATCAACGGGTCCTCGGAGAAATACTCAAAATTCCGCCCACAGCGGATGTCCCGGTGGAGATTCAGGGCGGGCGCCAGCCAGAGCTTGACGCCGAAGCGCTCCATCTCCTCCCCCACCAGGTCCCCCAGCGCCTCCGCCAGCTCCGGGTTCCAGCTCTGGGCAATGGCGGTTCCGATGGGGATGGCGGTGCAGTTCTGCTCCCGGATGGGTCCCGCGGGCTTCCTCCGCCGGATCGCCAGGGCCAGGGCCTTCCGCTGCCAGCGGGGCAGAAAGCGGACGAAGGACTCCGGCAGGCTCTCCCCCAGGGCGTGCCTGCCCCGCTCATCCTCGTAGTACTGCCGGGCCAGCCGCAGCCCCGCGGGGCCGTCGGCCATCACCAGGGGCTCCAGCCCGGCGATCCGGGCGGTCTCCCCCGCCGCGCCGGGCACCGTGGCGCCGGCGCTGCCGATGACGCTGGCGAGGCCCCCCCTGGGTGGGAAACGGCCCACGC
>CAMNHH010000191.1 GCA_946539175.1 uncultured Clostridia bacterium | reverse complement strand
CCCCGACCTGCTGATTACAAATCAGCTGCTCTACCAACTGAGCTATACCAGCACGGCTTGAACAAGCATGGATAATTATAGCGGCAAGGAAGCAATTTGTCAAGTAATTTTTTCCGATTTCTGAAAAATATTTGCTTTCACTTTCGCCCGGCTATGGTATAATAGGACTAGAAAACGTTAAAAACCAAACGGAAGCGAGGAACGAGGCATGTGGACACAGGCGCGTATTTCTGAGCTGCTGCAGCGGCAGCGGCGATTTTTCCGGTCGGGGAAGACCCTGGAGCCGGACTGGCGGCTGGAGCAGCTCCGCCGGCTGAAGCAGGCGGTGCTTGCCCGTCAGAGGGACATGGAGGAGGCCCTGGCCGCGGACCTGGGCCGGGCACCATTGGAGGCCTATTTCTGCGACGTGGGCTCTGTGGTCATGGAAATCAACGAAACCATCAAGGGCCTGAAGCGCTGGGCCAGGCCGGAGATCCATTTCAGCGGCCTGACCTGTTTCCCCAGCACGGTGACGCGGGTTTACAAGATGCCCTACGGGGTCAGCCTCATCATCAGCCCCTTTAATTTTCCGTTTTATCTGTCCCTGGCGGTGCTGGCGGCGGCCATTGCCGGCGGCAACACTGCGGTCATCAAGGCCAGCTCCAAGTCGGCCCGCTGCACAGAGGTCCTGAAGCGCCTGGTGGCGGACTGCTTCCGCGACGACTACGTGGCCCTGGTGGACGGGGGCCATGAGATCGCGGACCTGCTGCTGGAGCAGCGCTTTGACAAGATCTTCTACACCGGCTCTCCCAAGGTGGGCAGCCATGTGATGGAGCTGGCGGCCCGGCACCTGACCCCCGTGACCCTGGAGCTGGGCGGGGAGAACGGGAACTGGGCAATCGTCCGCAAGGACGCGGATCTGCGGGACGCGGCCCGGAAAATCGTCTTCTTCAAGCTGCTGAACGCCGGCCAGATCTGCATCAACGTGAACCAGGCAGCCGTGGCGGAGGAGGTGGCGGAGCCCTTCCTGGCCGCCGTCCGGGAGGAGCTGCGGCGTCAGATCGGAGAGGACCCGCTCCGCAACCCGGAGTACCCCAGCCTCATCACGGAAAACGCTTGGGAGCGCTGCGCCGCGGAGGTGGAGCAGTATCGGAGCCGGGTGCTGATCGGCGGAGCGGGGGAGAAGGAGAGCCGAAAATTCGCCCCCACGGTGATCTGGCCCGTGCAGCCGGAGGAGCCCATCGTCCGGCACGAGCTCTTTGCCCCCATCCTGCCGGTGGTGCCCTTCCAGGACGCGGAGGTGGACGCGCTGCTGGAAACGATCTCAGAGCGGGAGCACGGGCTGGCCCTCTACCTGTTCACCAGGGATATGCACTGGGCGAAAAGAGTTATGTCAACCCAGCAATACGGCGGCGGCTGCGTCAACGAGGTCTGCCTGCACATGATGGTGAAGGGCGTTCCCTTTGGAGGCGTTGGGCACTCCGGCATGGGAGCCTACCACGGCGAATGGGGCTTTCGGGAGTTCACCCATCCCTCCACGGTGCTCTTCGGGAAAACCCGTTTCAACCTTTCTCTGCGGGAGCACCCCTACAGCGGCCCCGGCGCCGGGCTGAAGCGGAAGCTGCTGCGGATCTTTGAGCGCTGAGCCGGGCGGGGGAAGGACTTGACAAGCGGGAACAAATGCAATAAAATGACTGCGACAATCCCGTGACAGAACATCGCATGAAAGAGAGAAACAGCATGAAAGCATGGAAAGCATTTTTGGCAGCCCTGCTGGCAGTCCTGGCCACCGCGGCCCTGCTGATTTTCGTGATCGTCCCCGCCGTCAAGGAGCAGGGGAGCCCCGCCTCGGAGCAGCCGGAGACCGCCGCCCCGCAGACGGCAGCGCCCTCCGACACCGACGCGGCCAGCGCGGCGACGGACAGCGTCGGGACCTCCGCCGGGGAGGGGGAGCCGACCGGCCTCGAAACAAGCACCGAGGCGCCCGTCACCACGGAGGCAGTGACAACGGCGTCCGTCACCACGGAGCCTACGGAAACGGAGCCCCCCACGGAGCCCATCCCCGAGCCCACGCCCACCGACGTCAGCGAAGGGCCGGGGGACGTACACACCAAGGCCTATCAATCCGGAACGGTGTATATCTCGGAGGGCTGCGGCTACGGCGGCTACTGGTTCAGTGAGACCAACAGCGCCCGCTATTGCGAGGCGGTCAGCAGCGTGGCGCGGGCGGTGGAGGGCAAGGCCCAGGTCTACTGCCTGATCTGTCCCATCTCCTCCGGCATCATGCTGGCGGATGAGGTGCGGGAGGAGCTGGGCTTAAGCGACCAGAACCAGGCCATGACCTGGATGTATGAACATATGGACCCGCTGGTGAAGCCCGTGCCAGTCTACGGAGCCCTGAAGCTCCACAACGACGAGGACATCTACTTCCACACGGACCACCACTGGACCGCCCTGGGGACCTACTACGCCTACCGGGAATTCTGCGCCGTCAAGGGCATCCGGCCCCATGAGCTGGAGGACTTCCAGACCCACAGCTACGAGGGCTACAAGGGCAGCTTTTTGGGCTACAGCAACTACAACGAGGAGCTGAAGGCCAACCCCGATACCCTGGTGTCCTACGTGCCCAACGGTACCAACACCATGACCACCTATATTGAGGACGGCGGCGGCTACAGCAAGCTCAGCTGGCCCATCGTCAACGACGTATCCAATTACAGCGCCAGCTCCTATTACCTGGGCTTCGTCTCCGGTGACCGGCCCTGGAGCTACGCCCACAACGAGACTGTGACCGACGGCTCCGCCGTGCTGGTGGTGAAGGACTCCTACGGCAACGCCTTCATTCCCTGGCTCATCGACCACTACGAGCACATCTACTGGATCGACTACCGGGCCTACCGGAGCTGGTGCCCCTGGGCCGGGGTGGCGGACAGCTCCATTTCCAACTTCGTGGAGCGCAACCAGATCCAGGACGTGATCCTCTGCAACAACATCGGCTCCACCGGCAGCGGCGCCAATCTCAATGATATGGAGCAGATCTTCAAGTGAGCTAAAGTCCGCGAACAAACAAAGCGCCCTCCCGCGTTGCGGGAGGGCGTCTGTTATGCCGTTTGATGGGGTTGAGATTACTTGACCTCGACCTCGGCGCCGGCAGCCTTGAGCTCCTCGGCCAGCTTCTCAGCGTCTTCCTTGGAGATGCCTTCCTTGATGGGCTTGGGAGCGTTGTCAACCAGTTCCTTGGCTTCCTTCAGGCCCAGACCGGTGGCGGGGCG
>CAMNHH010000190.1 GCA_946539175.1 uncultured Clostridia bacterium | reverse complement strand
CGCGGCGCTGTCTTTCTTTTCGGCAAGACGAAAAGAAAGATAGGGGGGCGCATTGCGCAGATCATCAGTTGTGAACACGCAATCTCTGAGAGAAATAACCTATACCCTCTGCCCGAAACCGGGCGGAAACGAGGAAACCGTATGGACCAATCCATTCTCATACTGGGCGCGGGCATCTACCAGGTGCCGCTGATCCGCCGGGCTCAGGCCCGGGGCTATCGGGCCGTGATCGCCAGCATCCCGGGCAACTACCCGGGCTTTGCCGTGGCCGACAAGGTCTACTATACCGACACCACCGACAGAGAGGCGATCCTGAAGATCGCGGAGACGGAGCGGGTCTGCGCCGTCGTCACCACGGGCACGGACGTGGCCGTGGGCTCCATCGGCTATGTCTGCCGCCGCCTGGGCCTGCCCGGCATCGGGGAGGAGGCCGCCCGGCTTCTGACGGACAAGGCTCTGATGAAGGAGGCCTTTGTCCGCGGCGGGGTCACCACCTCCGCCTTCCGGCGCGTTACATCGCCGGAGGAGGCCCGCGAGGCAACCAAGGCGCTGGGCCTGCCGGTGATGCTGAAGATCGTGGACAAGTCCGGCAGCCGGGGCATCACCAAGATCAGCGATATGGGACAGCTGGAGAGCGCCTGGGCCTATGCCGCCGCCGCCACCGGCGCCGACCACATGGTGGTGGAGAAGTTTGTTCAGGGCCGGGAGATCGGCATCGACGCCTTTGTCCAGAACGGCAGGCTGCTGCTGATGCTGCCCCACGACAAGTTCGTCTACCAGTCCGGCCGCACCGGCATCCCCATCGGGCACTACTGCCCCATGGACTGCTCGGAGACGCTCTGGAACAACATGCTGTCCGAGACGGAGAAGGTCGTGGCTGCCACCGGCATGGACAACTGCGCCATCAACATCGACGCCTTCCTCCTGCCGGACGAGCGGGTAAACATCATCGAGGCCGCCGGGCGCTGCGGCGCCACCGGCATCCCCGAGGTGATCTCCGGCTACACCGGCCGTAACTATTACGACTGCATCCTGGATAACGCCCTGGGCCTGCCCGTCGCGCCCTTCGAGCTCGAGGGCGGCAGACCCACGGCCTCCATGCTGCTCTATTCCGGCGAGACCGGCATTTTGAAGGAGATCCGCTACCGCTTTGCCGGAAAGGACTACTGCAACGCCGACGCGGACGTGCCGGCCCTGGGCCGGGTGGAGCTGAGCTTCGGCCCCGGCGACGAGATCGACGCCTTCCGCAACGGCACCGACCGCATCGGCATGGCCGTCTTCTCGGCGGACACGGTGGAGGCGGTGAAGGCCGCGGTGGCGGACTTCCGGGAGAGCCTGCACGTGACGGTGGAGTGACGCCATGCTTTTGACAGAACTGAACACCCCCTGCTACATCATCCGGGCGGGGGAGTTTGAAGAGAATATGGCCCGCTTTCGCGCGGCCTTCGCCTCCCGCTGGGGGGAGAAGCTGCTGCTGGGCTACTCGGTGAAGACCAACAACTTCCCCTGGCTGCTGAAAACCGCCATGGAGCGGGGCTTCTGGGCGGAGGTGGTCTCGCCGGACGAGTACGACTTTGCCCTGCGCTGCGGCTGCCCGGAGGAGAAGATCCTCTTCAACGGCCCCCAGAAGCAGGACCGCCTGCTCTCCGCCTGCCGGGCGGGGGCCACGGTGAACCTGGACAACCTGGAGGAGGTGGAGGCGGTCTGCGCCGCCTTCGGCGGCGGGGACTTTCAGCCCCGGCTGGGCCTGCGGGTCAACTTCGACCTGGAGGCGCTCTGCCCCGGGGAGACCACCTGCCAGGGCGTGCCCGGCCGCTTCGGCCTGTGCCTGGAAAACGGGGACTTTGCCCGCGCGCTGGAAAAGCTGCAAGGGGCGGGGCTGCCCCTCGCGGGGCTGCACCTGCACCAGAGCAGCAAAAGCCGCAGCCTGAAGATCTTCGCCGCCATCGCGGAGACGGCGGTGAAGCTCGCCGGGGAATACGGCCTGACGGCGCTTGACTATGTGGACATGGGCGGCGGCTTTTTCGGCGGCAGCTTCTTTCCCGGTAAGCCCGGCTTTGAGGAATACGCCGAGACCGTCTGCGCGATTTTGAAAACGGCCTTCGACCCGACCCGCACCACCCTGGTGCTGGAGCCGGGCGCCGCGGTTTTGGCGACGAGCATGGACTATCTCTGCTCCGTACTGAACATCCGCGAGGTGCGCGGGCAGCGCATCGTCACCCTGGACGGGAGCCTGCTGCACATCAACCCCATGATGAACCCGCACCCCACGCCCTTTACCATGTTAAACCCCGGCGCGGAGGGCGGAGCGGACCAGATCGTCGCCGGCAGCACCTGCATGGAGCTGGACCGCTTCTGGCCCCGGGATATGCACAACCTGGCCGGGCACGAAACGCAATTCCTCTTCCACGCCTGCGGCGCCTACATGTCCACCCACAACTCCAGCTTCATCAACGCCGCCCCGAACATCTATCTCGAGCGCGGCGGGGACTATACCCTCCTGCGGAAAAAGAGCCTGGACGCGCTGCTTCGTGTGGAGTGAGGA
The DNA here is from genome assembly GCA_946539175.1 of uncultured Clostridia bacterium. Lineage (GTDB taxonomy): Bacteria > Bacillota > Clostridia > Oscillospirales > Oscillospiraceae > JAFRPC01. The sequence goes on along the minus strand of CAMNHH010000190.1, from coordinate 727 downwards.
GTTAGGAGTGTGGAGTTGTTGTGTCCGCTTCGCGGACAATTCAAATATGTGCCGAAGGCACACCATAATTCCACACTCCACACTCAAATCGGAGGTCTTAACTTGACCAGGAACCTGAACGTCAAGCTGCTGCTCCTGCTGCAGGGGGCGGTGGTGATCTATTCCTTCGCCGACATCTGCGCAAAGCTTGCCAGCCGCCACGATTTTCTGACCCCGGGCTACATCCTGTGGCTGGGGGCGGAGGTGCTGGTGCTGGGGCTCTACGCCCTCTGCTGGCAGCAGATCATCAAAAAGGTGGACATCTCGGTGGCCTACTCCAACCGGGCCGCCGCCATCGTCTGGACCACCCTGTGGGCGGCGCTGCTGTTTCATGAGCGCATCAGCCTGCAGAACGTGCTGGGCATCCTGATCCTCTTTGCCGGGATCTGGATGGTGAACCGGGAGGGCGAGACGGGATGAAGTACTGGCTCGCCATGTTCGGCGCGGTGGCGCTCTCCGCCGCGTCCCAGATGCTGCTGAAAAAGGCGGCGAAAACCGAATATGCCAGCCCCATCCGGGAGTATCTCAACGTCTGGGTCATCGGCGGCTACGGGCTGCTGGTGCTGAGTATGCTCAGCGTGGTGTTCGCCTGCCGGGGGCTGGAGATGAAAAACGTCCCCGTGATCGAGGCCCTGGGCTTCCCGCTGGTGATGGTGCTGGGCCGGATCTTCTACGGGGAAAAGCTGAC
>CAMNHH010000189.1 GCA_946539175.1 uncultured Clostridia bacterium | reverse complement strand
GGCCAGCATCATGCCGCTGGCGGCAAACATGATCCGGGCCAGGGCCGTGGAGACGATGGCGGAAAAGGCCGCGTAAAAGGCAAAATTGGTCACAAAACCGGCAAAGTCGCCGTCGGCCAGGGCCTTGGGCGCCAGCAGCAGGGCCACCGGCACCAGGAAGATAAAGGCCCCCTCCGTGGCGGTGAGGTTGACGGCCTGGGGGACCTTGCAGACGTCGGCCTGGTAGTGCTCCGCCTTGGCGCTGTAGTCCTCGATGGCCTGGCGGAAGGCCTTGAAGGAGTCCACCGTCTGCTGGAAGACCTTCACCACCGGGATGCCCCGGACGTATTCGGTGCCAGCCTTGCTCATCACGTCCTGGGCGGCCTGGTACTCCGCCATGAGGCCGGCGTTCTTGCCGGTCATCATGGTGGCCATTGCCCCCACGGAGACCACCGCCGCCAGCAGGCAGGCGGCCCCCATCCGCCAGTCAAAGACGAACATCAAAACCACCATGGTCAGAACCAGGGCGACGCTGCCTACGATGTCCGCCAGGTTGTGGGCCAACAGAGTCTCGGTCTCGGCGGCGGCCCCGTCCAGACGGTTTCGCAGCAGGCCGGAGGCGTTGGAGTCAAAGAAGCCCAGAGGCGCCTTCATCAGGTGGGCCATGCCCTGCTTGCGGATGTTGGAGGCCGTGCGGAAGGCCGCCAGATGGGTACACATCAAGGCCCCAAAATAGACGGCAATCCCGCCAAAGGCCGCCGCGAAGGCCAGCCAGCCGTATTTGGAGAGCTCCGTGGCCCCGGTCCACTCCGGGGCCACCGCAATCAGGTCCCGGGCCGCCAGCCAGATGCAGATGTAGGGCAGCGTGCCCAGCACCATGGCCACGGCGGAGAGCCCCAGGCCCAGAAAGGTCAGCTTCTTATAGCTGCCTGCGTAGCCCAGCAGGACGCTCAGATCGTTTTGCTTCTTTTTCTTCATGGACAAACCTTCTTTCCAACTCGTTAGTTAGCAAATGCTAACTATATTATAATCAAAATACCAAAGGAATGCAAGCCTTTTCCCGGAATTTTTGAAAATCCCCTTGCAAACAATCTGATGGAGGAGTATAATGGTAAGCAGAAGCTAACCATTGGCGGAAAAACTGCCTGCGCAGACGATGGAAGAAAAAGCCCTTCCCTGCGCATTTCATTTTCGGCACGGGTTAGATATGGCTAACAAGGGAGTGACAGGATGTTTTGGGATCAGGTTGCCGGCGTCTATGATATATTTGTCAACGTCATAAACAGAAAGACGCATCAAAGACTGAAAGAGATCGTATCAGCTCTGATCGAATCTGAAGACACGGTACTGGAATGCGCCTGCGGGACAGGACTCCTCTCTGCTGTGATCGCGCCAAGATGCAGGCAGCTGACTGCAACGGACTTCTCTGAAAAGATGCTGAAGAAAGCGGAAAAGAACTGCCGCGCCTTCCGCAATATCACATACGATCAGGCAGACATCACCGCCCTTTCCTACCCGGACGGCAGCTTTGATAAAGTCGTGGCCGGAAATGTGATTCATCTGCTGGACAATCCCTTGACGGCGCTTCGTGAATTGAACCGTGTGTGTAAAGACGGCGGGAGGCTGATCATTCCCACCTATATGAATCAAGACGAGAAAGGGAAAACCAGCGGCTTTGCCGGAGCTGTCGGGAAGGCCGGGGCGGATTTCAAGCGGCAGTTTACCGTGAAAAGCTACCGGCAGTTTTTCCTGGACGCGGGGTATTCCGACGTGGAGATCTCCCTGGCTGACGGTCGGATTCCCTGCGCTGTGGCGGTGATGAGGAAGGTGATCAGATGAAACTCAGCACGAAAGAATTTGACGCCATGCAAATGGGCTGGCGGAAATGGTACATCGAGAAGATGGAGCTGAAGACCTTCAAGAAGTTTGGCCTCTCCATAAAAGGGCTGGACATTCTGGAGGTCGGCTGCGGAAGCGGGTACGCCGCCTCGCTTCTCACGGCGGAACAGCCCAACAGTTATACCGGGCTTGACATCATGCCGGAGCAGTTGGAGATCGCCAGAGGGCGAAACCTGCCCGGCGCATGCTTTGTAGCGGGCAGCGCGGAGGATCTGAGCCGTTTTCCCGACGGAAGCTTTGACGCCGTGCTGGATTTCTGTATCCTGCATCACGTGGAGGGCTGGCGAAGCTTTTTCGATGCGTGTCACAGGGTGCTGCGCGACGGCGGCAGCATCTACGCTGCGGACCTGTCAAAACGGTGCATTCATATTGTGGACGCCTTGCTGCATTGGGGGCACGCGGAAGAGGCCCTCTTTACGTTCAAAGAATTTGAAACGGAGGCCAACCGGCGGGGCTTTGCAACGGTTCATAAAACCAGTGACCTGGGCCTGGAAGGATACTTCCGATTTGATAAGCGATAATCGCAAAGAAGGAGGGCGTGAAATGAGTTTGTCAAAACGGTTTTTCAGTCAAACACGGAAGCCGGAAGGCTTCTTGGGAAAAATGATGCTTGGCACGATGAACGCCGGCCATGCGAAGCTGGCAGACTGGGGCTTTACGCATTTGCCTGCAATGACCCCGGAAAGTGCAGCAGACTTAGGCTGTGGAGGCGGACGGAACGCAGGCGAACTCCTGAAAATGTATCCGAAAGCGCATGTAACAGCAGTCGACTATTCCGATCTGTCCGTGGAGAAGGCAAAGAACTACAACAAGGCCATGATTTCCGCCGGACGGTGTGAAATCCTGCAGGGAGACGTGTCCGATCTTAAGCTTCCGAAAGAAACTTTCGATCTGGCAACAGCCTTTGAAACCATCTATTTCTGGCCGGGACTGGAGAAGTGCTTTTATCAGGTCGCAAAGGTACTCAAGCCCGGCGGCTATTTCATGATCTGCAATGAATCGGATGGGACTGACCCGACAAGTCTCAAGTTTGAAAAGATGATTGACGGCATGAAAAACTATAGGTTGGAGGAGATCGAAGCAGCCCTAAAAGCCGCCGGTTTCTCAGAAGTCACGCGCGATCATCATCCGTCCAAGCCATGGATCACGGTGCTGGCGAGAAAATAAGGAAGGAACCGGTCATGCAGAGGCTCATAAAAACTACTTGCGCAATTGCCGCGGAAGACATCGGGCGGGGACGTGCGAGGGATATTGCCGAAAAAGCGCAGAGACGTTATCAGGAATTATGTCTTGAAAATGCTTCAGATTCCAAGGCCCTTCGGGCCCATACGTTCAAACGAATCTATCCGGCCATTGCCGTGTATGAAGCACTCAGAGAGGACGGGATCGATCAGGAGAAAGCTGCCTGGT
>CAMNHH010000188.1 GCA_946539175.1 uncultured Clostridia bacterium | reverse complement strand
GCTCCGTGGCCTCGGCGGTCGCCGGCTCTTCAGTGGAGCTCAGATCTTCGTCGCTGGGGACGGGAAGATCCTCCGCTGTGTCCGAACCATGGAGCGTGTCGCTTTCCGACGGCGCCCCGGTCTCCGTGGCAGTGAGCCGCTCGGGGCCCACAGGGGGCTCGCTGCCCTTTTTCAGGGCGTCGTAGGCCAGCTTGGCGCCGCCGATGATCACGGTCAGGGTCAGGGCTCCGGCCAGGAGCTTGGCCCCCAGACTGTGGAGGAAGGCCTGCCCCGCGGTCATGGCCGTCACCGTCGCCGCCGTTTCCCCGGCCGCCGCGGCAGCCGCGGGGCCTGCCGCCGGAGCCTCGGCGAGGACTGCGCTGAGAGTTGCCTTTTCCGCTCCCGCGGTCGGCTCCAGCCTGCGCAGCAGGCCCAGCAGGAAGGGCAGGGGAGACAAGCCCCAGAGCTTGACGCCCTGCTTTTCCAGGGCCCGGACCCCCGCCTCCACCTTTTTGCGGCCCTTGAAGAGCTGGGCCTTGACGGTGCCGGGGGCGATCTGCAGGGTCTCGGCGATGTCCCGGATGGACAAATCCTCGTAGTACCGCATGCCCATAATGAGCTGCTGCTCCTCCGGGAGCCCGGCCAGGATTTCCTTCACCAGCCGGGCGCTTTCCTTCCGATCCAGAGCCAGCTCCGGCTGGGTTTCCGGGTTCAGGTCCGGCAGCTCGGGCTCGGCCCCGTTCTCCTCGCCTGCCAGCTCCGTGAAGCGCAGGGGCTGCCGCCGGGACAGGGTTGTGACGGCAACGTTCACGGCGATGCGCCGCAGCCAGGGCAGGAAGGCCTCGTTGGCCTCCAGCTTGTCCAGGCCGCGCCAGGCCCGGAGATAGCTGTCCTGGAGCACGTCCCAGGCCAGATCCTCATCCCGGACCATGGAGCGCACGGATCGATAGAGCTCCGTGCTGGTCTGCTCGTAAAGCTCGGCAAAGGCGGCTTGGTCCCCGGCCTTGGCCTCGCCCACTAGCTCCGGGGAGATTTTGACGCTGCAGGATTTGCTCGCTTTTGTTTCCGGCATAAGTCTCATCCTTCTCTTTCTTCGCTTGATTGCAGTATATCACGGCTGTTCGGAAGAATCCACCGTTATTTTTTCCGGAGGCGCCCGGTCGGGCAGACGGCGCAGGATGGCGCGCAGCACAGCCGCGGCCCGCGCCGGCTCCGGCGCGAGATTGCCGTCGATCAGGGTTTTGTACCGGACAGAAAACCCGTTTTCTTCGTCCAAGGCCGCCTCTCCCCCCCGCTTTCATCCGTCTGCTGATAAGACCCGGGAAACACGAAAAGGTTTACCGGGTTTTGAAAAAAGTATTCGAATCGGGAAAGGGGCACGAAAGAAAACAGGGGGCGGTTCTGCGTGTGAAAGAACACACAGAACCGCCCCCTGTGTCACCGCCTTGGAGAATACGGAAGCGATCGGCAGGCCTCCTCCACGGCGGCCAGCCATTGCTTCGCGTCCCGGAAGCCCCGGAACTCAAAGCGGCCCTGCGGCGACTCCAGCTTCAGAACGAGGGGAACCAAAAAGCGCGTAATCTCGGCCTTGACTCCGGCCAGCTCCACGACGCGCAGGGCCTTGCCCAGCCCCGCCGGGAACTCCAGCTCTGCCAGAATCAGCTTGGTTTCGTTCAGAAAGACCCAGACGCGGCCCAGCTGCTTCCCGTCGGCAAAGACGTTGGCCGCGATATACAGCCCCCGCTCATCCGCGATGCCCCGTTCCAGGGCTGCCTCCAAGATCGGGTCCTTCATAGTGTCCTCCTTTTCAAATGTACCGTGTAGAGCGTGTTGGGCTCCAGGTCGGCCAGCCACTGGCGCAGATCCAGGCCGGACAGCTTCAGATTTCGCTCATGCTTATTGCGCTCTCCGTCCCAGCTCTTGGAGAGGGAGAGACTCTCAGCTCCGGGCAGGGCGCTGAGCGCGGTAATCAGGCCGGCCAGGTCAAGAACCTCCTCCGCGTCGGGGTCGTGCGCGCCGATTTCACTCTCGCAATCGCAGCAGCCTTCTGTGACGCGGTAGTCCCAGGTCTGATTGACAATGGCCATTTTGAGATCATGCCGGGTACCCGGGACGATATGACAGGCGTGGGCGCGATTGACCGCATCCAGCGTTTCTTCGTCCACCTTCCCCTGCAAGGCGCCGTGAATGAACCAACACATGCTTGTTTCCTCCAGAAAAGGGGGCCGTTTTCCTACGGCCCCCGCACTGCTTATTTCAGGAACTTCCGGTAGGCCCAGACCACCAGGCAGGCGCCGCCGATGGACAGCACGATGCCGCTGAGCCAGCCGCCGCCGAGGCCCAGCAGGTTGCCGATCAGGCCGCCCACCAGACCGCCGATGAGGCCGAGGATCACGTTGTGCAGGATGTTGTCGCTCTTGCTTTTCATCAGCCGGTTGGCAGCGTAGCCGCACAGACCGCCGATGGCGAGCTCGATCAGAAGTTTGATCAACATGGAGGATCGCTGCCTTTCTTGTATGTTTGCAAGCAGATGATACTCCGCGGCGGCCGCAGCGCGCGGCGGAGTATCCGTACGGGCGCGTTACCGCGGGGGGAAGCTCAGATGCGGCCGGCCGATGAGCCCGGATGGCTCCGGCGGGCGTCCCGGGCGGGCTCGTTGAAGGTGCCGATCTTTTCCATCTCCCGCCGCATCTGCGCTTCGGAAGCCCGCTGACCGTCCTTCAGGGGCGCCTTTTGGACGTCCTTGGACTTTTTGGAAAACAGCTTTCTGATCCGGGAAAACATGGTGCTTCTCCTTTTCGGGCTCAAAACAGAAGGCGGGAACGCCCCCGCCCTCTGTTGGTTGGTGATTTGCTTACTTACTTGAAGTAGCGCTTCAGCACGCCGTAGCGTCCTATCCTTGATTCCGTTATTTCAAATCTTATTTGAAATAACGTTTGAGGAGGCCTTCCAGGGCCTTGCCGTGACGGGCCTCGTCGCGGGCCATTTCGTGGACGGTGTCGTGGATGGCGTCCAGGCCGTTCTTCTTGGCGCAGGCGGCCAGGTCGAACTTGCCCTGGGTGGCGCCGTACTCGCAGTCGACGCGCCACTTCAGATTCTCCTTGGTGGAGGCGGTCATCTTGGGCTCCAGCTCAGAGCCCAGCAGCTCTGCGAACTTGGCAGCGTGCTCGGCCTCCTCGTAGGCGGCCTTCTCCCAGTACAGGCCGATCTCGGGATAGCCCTCGCGGTGGGCGATGCGGGCCATGCAGAGGTACATGCCGACCTCGGAGCACTCGCCGGTGAAGTTGGCCTTGAGCTGCTCGAGGATGTACTTCTT
>CAMNHH010000187.1 GCA_946539175.1 uncultured Clostridia bacterium | reverse complement strand
CCTTGGGGTCGATGCCGAAGACCTTGGCGGTCTTGGCGGTCTCGATGGCCACCTCAGCCAGCTTTTCGGCGGCGGTGAAGGTCACGTTGCCTTCCTTGTCCACGGTGTCCTGGTAGTCGATGTTGATGGCGCAGTCGCCCATCGCCAGGAGCTCCTGCTTGCCGTCCTTGCCCTCCCGGGCCATAATGAAGCAGGAGGAGACCAGATGGGCGCCCTTCCGGGTCTTCACCAGCTGCAGGGCGGGACGGACGGTATCGGCGGTGGAGTAAGTGGCGCCGCCCAGCAGGGAGTCGGCGTAGCCCATCTTCACCAGCATGGTGCCGAAGTAGTTGCCCTTCAGCAGATTGGCGCGGCAGTCCTCGGGACTCATCTTGCCCTTGCGGAGCTCCACCATGGTCTCTACCATCTTCTCCATGTCGGGGTAGGTGGCGGGATCGATGATCTCCAGGCCCTCGATGTCAAAGCCGCACTCGGCAGCCTTGGCCTTGACGACCTCCACGTTGCCGATCAGAATGGGGGTGAGGAAGCCACCCTCCTTGAGCTTGGCGGCAGCCTCCAGAATGCGGGCGTCGTGGCCCTCGGTGAAGACGATCTTCCGGGGATTCTCCCGGAGCTTGGCGATCAGAATGTCGAACATGGTCATAACCTCCAAAGGTTCAAAATTTTGCACGTTTATTATATAGCGTTTTGCATGGAATGTCAATTTCTGAAAAAACTATTTTTAAGGTTGACAAGGCTGAAAATCGTGGTATAATATTGCATAACGTTAAGGCAATGACGAAGACGGGCGCCCAGGCTTCCCGGCCCAGAGAGAGACCCCTTGCGCTGTGAGGGTCTTGCGGGGAACGGACCGCCCCACCCCTTCCGAGCCGTCCTCCGGAACGTCTGCTTCCGCCGCCGTTTGTGTGTAGGGACAAGCAGTGCTTGTCCGCGGACGAGCGATGCTCGTCCCTACGTTCATTCATAACGGTATCACCGCGGCACACACTGTGCGCCGATGCAGAGCCAGACTATTATGGAGGGCCGGGACCGCCCGTTACAGCGGCCAAGAGCGGCGGACCATGTCCGCAAGCAGGGTGGAACCGTGGATCGTCTGATTCATCCCTGATCGGTATATCCGATCAGGGATTTTTTCATTGAAAATTGCGAATTGAGTATGGAAAATGAATGTGTTTTGCAGATTGCCATCTGCAAAACACCGAAATTCTCAATTCTCAGCGCTTAATTTTCAATTCGTCTCCCGTCCCGGGAAAACAATCCATCACAAAAAATCCGCAAGGAGGTAAATACCATGTCTGAAGAAAACATCTACACCTTTGAAAACGAAGCCTACCGCAAGACCTATTGGCACACCTGCTCCCACATCATGGCCCAGGCGGTCAAGCGTCTGTGGCCCGAGGTGAAGCTGGCCATCGGCCCCTCCATCGACCTGGGCTGGTACTACGACTTTGACGCCCCCTTCTCCTTCACCAACGAGCATCTGGAGAAGATCGAGGCGGAGATGAAGAAGATCTGCAAGGAGCGGCTGCATCTGGAGCGCTCCGAGAAGCCCCGGGAGGAGGCCATCGCCTATATGGAGGCCAAGGGCGAGCCCTACAAGGTGGAGCTGATCCACGATCTGCCGGAGGACGCCGTGATCTCCTTCTACACCCAGGGCGAGTTCACCGACCTCTGCGCTGGTCCTCACCTGGACTCCACCGGCCGGGTGAAGCACAATGGCTTCAAGCTCACCAAGGCCTGCGGCGCCTACTGGCGGGGCGACTCCAGCCGGAAGATGCTGCAGCGGATCTACGGCGTGGCCTTCCCCACCAAGGACGAGCTGGACGCCTATCTGCAGCAGCAGGCCGAGGCCCTGAAGCGGGACCACAACAAGCTGGGCCGGGAGCTGGAGTTCTTCACCACGGTGGATTATATCGGCCAGGGCCTGCCCATCATTCTGCCCAAGGGCGCCCGGGTGATCCAGAAGCTCCAGCGCTGGGTCGAGGACACCGAGCGCAAGCGCGGCTATCAGCTCACCAAGACCCCCTATATGGCCAAGCGGGAGCTCTATAAGGTCTCCGGCCACTGGGACCACTACCGGGACGGCATGTTCATCCTGGGTGACCCCGACGATGAGACGAAGGAGTGCTTTGCCCTGCGGCCCATGACCTGCCCCTTCCAGTACCAGGTCTTCCTGAACCGGGCCCGCTCCTACCGGGACCTGCCCATGCGTCTGAACGAGACCTCCACGCTCTTCCGCAACGAGGACTCCGGCGAGATGCACGGTCTGATCCGGGTCCGCCAGTTCACGATCTCCGAGGGCCATCTGATGGTCCGCCCCGAGCAGCTGGAGGAGGAGTTCAAGGGCTGTCTGGAGCTGGCGAAATACTGTCTCGATACGGTCGGCATGCTGGACGACTGCAGCTTCCGCTTCTCCCAGTGGGACCCCGCCAACCCCAACAACAAGTACGAGGGCACCCCGGAGCAGTGGGAGCTGGCCCAGGCCACCATGAAGACGATCCTGGACGATCTGGGCGTGGAGTACACGATCGGCATCGACGAGGCTGCCTTCTACGGCCCCAAGCTGGACATCCAGTATAAGAACGTCTTCGGCAAGGAGGACACCCTGATCACGATCCAGGTGGACATGCTCCTGGCCCAGCGCTACGGCATGGAGTACACCGACACCGACGGCCAGAAAAAGATCCCCTATATCATCCACCGCACCTCCCTGGGCTGCTATGAGCGGACCCTGGCCTATCTCATCGAGAAGTACGCCGGCGCCCTGCCCCTGTGGATGAGCCCCGAGCAGGTCCGGGTGCTGCCCATCACGGACCGGGCCCACGCGTACGCCGCCAAGCTGGTGGAGGAGCTGAAGGATCTGGACATCGACGCCGAGGGCGACTACCGCTCCGAGAAGCTGGGCTACAAGATCCGGGAAGCCCAGATGCAGAAGATCCCCTATATGCTGGTCATCGGCGACCGGGATATGGAGAACGGCACCGTCTCCGTCCGGACCCGCACCGGCGCGGACCTGGGGGCCATGACCCCCGAGGCGTTCAAGGTGCTCTGCCTGAAGCAGATTGCGGAAAAGGATCGCAGCTTCTGACGCTCCATGATACGGGAAGGACCGCGGCCTCCGGGCCGCGGTCCTTTTCCGTCCCCGCAAAAAAGGGCCCCGTCACCCTTGTGACGAGGCCCTGTCTGTGGGTTTTGTGGATTCGTTTGCTCCGATTTAGCCGGTGGTGAAGTAGGTCACGGTGGAGCCGCCGGTGGAGGTGGTGGTCTCCTTCCAGAAGTACAGGCCGCTGGGCGCGGAGGAGTTCACCATGAAGTAGCCGTTGCTGGAGAAGCTCAGGT
>CAMNHH010000186.1 GCA_946539175.1 uncultured Clostridia bacterium | reverse complement strand
TGAACCAGCTCGGACAGCTCGAGCACGGACAGATTCTTAACTTCCTCGATGAGGGCAGCGATCTTCTCAGACATTGTAATATCCTCCAATTTTTGTAGTAGTTTTTTGTTTGTGTGGGCTTACTCTGCGGGGGCTTCTGCGGGAGCGGGGCCGGCCTTCTGCTCGCGGATCTGGTCGATGACGAACGCCAGGGACGTGATGGGAGCCAGGAAGGTGCCCAGGACCTGAGCAATGAGGGCATTCTTGGAGGGCAGCTCGCCGAACGCGTTGAGCGCGTCAACGGTCTGGACCTTGCCTTCCACGATGCCGCCCTTGATCTTCAGGACGTTCTTGTTCTTCTTTGCGAACTCGCTGACGATACGAGCGGGGGCAATGGGGTCGTCCGTGGTGGTGGCCATGGAAGTGGTGCCGTTGAGAACCTCGTCGAACTCGCTGTAGCCGGACTTGTTGGCGGCCAGACGGGTCAGGGTGTTCTTGACAACGGAGTACTCCACGCCGGCTTCGCGGAACTTATTGCGGAGCTCGGTATCCTGAGCGACAGTGATGCCCTTGTAGTCAACAAAGACAACGGCGGTAGCCTTGCCGATCCGTTCGGACAGCTCCTCTACGATCGCCTTTTTGCTTTCGAGTACCTTTGCGTTGGGCATGTTTGGTTGTCACCTCCGAATAGAAATAAAAAATGTGTCCGTGCGGCCAAAGAACGCAAGGACACCGTAGAAATGTCATATCGCGGAACCTCGGCGGGATTTACGGTCGAAACCACCCGCTGTCTTTGGCAGCCTGTGTAGTATAGCAGATAATCCGCCGCTTGTCAAGCATAAAAGGAAAATTATTTCAACAAATTTCGGTATTCTGAAAAAATATGATTTCCCTATTGACAAGAAAACACAAAATATAGATAATAAACTGTAGCGAATCCCAATAGTTTGAGAAAAGAAACGGAGGAATTTACATGGCTGAAAAGCTGACCCGGAATCCGGAGAAGAAAGAAGCCGCTCCCGTCCAGAAGACCGAGGCGGCCCCCAAGAAGCCTGCCGTCGCGAAGAAGCCCCAGCAGACCATCGCCGGCGCGGCCCGGCCCGCCGCCGCGGCTGCCGGCAAGAGCACCGTGGGCCTTCGGGTGGGCGCCTGCCTGCTCTGGGCTCTGGCCATCGTCTGTGAGGTCTTCGCCATCATGGCCCTGATGAAGGACTTTGCCATTCGCTTCGGTCAAAACGCTCAGACCAACGTGCTGCTGACCGTGATCCTCTTCCTGGTGGTGGACCTGGCCTGCTGCGTGGCCGCCGCCCAGCTCTGGAAAAAGGCCAACCGCATCAAGCCCATGAGCGAGAAGCGGGGCAAGTTCCTGTTCTACCTGTGGGCCGAGATGGGCGTCATTATGCTGGCGGTGTGCTTCGTCCCCGTCATCATCGCCCTGTTCAAGAGCAAAAAGCTGGATAAGAAGACCAAGACCATCACGGCCATCGTGGCCATCGTCGCGGTGCTGCTGGCCGGCGTCTTCTCCGCCGACTGGAACCCCATCACGCTGGAGCAGAAGGAGGAGGCGGAGGCCCAGCTGGAGGGCGTCAACGTCTACTGGACCACCTTCGGCCACAAGTATCACCTGGCCTGGGATGAGAACGGCGAGGGCGGCTGTCCCCATATCCGCAACTCCGAGCCCTACGTGGGCACCGTCACCGAGGCCATCGAGACCGGCCGTACCGCCATCTGCTCCTACTGCGCCTCCCACTACGCGGAGGAAATGGGCCTGACCCTGGAGGAACTGCACGTGGAGGGCCAGGAGGCCGTGGCCCCGGAGCTCAACGTCAACACCGGCAGCGCCACCGCGGCGCCCACCGTGACGGGAGGAAACTGAGATGGCCCTTGACCTGAATTCCATCGGCAGCCTGCTGTCCGAGGGCGGCGTTTCCGCCATCAGCAAGCGGACCAAGGTGGCGAAGCAGGACGTAGCCAAGGTGCTCTCCGCGGGCATCCCCGCCCTGGTGGGCGGCATGCGCCGCAACGCCGGAGCCAGGCAGGGGGCCGAGTCCCTCTCCCGGGCCCTGGCGGATCACAGCGCCGACGATACCTCCAAGCCCGCCGAATTTCTCAAAAACGCCGACCTGAAGGACGGCAAGAAGATCCTGGGCCACGTGCTGGGGGATGACAAGAACGCCCTGGTGGAGCAGATCTCCAGGGCCTCCGGCGTCACCAAGGGCAAGACCACCAGCATTCTGGCCCTGGTGGCCCCGCTGCTGCTGTCCTTGCTGGGCAGCCAGAACAGCGGCGGCTCCGGTGGCCTGCTGGGTCTGCTGGGAGGCCTTTTGGGCGGCGGCCAGAGCTCGCAGCAGAGCTCCGGCGGCCTTCTGGGCTCCCTCCTGGGGGGCAGCGCGTCGGGCAACGCCTCCATGGCCTCCGGCCTGTTCTCCTCCCTCCTGGGCGGCAGCTCCGGCCAGAGCCAGAACAGCATCCAGCTGGTGGACAACGCCCCCCAACAGCAGCAGGAGGAATCCTCCGGCCTGCTGGACAGCTTCCTGAACCTGTTCCACTGATCGTATAAACACCGGGACCCTCTGCCAAAACGGCAGAGGGTCCCATTTCTGCATATACGGCCATACTTCGTGACGCTTCGAGTTTGCCCGCCCGAGACGAAAGCTTCCCAATTCCCGGACAGCCCGTAGGGGCGGCCATTGGCCGCCCGCCCGAGGCGGAAAGCTTCCCAATTCCCGGACAGCCCGCAGGGGCGCTCATTGAGCGCCCCTGCGGCGGAGAATGGCGGGTTCATTGTCAGCGCCCCGGCGGGAGCCGGTCAGCCCTCCAGGGCCGCGGCGGCCTGTTCCCATTTTTCCATGAGCTCCGCCAGGGCTGCTTCGGCGACCTCTTTTTCTTCGGTCAGCCGCATCAATTCCTTGTAGTCCGAGGCGGCGGCCAGGAGCTGATCATCCAGAGCGGCGACAGCCTGCTCCTGCTTGTCGATCTCCCGCTCCAGGCGGCGGACTTCCTTTTCCAGCGCCTTGGTGTCCGTCTTCTGGACGGGCTTTTCTTTTTTCGCTGGCTTCTCCGTCTGGGGAATGGGCCGGACGGCGGCGTTCTCCTTCAGGCTGCGGTATTTGGCGTAGCCGCAGGGATAGTCCTTGATGACCCCGTCCTCCAGCTCCCAGATCCGGGTGGCGAACTTGTCCACGAAATAGCGGTCGTGGGAGACAAAGAGCAGGGTGCCCTCGTATTCCTCGATGGCGCATTCCACCCACTCCCGGGATGCGATGTCCAGGTGATTGGTGGGCTCGTCCAGGATCAGCAGATTGATCTTCTCGTCCATCAGCATGCACAGCCGCAGACGGGACTGCTCGCCGCCGGAGAGGGTGCCCA
>CAMNHH010000185.1 GCA_946539175.1 uncultured Clostridia bacterium | reverse complement strand
CTGGTGCTTCCGGCCCTCGGAGATGGCGATCCAGCCCAGGGTCACGGACCGTCCGGGATTTTTCATCAGATGGTTGTGCTTTTTCGGAGGCAGCAGGGCCTCGCAGTCCCCGATGGTTGAAAAACCCTCCGGCCAGGCCCGGGCGGGTCGGGAGATGACACCCGTACCCTCCAGCTCCACCCCGGCGGCCATCCGGTCAAAGTCCGCCTGCTCCAGCCGCCCGAAGGCCCGGAAGAAATAGAGCTTTTCCACGTGGGCCTCTGGCCGCAGCAGCAGGGGGTCCAGCCTCCCGTCGTCGGTCAGAAGCAGCAGACCCTCCGTGTCCAGATCCAGCCGTCCCACGGGGTGCAGACCCTGCAGCTCCGGCGGCAGCAGCTCCATGATCACAGGCCGTGTCCGGTCAGATCGGGCGGTGAGATAGCCCGTCGGCTTGTTCAGCATGTAAACCTGCATGGTATTCCTCCGTAAATTGGGATCTGTAAGTCTGTAGTGCCGGCAATCTGTCGGCTAAAACGATAAGATTTCATCCGTAGGGGCCGATGCCCACATCGGCCCTTACCCCGAGCGGCAGGGAGGGCCGATGTGGGCATCGGCCCCTACGCTTATAAAAATCCCGATTTGTTTCTCCCATTATATCACAGGGAACGGATTTCGGCAAAGAAAATCTTTGCAATCTTCCCGGCTCTGTGCTATAATAATATGAATCGAACGCCCGGGGCCGTGTATAGCCCGGAGCAAGCTGAAACGGAGCGAAGAGACCATGTCAGACACCCTTTTTGAAAGTTTACATAATATTTTGCCCGAGCTGCCCCTGCTGGCTGCGGAGCCGCTGGCAAAGCACAGCTCCTTCCGCATCGGCGGCCCTGCCGAGGTGATGGCCTGCCCGGAAAACGAGGCCCAGCTCCTGGCCCTGCTGGGGGCCTGTCGGGAGCTGGGAATTGTCCCCAGAGTCCTGGGCTGCGGCACGAATATTCTGGCCCCGGACGGCGGCCTGCCGGGGATTGTGATCTCCACCCGGGGCCTGGATCAGCTTCGCCTCACTGAGGCGGGGGAGATCGAGGCGGGCTGCGGCCTGCCCCTGGCCCGGCTGGCGGTTTTCGCGCAGCGCAGCGGGCTCACTGGCCTGGAGTTTGCCCACGGCATCCCCGGCAGCGTGGGGGGCGGCGTCTATATGAACGCCGGAGCCTACGGCGGCGAGCTGGCCCAGGTGCTCACGGCGGTGCGCTTCGTGACTCTGGACGGCAGGATCAGCCAATACGAGGGGGAGGCCATGGGTCTGGGCTACCGACGGAGCGTCTTTATGGAGCAGCCGGGCCTCATTCTTTCCGCCCGCTTCCGGCTGCAGCCGGGAGAACCGGAGGCCATCCTGGCCCGAATGCGGGAGCTGATGGAGCGCCGCAGGGCCTCCCAGCCCCTGGAGCTGCCCTCGGCGGGCTCCACCTTCAAGCGCCCCGTGGGGGGCTACGCCGCCGCTCTGATCCAGGAGGCGGGGCTGAAGGGCTTCCGGGTGGGGGACGCAGCCGTGTCGGAGAAGCATTCCGGCTTCGTGGTGAACCTGGGCTCCGCCACCGCCGCCGACGTTCTGACCCTCATGGCCCGGATCCGGGAGATCGTGAAGGCCAAGTCCGGCATCGAGCTGGAGCCGGAGGTCAGAATTTGGTAAATCGGGATTTGGCGGGAGAGGCAATCGGCATCAGGTAACAGGCAACAGGAGAACGACGAGACAATGCCGCTTCTCCGTCTCCGATTGCCGATTCAACGATTGCCTGATCGCCAAATCCCATTTTGAGGAACAGAACATGAGCAAAATCACTTTGATGTCCTTCGGCTGCCTGTTTGGCGAGCCGGAGGGAGCGGATACCGTCATCGGCACCCGGGGGCTTCCGAATCCCTACTGGGCGGAGGAGCTGAAGCACAAAACCGGCCTGGATCAGGACGTTCGGGACTACGTGTTCTCCACTCCGGAGGCCGAGGCCTATTTTGAAAGCTGTCTGGATATGCTGCGGCGGCGAATCGCTTTCTATGAACAGTATGACAGCCCCCTGAAGACGCCCCTGCTGATTGCCGTGGGCTGCACCGGGGGCAAGCACCGCTCCGTCAGCATGACGCTGCGGCTGGCGGCGGCCCTGGAGGAGGAGGGAATTTCCGTCCGGGTGCTCCACAGGGATCTGGACAAGATTCTGGAGCATTCCGCCGGAGCCGTGGTGTTTACCAGACAGGCGGGGGAGCCCCGCTTCGTGATCCTCCGCTCCGTATTCGGCAACCCGGGCTTTCCGAAGGGCCATATCGAGGCGGGGGAGACGGACCGGGACACGGCGCTGCGGGAGGCGGAGGAGGAGACCGGGCTCCGGATCCGGCTGCTGCCCGGCTTCCGGGCGGTGAACGTCTTCCCCCTGCCGAACCGGCCCAAAACCTGGAAGCAGGTGGTTTACTACCTGGGGGAATACGAAAACCAAGCCCTGCGGCCCCGGGAGGGGGAGATTGCGGACGCAAGGCTCCTGCCTTATGAAGCGGCCCTCTCCGCCCTTTCCTTTGAAAACACCCGCGGTGTCCTCCGGGAAGCAAAGGCCTTTCTGGACGCCCTTCCCGCCGCCCCCACCCGAAGTACCGCGGGAAAATAACGATTTTCAATTCGCGAAATTGAAAAACACCCCGATGATTCACGAGTATTTCTGATCGATTCTTTCGTACGACCCCGGAGGTGGCTGCCGTGTCTTTTTCTTCCGACGCAAAGGCGGAGCTTTGCAAGGATTACATCAATAAAAAATGCTGCGCGCTGGCGGAGGCCAGCGGGGTGCTGCTTTATTGCGGCAGCGTCAGCCCGGAGCAGATCAAGATCGTGACGGAGAGCGAGGCCTTTGCCGCCCGGCTTCCGCAGTTGTTTCGCCGGGCCTTCAAGCTGGACTTTGACGAGATCCAGGAGGGCAGCAAATACTGTCTGCTGCTGACGGATCGGGCCAAGATCGCCGCGGTCTTTGAAGCCATCGGCTACAGCCCGGCCGAGAGCATCACCCTCCACGTGAACTACGGCCTGTTGGAGAAGGATTGCTGCCAGGTCAGCTTCCTGCGGGGGGCCTTTCTCTCGGGTGGCTCTGTGACGGACCCGGCCAAGCGCTACCATCTGGAGCTGGCCACCAACCACCACAAGGTGAGCCGGGAGACGGAGCGGCTGCTGATGGACCTGGGCTTTGCCCCCAAGGCCACCCTCCGCAACGGCAGCTCCATCCTCTACTTCAAGCAGAGTGAGTCCATCGAGGACTTCCTGGCCTGGCTCCAGGCGCCGGTGGCGGCCATGGGGGTCATGGAGGCCAAGATCGAAAAGGATATGAAGAACAAGATCAACCGCATCGTCAACT
>CAMNHH010000184.1 GCA_946539175.1 uncultured Clostridia bacterium | reverse complement strand
GAGATCCTGGCCGCCAATACCGGCAAGCCTCTGGAGCAGATCGCCGCCGATACCGAGCGGGACAACTTCATGACCGCCCGGGAGGCGCTGGCCTACGGCATCATCGACAAGGTCATCGACCACCGCTGAGCCCGCGGCGCCGCAGGGCGCGATCACGCCCGCGGAGCGGGAAAAATCGCGCCGCTCCGCCGGAGGCGGAGCCCGTATAGCACCCTCAATTGAAAGGAGGGACCGAGTTGGCAAGTGAAAAAACCATTCGCTGCTCCTTCTGCGGCAAGCGCCAGGAGCAGGTCAAGCGGATGATGTCCGGCCCCAACAACGTCTATATCTGCAACGAATGCGTGGATCTGTGCAACAGCCTGATCCGCGAGGACCTCTACGAGACCGAAAACCACTTCCAGCATGACCCCGAGAAGCTCCCGACCCCGAAGGAGATCAAGGAGTACATGGACAACTATATCATCGGGCAGGAGGAGGCCAAGATCGCCCTTTCCGTGGCGGTCTACAACCACTACAAGCGCATCTACTTCGGGGAGGACTCCGACGTGGAGATGCAGAAGAGCAATATCCTGCTGATCGGTCCCACGGGCTCCGGCAAGACCCTCTTTGCCCAGACCCTTGCCAAGATCCTGGACGTGCCCTTTGCCATTGCCGACGCCACCACCCTCACCGAGGCCGGTTACGTGGGCGAGGACGTGGAGAACATCCTGCTCCGGCTGATCCAGGCCGCCGATTTCGACGTGGAGCGGGCCGAGCAGGGCATCATCTACATCGACGAGATGGATAAGATCGCCCGCAAGAGCGAGAACACCTCCATCACCCGGGACGTCTCCGGTGAGGGCGTCCAGCAGGCCCTCCTGAAGATCGTGGAGGGCACCGTCGCCAACGTACCCCCCCAGGGAGGCCGCAAGCATCCCCAGCAGGAATTCATCCAGATCGACACCTCCAAAATTCTCTTCATCTGCGGCGGCGCCTTCGATGGCCTGGACAAAATTATCGAGCGCCGTGTGGATCGCAGCGCTCTGGGCTTCGGCGCTCAGCTGTCCAGCAAGAAGGAGCGGAAGGTGGGCGAGCTGTTCCGCCAGGTCCAGCCCCACGATCTGCTGAAGTTCGGCATCATCCCCGAGCTGGTGGGCCGCCTGCCGGTGATCACCAGCCTGCACGATCTGAGCAACGAGGATCTGGTCCGGATCCTCACCGAGCCCAAGAACGCCCTGTGCAAGCAGTACAAGCAGATCCTGTCCTACGACGGGGTGGAGCTGGAGTTCACGCCGGAGGCGCTGAACGCTGTGGCGGATCTGGCTGTGGAGCGCAAGATCGGCGCCCGGGGCCTGCGGGCCGTCATGGAAGGCATCCTGATGCCCGTGATGTACGAGATTCCCTCCGACAAGAGCATCACCCGTGTGACGGTGACGGAGGAGGCGGTCCGCGGCACCGGCGCTCCCGCGCTGGAACGAGGGGAACGTAAGCGTATTTCCGCTCCCTGAATACAATGATCTTGGCACAGAAGGGGAGCCATGCTCCTTTTCTGTGCCTTTTCAAACTCCCGAAAGGAGGCATACAAATGGAAGAACGAATCGAATATGAGCAGCTGCCCGTCATCGCCCTCCGGGGCCTGGTGACCTTCCCCCACGTGACCATGCACTTCGAGGCGGGCCGGGAGAAGTCCCTGCGCGCCATCGAGAAGGCCATGAAGACGGACCAGCGGGTGCTGCTGCTGCCCCAGCGCTCCGTCATGGACAACGACCCGGACTTTGAGGCCCTGAACCCCATCGGCACCGTGGCCCAGATCAAGCAGATCGTTCGGGTCCCCGGCGAGGCGGCCAGGCTGCTGGTCAGCGGCGAATGCCGGGCCCGGGTGGTGAGCGCTCTGAAGACCGAGCCCTATCTCTGCGCCCGGATCGTCACCCTCCGGGACGAGGAGCAGACCCTCACGCCCCGGATCGAGGCGCTGATGCGGACGGCCTACCGTCTGTTTGAAGAGTATATGGAGCTGAGCCAGCGGCCTCTGCATGAGGAGATGTTCCGCATGATGGCCAGCAAGGACCCCGGCGTGGTCAGCGACATCTCCGCCCAGGCCGCGTCCTTCCGCTATGAGGACAAGCTGAGCCTGCTGAACCAGCTGCACCCCGTCAAGCGGCTCTACCGCTGCAACCGACTCATGGACCGGGAGCTGGATATCCTGGGCATTGAGGAGGAAATGCAGGACAAGGCCCAGGAAAGCATGAACAAGGACCAGCGGGATTACTATCTGCGGGAGCAGATGAAGGCCATTCGCCAGGAGCTGGGGGAGGAAGAGGACGACACAGACGACTATGAGGAGAAGATCAAGGCCCTCAAGCTCCCCAAGGAGGCGGAGGAAAAGCTTCTGAAGGAGGTCAAGCGTCTGCGGAAGCAGCCCTTCGGCTCCTCTGAGGCCACGGTGATCCGCAACTATCTGGACGTGGCCCTGGAGCTGCCCTGGAACAGCTCCACCAAGGAGCGTCTGAACATCGACCAGGCCCGGAAGCTGCTGGACCAGGACCACTACGGCCTGGAGAAGGTAAAGCAGCGGATCCTGGAGTTTCTGGCAGTGCGGCAGATGGCCCCGGAGAACCGGGGGCAGATCCTCTGCCTGGTTGGGCCTCCCGGCGTGGGCAAGACCTCCATCGCCAGCTCCATCGCCGGCTGCCTGAACCGGAAGCTGGCCCGCATCTCCCTGGGCGGCGTCCACGATGAGGCTGAAATCCGCGGCCACCGGAAGACCTACATCGGCGCCATGCCGGGCCGCATCCTGGCCGCCCTGGCCCAGGTCAAGAGCAACAACCCCCTGATCCTCTTTGACGAGATCGACAAGCTGGGCTCCGACTATCGGGGCGATCCCGCCTCCGCGCTGCTGGAGGTGCTGGACCCGGAGCAGAACAGCAGCTTCCGGGACAATTTCCTGGAGCTCCCCTTCGATCTGAGCAAGTGTATGTTCATCACCACCGCCAATACCGACGACACCATCCCCCGGCCCCTGCTGGACCGGATGGAGGTCATCTATCTGGACTCCTACACCGATGAGGAGAAGGTGATGATTGCCAGGAACCATCTGCTGCCCAAGCAGAAGACCCGCCACGGGCTGAAGAAGACCCAGCTCCGGGTGCCGGACAGCACCCTGCGGGAGATCATCGCCTGCTACACCCGGGAGTCCGGCGTCCGCCGCCTGGAGCAGGAGCTGGCCAAGATCTGCCGCCGGGCCGCCATGGAGCTGATCGAGAACCCGGAGAACACCCGGGTCAGCGTCAGCTCCGCCAATCTGGAGAAGTATCTGGGCATCCGCAAATACCTGCCGGACCGGCTCCCCGAGGAGGACCCCGTGGGTCTGGTGAACGGTCTGGCCTGGACCTCCGTGGGCGGCGAGAT
>CAMNHH010000183.1 GCA_946539175.1 uncultured Clostridia bacterium | reverse complement strand
CTGAGCTGCGGCCAGTGCCACATCGAGTACTACTTCACCCCCACCGACAAGGAGACCATGATGCCCTACGGCAGCGTGGAGGCCATGACCCCCGAGGCCATTCTGGCGTACTACGACAGCATGGTTCTGCCCGACGGCACCGTGGGCTTTGCCGACTGGACCCAGGAGAGCACCGGCGCCCGGATGCTGAAGGCCCAGCACCCCGAGATGGAGACCTATCTGCAGGGCAAGCACGCCGCCGAGGGCCTCAACTGCGCCGACTGCCACATGGAGATCAAGCTGAACGAGGACGGCACCGTCTACCACAGCCATGAGCTGGTGAGTCCCCTGGACAGCCCCGCCATTCTGGAGAGCTGCGCCAAGTGCCACGGCGAGACCAACATGGCCCAGATGGTCCACCGGATCCAGGACCAGATCACCACCCGGGAGACCGAGACCGGCAACAAGCTCTCCGCCTTCAAGGACGCCCTGGCTGGCGCCAACGAGGCCTTCCAGCAGGGCGCGCCCGGCGCCAGGACCGAGGAGGAGCTGAACGAGATCCGCAGGCTCTACCGGGAGGCCCAGTGGTTCTTCGACTTCTGCTACGTGGAGAACGCCGAGGGCGCCCACAACTCCGAGCTGGCCAACCGCTGCCTGGACACCGCGGACGCCAAAATCGCCGAGGGCATGGCCCTGCTTGGAATTGAGAATTGACAATTCCGGAAAAAACCGATACAATAACGGCAGAGCATCCAAGCTCTGCCGTTATTGCATCGGTATGAAGTATTTGCTGTCGCAAATATGAAGCACGCTTCGCGGATGAAGTATTGCTTCGCAAGATTGGATAGAACTGACAGGCTTTGTCCATATGGCCGCAGGCCATGCTTCCTATCCCGCAAGGGACCCTTCATATCCAACAAGAGATCCTTCCCATCTCACAAGGGATACTTCATCGAGAGGACACTCAAAATGAAAAAGATCTGGAAATTTTTAGGCTCCATGCAGTTTGCCATTCTTCTGCTGGTGGTGCTGATCCTGGCCTGCGCCGGGGGGAGCTTCATCACCCAGGGCCTCAGCTATGAGCAGTACGCGGAGCTGTATTCGGAGCGGAGCGCCGGGCTGATCCTGGGCCTGGGGCTGGACGACGTGTACCACGCTTGGTGGTTTGTGCTGATCACCGCATTCCTCTGCGGCAATCTGCTGCTCTGCAATCTGATCCGTCTGCCCCAGCTGCTCCGGCGCGGCAAACAGGCCGACGATCCCGCCCACCTGGGGACGCCCTGCGTGGAGCTGACGGGCGTGCGGGACCCGGAGCCCCTCTTTGCCAGGCTCCGTATGCCCAGGGCGAAGGAGACGACGGATGAAGCGGGCCGCACCCTGCGGATCGCGGTGCAGAACCGGGCCGGGCTCTGGGGCGCCTGGGTCTGCCACCTGGGCATCCTGCTGCTGATTTTGGGCTTTGCCCTGGGGCAGATGACCAAGGAGGAGTACACGGTCTACGGGGTCCCCGGCGAGACCAAGCGGGTGGGCGACACCCAATACGCCCTGCGCATCCGGGACTTCCGGGTGGACCGGGCGGAGAACGGCTTTGCGGAGCAGTACACCGCCGATCTGAGTCTGCTGGATCTGTCCGATGAAAGCGCCCCCCTGGCGGAGGACACCAGCGCCAGCGTCAACCACCCCGGCTCCGCCTTCGGCTTCAGGATCTACCAGAACTCCATGGGCGACGCGGCGAAGCTGACGGTGCGGAAGGACGGGGAGCTCCTCCAGGAAACCTGGGTCTGCCAGGGAGACAGCGCCCTGATTTTGCAGACGCCCCTCTACGTGCAGCTTCGGTCCGTCCTCCGGGACGAGGCGGGCGCAGAGACCGCGGCCCCCGGCTACGCCTATATGATCTACGTCGGGGACGAATTTTACACCATGAACGTCCAGGGCGCGGGGGAGAGCATCCCGGAGCTGGGCCCCAATTATGAGGTCAGCTTCTCCGAGTCCCAAAGCTACACCCTGCTGCAGATCAAGCGGGACCGCTTCACCCCCCTGGCCTTCCTGGGCGGCGTCGTCACTCTGCTGGGCCTGCTGCTGGCCTTCTACCTGCAGCTGCGGAAGCTCTGGGCCGTCCGGGAGGAGGACGGGACCTGGACCGTCCGGGGCAGCTCCCCCAAGGGCGGCGCCCTCTACGCCGACCGGGTCCGGGAAGCGGCCACCCCCGCCCGCACCCGCCCGTAGCGGCGGTCATTGACCGCCACACCCCGCCCGCGGCGGGCGAATTGAAAATTGAGAATTGAGAATTGAAAATTGAGGTGTTTTCAAATTGCCATTTGAAAACATTGGAAAAAGGACGGGGGTTACGGCGACGCGAAGCCAGGGCCACGGGCTGTACCGGCCCTCGCAATGACAGATACGGGACCTTCCCGCCGTAGGGGGCGGCGTCCCCGACGCCCCACGCTTCCCGCCTGGAGAAAAGGAATAAGGTATAAGCAATAAGGAACAAGCCGCTATAAACTTATTACCTATTACTTGTTACTTGTCCCCGCATTTCCCCGCCCGTGTGGGCGGCTCCAAAATAATACAAAAAGTGGAACGGGAGTGAAACCCATGACCAATCTTCTCAACGTCGAAAGCGTACTCTTCTACATCGTGATCTGCCTCTACTTCGCCGCCATGATCTTCTATTTCCTCTTTGTCGCCCTGAAAAAGGACGGGGTGGCGAAGATTGCCGCCGGGATCCAGATCCTGGGTCTGCTGCTGCACAGCGTCGCCCTGGTCTGCCGGGGCATCGGCGCGGGCCGCCTGCCCATGACCAACCAGTATGAGTTCTCCACCAGCTTCGCCTGGGGCCTCTGCCTGGTGAGTCTGCTCTTCATCTGGCGCTTCAGGTTTCCGGTGATCGGCACCTTCGCCGTGCCGGTGATCCTGCTGCTGATCGGCTACGCCGCCATGCAGAGCAAGGAGGTCAAGGATCTGATGCCCTCCCTGCGCTCCAGCTGGCTGGGCTTCCACGTCTCCACCGCCATTATCGCCTACGGCGCCTTCGGGGTCAGCTTCGTGCTGGGCATCATCTTCCTGGTGCGGGACAGAATGGGGAAAAACGCCTTCTGGGACCAGCACGTCCCCGCTAAGGAGAAGCTGGATCTGATCTCCTACCGCTCCGTCTGCCTGGGGCTGCTGTTCCTCAGCTTTACGATCATCACCGGCGCCATCTGGGCCGAGCAGGCCTGGGGCTCCTACTGGTCCTGGGACCCCAAGGAGACCTGGTCCCTGGTGACCTGGCTGGTCTACGCCGTCTACCTGCACCTGCGGATCCGCCGGGGCTGGAGGGGCAGGGCCGCCGCCGTCTTCGCCGTGGCAGGCTTCGTCTGCGTCATGTTCACCTACGTGGGCGTAAACACCTTCCTGCCGGGCATTCACAGCTACGCGTAGGGGCGCCTGGAAACAATTG
>CAMNHH010000182.1 GCA_946539175.1 uncultured Clostridia bacterium | reverse complement strand
TATTTTTTAGAAACCGGGGTTTATTTCAAAACCCCGGTTTCTGATCGATGATGAATGGATCGACGCTTTTAACTCTTCTGCGCTTTCTTTGCCAGTTTCTTCTTCTTGCGCAGACGGACGCCGTCCTTGTCGGCAACGGCGATGCCCATATAGGCCAGAATGATGTTCATAATCGGCATCAGCCAGTTGAAGATGGCCCAGGGGCCGTAGCCGCCGGCGCCCCAGATCTTGATGCCGAGGGTGTCAGTCATATAGGCGCCGCAGGTGTTCCAGGGAACCAGGGCGGAGGTGATGGTGGCGGAGCTCTCCAGAGCGTTGGACAGGGTCGCGGGATAGAGCCCCATCTTTTCATAGTCCTCGCCGTACATCCGCCCGCCGACCACGATGGAGACATACTGGTCGGGCATGGCAACGTTGGAGAAAATACAGGTTCCCTCTGTGATGGCGACCACAGAGCCCGGCGTCTTCACATATTTCTTAATCCAGCCCACAAGCTTGGCCAGCATACCGGTGCCTTCCATGACGCCGCCGTACATCATGGCGATCAGGACCAGGGAAATGGTATCGCCCATGGCGCTGACGCCGCCCCGGCCGTCAAGCAGCTCCCGGATTGCGGAGTTCACGGTTTCGCGGATCTCTGCTGAGTAAGCGGTGGAGGCAAATTCATAACCTTCCTGCATGGTATAGCCGCCGAAGCTGACGTTGAGGATTTCGCCGAAGGAGCAGTCCTTCTGGAAAACCAGGCCCATAATAGCGCCTGCAAAGACGCCCAGGGTGATACCGGGGATGGCGGGGAGCTTCAGGGCGATGGCAACGATGACCACCACAGGAGGCAGGAGCAGAAGGGGGCTGATGTTGAAGTTATCCTTCACCGCTTCGCCCAGTGCTCTGGCGGCGCTCATATCGCCGGCGCCGACGCTGCCGGTGTAGAACACCTTCTGGAACGCGGGGAACCAGTTGGCGACCAGAGGCATCAGCGCGAACGCCGCAAGGGCAATCACATAGGTGACGCCCGTGGGGATCAGCATGAATTTGACGTGCGTCATGACGTCCGTACCGGCCATGGCGGGAGCCAGGTTGGTGGTGTCGGAGAGGGGAGACAGCTTATCGCCGAAGTAGGCGCCGGAGATGATGGCGCCGGCAGTGATGGCGGGATTGATGCCCAGGCCGTGGGAGATGCCCAGGAAGGCGATACCCATGGAGGCAGCCGTGCTCCAGGAAGAGCCTGTGGCGACAGAGGAGATGGAGCAGATAATCATAACGGCGGCCAGAAAGAAGGAGGGCCGCATGATCTGCAGACCGTAGTAGATCATGGAGGGGACGACGCCGGAGAGCATCCAGACGCCGGTCAGCATACCGATGACCAGCAGGATCATAATGGACTGCAGGGACTTGCGGATGCTCTCGATCATCAGCTGTTCGAGATGCGACCACTTGAAGCCGATGATGAGGGACATGAGGACCGCGACGCAGGTGGCGAGGAAGAGGGCGACGTGGACGCTGTCCGTCTTGGCGACGATCAGGGAATACGCGATAATCCCGACGGTAACGAGCAGAACGATCAGCGCCTGCCAAAATTTGGGCTGCGGCTTTCGTTCCGTTTGCTGTACTGCTTTCTTTTCTTCCATAGAGCGAGAAACCAACCTTTCCATGCACAGATTATCAGACGGGACACAGGACTGGAAGCCTGAATTACATATAAAATTTTAACACAAGTTATAACTTTTGTAAAGCAACAATTCTATTTTGGATACATTATTTGTCTATTTTACCGATATTCCTGTGTTTTCGTCCCGTAAAAACTCCCGGCCGCCAGAAGCAGCCGGGAGGAAAAGGCGGATCGCTGATCGATACGCGGAAGCGGTCAGATCTGATTCAGATCCGGGCGGAGCGCTTTATCAGCCTTGCGGACTTGGGAAGACCAAAATTCGGAATGAAGCGGTCCCAGCCGGTAAAGGTCAGAATCAGGATCGAGCCAATCATGATAAAGCTGGTGAAGTTCAGCCGAATGATATCAACCGGCGTAAAGTTATAAAGCGGATACACCGTGGTTGCGATGGAGGCAAAGAAAACCGGGAAACAGTGCCAGGGAATCAGCTCTGAGCCGTAGATGCCCATGGAGGAGGTAAAGGTTGCCAGCTTGACCCGCAGCTGGTAGGCGTCCTCCTTGGTATCGCATTCGGTGTTCTGCTCTACCAGCTCCCGGATAATGGGAGACATGGTTGTGACCTGCGCGCTCTCGTCTGCCAGGGCCGCATTGCCCAGCAGACACAGGACGGAGCACCAGCCCATCAGATGGTGCACGTTGCGGGACATCCGGACGACCATCCGTTTCAGCGGGTCAAAGGTCTTCATGGCATTCATGACGCCGGCGAAGACGGAGACCCACATGACCATGATGATGACCCAGCTGCCCGCGTCCGCGAAACCGGAGTAGATCGGGCCGTCGGAAGCAAACCAACTGGAGAAGCCGACGGTTCCGGCAATCGTGCCCAGCAAGAGGGAAGAGAGAATGCCCGAGCCGAGACACAGCAGGGTGTGGCAGCCCATAAAGCTGAGGCCGATCACGATAATCACGGGAATCACCATGTAATACGGGACGCCGTCACGAACCTGTGTCAGCATGATGGCGGCGGAAGGGCGTTCGGCCTCCAGATCCGCAAAGGTCTGCTCGGGAATGGTGGCGAAAATCCCGGAGGGATCTCCGGCTGTGTTGGGAAGCTGCAGGCTGAACAGGTAAATGACAACAGCAGAGAGCAGGACACAGCCCAAAGACCAGAAGACTTGATGCTTGACTCGGGCAATGATTTTGACGTCCTGCATATGGCAGCTCAGGAAGGTGACGTCGGAGATCATGCCGATGTTGTCACCGAAGCAGGCGCCGCCGGCGATGGCGCCGACGGTGAGGATCGGGTTGCCTCCAACGATATGGCTCAGCCAAAGAAAGATTGGCGCACAGGCCGCGAACGTACCCCAGGAGGAGCCGGTGGCAAAGGAAATGATACAGGTGACCAGCAGGGATACGACAGCGACGCTTCGACCGGTAATACCCAGCAGCAGAGCGATTTTTATCATGGACGCGCCGACGCCTGTCCGCATAAAGCACTCCGCTACGGTGGTGGCAAACATCAGGATAAAGAAAATCAAGATGATTTTTTTGGTAGCTTCTATGCCTTGGTCAAAAGCGCCCTCGAAGGAGACCTTGGTCGTCAGCATATAGACGAGAATCGCGGCAAAGGTCGAAATCGGCGCTGCCAGAAGAAGGTCAAATTTCAGGAACAGGACAAGGGACGCAAATAAAACCAGAGGGAGAAATTTTATCACAGAGATAATGGGATGAACCTGGAGCGGTTCTTCGTCCGGCTGTTCATCCGTTTGCGTATCCTGTTCGTACTCCTCTAAATCTTTCGGATAGTTTTT
>CAMNHH010000181.1 GCA_946539175.1 uncultured Clostridia bacterium | reverse complement strand
CATCGGCCCCTACGGAGGAGCCCGACAAATCCAAATATGACGAAAAGGATCACGAATATGAAACGCACATCCCTGACCGTCGGTTCCATCGGGACCAACTGCTATATTTTATATAAAGAAGAGACCAAGGCCGCCGTTGTCATCGACCCCAGCGACGACGCGGCGCTGGTACAGGCCCGGATCTCGGCCTTCGGCCTGACGCCCCGGGCCATTCTGCTGACCCACGGCCACTTCGACCACGGGGGCGACCTGGGCCGGCTGCTGGCCCGCTGGCCGGCGCCGGTGTACTGCCATCCGGCGGATCGGGCCCTGCCCAGCTGGCTGACCCACGGGCTCCGCTTCGACCGGGAGCTGGCCGACGGCCAGAGCCTGGACTTCGACGGGATGCGCTTCACCGTGCTCCACACCCCGGGCCATACCCCCGGCAGCGTCTGCTTTCTGTGCGAGGAGGGGGAGGCCCTCTTCACCGGCGACACCCTCTTTGCGGGCTCCTGCGGCCGCACGGACCTGCCCGGCGGCAGCTGGAAGCAGATGGCCGCCTCCCTCCGCCGTCTGGCGGCCCTGCCGGGCAATTACAGCCTTTACCCCGGCCACGGGGATAGCACCGACCTGGACGCGGAGCGGGCGGGCAATCCCTATATCGAAATGGCCCTGCGGGACGAATGAAGCCTGAAAAACTCAGAGGTGTAGTATGAAACTGAAATGCTTGCCGATCCTGCTGGTATTTGCCCTTCTCCTCTCCGCCTGCAATCTGCTGCCGGACGCGGGGGGAAATCCCCGGGCCCAGGCCTCCGAGCGCTCCATCTGGGCCATGGACACCCAGATGGATCTGCGGCTCTACGGAGACAGCGACGGGAAGACCATGGCGGCCCTGACCGCCCGGCTGAACGAGCTGGACCGGAGCCTCTCCGCCACGGACCCGGACAGCGATCTCAGCGCCCTCAACAGCAGCGGCCACTCGGAGGAGCCCCGGATTCTCCGCCTCACGGCGGAGGCGCTGGCTGTCTCGGAGCAGACCGGCGGGGCCCTGGACGTGACCCTGCTGCCGGCGTCCCGGGCCTGGGGCTTCACCACCGACAACAAGCGCGTGCCCGAGGCCGCCGCGCTGGAGGCCCTGCGGGAGCGGGTGGGCATGGACAAGATCGAGCTGCGGGAGGGCGTGAGCGTCAGCCTTCCCGCCGGGACGGAGCTGGACTTCGGCGCCCTGGCCAAGGGCTACGCCGCGGACGTCTGCCGGGCCAGGATCGAGGAGGACGGGCTTTCCGGGATCCTCTCCCTGGGGGGCAACATCCAGACCGTGGGCTCCAAGCCCGACGGCAGTCCCTGGGTGGTGGGGGTCCAGGACCCCGACGACGCGGGCCGCTATCTGCTGACCCTGGAGCTCTCCGGCTCCAAGGCCGTGGTCACCTCCGGGGACTATCAGCGCTATTTTGAGCAGGACGGGGTCCGCTACTGCCACATTCTGGACCCCAAGACCCTGGCTCCCGTCCGGGGGAGCCTCCGGGCCGTCACCGTGGTGGCCGACAGCGGCCTGCGGGCCGACGCCCTCTCCACCGCCCTCTTCGTCCTGGGCCGGGAGGCCGGCGAGTCGCTCTGGCGGAGGCTGGGGGACTTCGAGGCCGTCTGGATGGAGGCTGACGGCAGCATCTGGCTCACCCCGGGCCTGGAGAACCTGACCCAGGGAGACGCCTTCCGGGTGATCGCCCCATGAAGACCAAAAGCTGGATTCTGCTCTTTGGAGCGGTTTTTCTGATCCTGGCGGGCATCGTGGCCTGGCAGTACCTGGGGGCGAAGCCCGCCGGCAGCGCGAGGATCTACGCGGACGGCAGACTGGTGCGGACCGTCGATCTCTCCAAGGACGGAGCGTATCGGATCGAATCCGCCGAGGGCTGGAACGAACTGACGGTCCGGGACGGCAGGCTGGCCGTCACCGCCGCCTCCTGCCCCGACGGGGACTGCGTCCGCTGCGGATGGCGGAGCGCGGACCCGCCCATCGTCTGTCTGCCCAACCGGGTCAGCATCCGCTTCACGGAAGCGGGCGAGCTGGACGGGGTCGTCCGCTGAAGCCGTCCGAGAAAAAAGCAGGCTGCGGGAAGTCACGCGACTTCCCGCAGCCTGCTCGGCGTATCAAACAATCCGATTTGACAGCCTGTTATCTGATTGATTCCCTGCTGCCTGCCGCTTCCCGCCGAAGCTCCATCCGGGAGACGATGCTGATCCGCTCCCCGGTCAGAGGGTGATCCAGAGCGACCCGCCGGGCCACCAGCTGCTGCCCGGTCGGCGCTTGGGCTCCGGCGGCCTCCCCCGGGAGTTCGCCCTCCGCCCGCTGCGTTCCGTACTGGGGATCCCCCACAATCGGAAAGCCCAGATAGGAGCAATGGACCCGGAGCTGATGGGTGCGGCCCGTCAGGGGCCGCAGCTCCAGGCGGCAGATCTCGCCCCGCTCCAGCACCCGGCAGAGGGTCCGGGCGGGCTTGCCGGCGGGATCCACGCAGCGCAGCAGACTGGGATTGGGCCGCTTGGCGATGGGCAGGTCGATGAGACTTTCCTCCTCCGCCGGAGCCCCCAGGGTCAGAGCCTCGTAGACCTTTTCGATCCGTCCCTTTTCCAGCTCCTCCATCAGAAGCCAGTGGGCCCAGGCGTTCTTGGCGAAGATCACCACCCCCATGGTGTCCCGGTCCAGCCGGGTCAGCACGTGGACGGCGCAGGCCTGGCCCGTGCGGCGGTAGTAGCCCAGCAGGTAGTTGGCCAGGGTGCCGGTCTGCCGGGAGAAGCTGGGGTGGACGAGGATCCCCTGGGGCTTGTCCAGGGCGATCAGGCACTCGTCCTCATAGAGAATGGAGAGCGGGCCCTCCTCCGGCGGGAAATCCGGGGGCGGCTCCTCAATGGTCACCGTCACCAGGTCCCCGGGAACCACCGGCCGATCGGTGTGGGCGCTCTCGCCGTTGACCCGGAAGGCGTCCAGGGGCTTCAGCCGCCGCACCAGTCCGCCGGAGATCCGCAGCTCCCGCCGCAGAACGGAGAGCAGCCTGGCGCTTCGGGTCATGGTACAGGACAGGATCATGGGCCCTTCCCTCCTTTCATCTTTTTTGATTATACAGGCAATTCCGTAAAAAATCAAGTTTGACATAAATTAACCCTTGACAAGCGTATGGTTTCCCGGTAAAATAATCGGTGGATTAGTTTGCCCGCCCCGACCTGTGGGGAAGGCCGGTCGGGTATTTCTTTTTCTCGGCATACCCAATTCTTTCGGAAAGGAGGTGTGCGGAGTATATGGATTTATGGTTAGCGATTGTCCTGATTCTTGCAGGAATTGTGATAAGTGCCATTCTGTTCTTCTTCGTTGGCATGTCCTACCGCAAAAAAGTGGCCGAAAAGCAGATCGGCAGCGCGGAACAGGAAGCCACGCGGATCATCAATGAAGCCATCAA
>CAMNHH010000180.1 GCA_946539175.1 uncultured Clostridia bacterium | reverse complement strand
GAAAGGGCTATGCCCGAAAATGAAAAGCCCCCGGCTTAGCCGGGGGATAATTACTCGGGATTTTTCATGATTCTTTCTGGAAGCCTGCATCCTCTGCCATTGGAGGTATTTCTTCGATTCGTCTGTTCATATGCGCGGGAATAGCTTGGAAAAAAACGGGCAAGCTATGACGGGAGGGATGAAAAATGTCCAAAAAGAACAGAAAACGGATCACAGAGATCCCCAAGGTGGGGAACGCCCTGGAGCTTCCCAACTATGTGACGCCCACCACGGACCTGGGCTGCGGTCCCCAGCGGGAGCTTTTCCCCCTGGATACCCGCTTGGAGCCCCGGCCCGACGAGCTGCCGCCCCGGGATTGAGCCCCGCGCTATGGGCGCACGATGGAAAAACCGGACCCCGACAGCACGCTGCCGGGGTCCGGTCCTTGTTGTGGAAGGCTGACGCACCGGGATCCGCCGCGTCGGCACGTTCGGATTACTTCCGAACGACAGTGCCGCTCTCGCCCCGGACCGCCTTGCCGGCATTCTCCAGAGAGGCGATGATGGCCTCCCCGCCGGTGCGGGCGAAGGAGATGGCTGCCTTCACCTTTCATTCTCAATTTTCACTTCTTAATTCTCAATTGCGCGTCAGCGCGGCAAATCGCGATTAAACGCGGTGCGCGGGAACTATCCCGCCGGGGCGTCGTCATAATACCGAACGCAAAACGGCTTCAAGCCGGGAGGAGGAATCATAATGTTCAAAAATCTGAAGCGCGTGCCGGCGGTGCTGCTGCTCTGCCTGCTGCCGGCCCTGGGACTGGCCGGATGCGCCGGGCATGCAGGATCCGCAGAGCCCTCCGGACCCGCCGATAACATGGGGATCGTAACGGACGTCCAGTACCTCAGGACGGACGAGTTCAATGCGGACAGAGAATTTGAGAAGCTCTTCTGGCTCTCCTCCGCCGAGGCGCTGCGGAGCTACACGGAGGAGACCTGCCCAGAGCTGGCCCGGCTGGCGAATCGGTACGACGAGGCTTTCTTCGCGGAGAACGACCTGCTTGTCGTCGTTGTGAGCGAGAGCAGCGGATCCAACCGGCTTGAGGTGACCGGTGTAAAGGTCACGCCCTCCCAAACGGAGGGGAAACAGTACGTGCTTCAGCCGGAGATCCAACGGCTGAGGGCGGAAAACGGGACCGCCGACTTGGCAGGATGGCATATCCTGATCGGGATCCCCAAGGATCACGGGGCGGCCGTTTCGGAATTGGCTGAGCCGGTTTTTACAGAAGTGATCGTTAAGGGATAGGAAATCAACAACGCCGGAGCCCCCGATGGGGCCCCGGCGTTGTAAATTGGTTCAGATTTATTTGCGGACGACCGTGCCGCTCTCGCCGCGGACCGCCTTGCCGGCATTCTCCAGAGAGGCGATGATGGCCTCCCCGCCGGTGCGGGCGAAGGAGATGGCTGCCTTCACCTTGGGGAGCATGGAGCCGGGGGCAAAATGGCCTTCGTCGCAGTAACGCTCGGCCTCGGCAACGGTCATGCTGTCCAGCGCAGTCTGATCGGGCTTACCCCAGTTGATGGCCACCCGGTCCACAGCCGTCAGGATCACCAGGGCGTCCGCGTGGACCAGCTCCGCCAGCTTGGCGGAGGCGAAGTCCTTGTCGATGACGGCGGGGGTGCCCAGCAGCTTGCCGTCCTTGCGGATGACGGGGATGCCGCCGCCGCCCACGGTGATCACCACGAAGCCCTGATCCACCAGAGCGTTGACCATGTTCTTCTCAATCACGTCCACCGGCTTGGGGGAGGGAACCACCTGCCGATAGCCCCGGCCCGCGTCCTCCACCATGGTATAGCCCTTCTCGGCGGCGATGCGCTGGGCGGTCTCCCTGTCGTAGAAGGAGCCGATGGGCTTCGTGGGATGCTGGAAGGCGGGATCGGCCTCGTCCACCAGAACCTGGGTGACGATGGTGGCCACGTCCTTTTGGATCCCCCGGGCCGCCAGCTCGTTGCCGATGGCGTTCTGCAGGTGATAGCCGATGTAGCCCTGGCTCATGGCCCCGCACTCGGGGAAGGGCATGTCGGACTTGATGGCGCCGGCCTCGGCGGCGGTGCTGAGACCCAGATTGATCATGCCCACCTGGGGGCCGTTGCCGTGGGCGATGATGACCTCGTTGCCCTGGGCGATCAGATCCACGATGGGCTTGGCGGTTTCTTCCACCAGCTTCAGCTGTTCATAGGGGGTTTTGCCCAGGGCGTTGCCGCCCAAAGCGATGACGATGCGTTTTGCCATTTTGCTTTCTTCCTCTCTGCTTGCGTCGTTGATGAATTAAAAGAGCTTGCGCTTGTTATCCGCCGCGTCCAGGGCCATCAGGGCCCGGACCGGATCCTTCACCTGGGCCAGGAAAATCATGGCCGCGATGATGTAAGGCTTGTAGGAGGCCTGCTTGTACAGCGGCACCAGGTAGCGGTCGAAGACGGAGTTGTCCACCTCGCCCTCGGGGCAGCTGAGGCCGGAGATGTCGGCGGGCAGGCAGTGCAGATACAGGGCCTTGCCGTCCCTGGTCTTTTTCATCATCTCCTCGGAGCAGGTCCAGTCCTTATGGGTGGCGTTCTGGGCCAGCAGCCGCTTTTCCAGCGCGTCGATGCCGGCCTGGTCCCCCTGGGAGTAGAGGGCGGAGCGCTCCTCCATGGCGGCGAAGGGAGCCCAGGACTTGGGGTAGACGATGTCCGCGTCCCGGAAGGCCTCCTCCATGCTGTTGCTCTTGGTGAAGCTGGAGCCGTACTTGGCGCAGTTCTGCCGGGCGATGTCCTCCACCTCGGGGAAGACGTCGTAGCCCTCGGGATGGGCCAGCACCACGTCCATGCCGAAGCGGGTGAAGAGGCCGATGACGCCCTGGGGCACGGAGAGGGGCTTGCCGTAGCTGGGGGAGTAGGCCCAGGTCATGGCCACCTTCTTGCCCTTCAGATTTTCCACGCCGCCGAAGTGGTGGATCACGTGGAGCATGTCCGCCATGCACTGGGTGGGATGGTCCACGTCGCACTGGAGATTCACCAGGGTGGGCCGCTGCTCCAGGATGCCGTCCCGGTAGCCGTCCTCCAGGGCGTCCATGAAGGTCTTCATGTAGGCGTGGCCCTGGTGGATGTACATATCGTCCCGGATGCCGATGACGTCCGCCATGAAGGAGACCATGTTGGCGGTCTCCCGGACGGTCTCGCCGTGGGCAATCTGGGATTTCTTCTCATCCAGCACCTGCTCCTCCAGGCCCAGCAGATTGCAGGCGGAGGCGAAGGAGAAGCGGGTCCGGGTGGAATTGTCCCGGAACAGGGAGATGCCCAGGCCGGAGTTGAAGATCCGGGTGGACTTGTTGTGCTCCCGCAGATCCCGCAGGGCGTCGGCCACGGCGAAGACCGCGGCGATCTCGTCGTCGGTCTTGTCCCAGGTCCAGTAGAAGTCCTGCTTGTACATGTTGTTGATGTG
>CAMNHH010000179.1 GCA_946539175.1 uncultured Clostridia bacterium | reverse complement strand
CACGCCCACAGCTTGGAAGGCTGTTGTACTAGCCGTTATACTACACCCGCAGCTTTCCTGACACAATCAGCTTATAAATTCTATCATAAGTTCTTTGAATTGTCAAGGTTTTTTCTATGAAATTTCAAGAACAACACCATTCAGCACCGCTTCCCGCAGAGCCTCGCCCTCATAGCGGAGCTTCAGGGAGAAGAAGGGGACCCGGCGCTCCATCAAGCCCAGGAAAATCCGGTCACCCGCCCACTGGGGCAGACTGCGGACCGCTTCCTTAGGGACCCACTCCAGCACGCCCTCGTCGCAGTCCTTCAGCCTGCCGGAGAAGCGCTCGGCGTGAAACAGATGCATGTATTCCCCCTCCCAGCGGTCGGAGACGAAGGTGACGATGCCGCAGTAGCGGGGCGCTTGCAGATGCAGCCCCGTCTCCTCCAGGGCCTCCCGCAGCACGCAGTCCTCGGGGCTCTCGTTTTCCTCAAAATGGCCGCCGATACCGACCCACTTGTCCCGGTTCACGTCCCGCTCCTTCTTGACACGGTGCAGCAGCAGATAGGCGCCGTCCTGTTCGATGTAGCAGAGAGTGGTGTTCTTCATAGCTGTTTTCCTCCGGACTGACGGCGTCTGTCAGTTCACCATGATATTCACGGCGCTGTGAAGGTTTGTGATCTCCACGTCGGTGCTTCCCTTGGCGAATTCTCCGTCCAGGGTCCAGTCCATGCCGGGGTCCGCCTCCACCAGCAGGCGGCTGGCGGGCCGGAAGACCAGGGAGGGGGAGTCGTATTGCTGGGTACTCAGGGCCAGCACCACCTCGGCCAGCTCGGCGGGATTTTTGGGATATTTCACCAGCAGCAGCTCAAACATGCCGTCGTTCATGTCCACGATCTCCGGGTCCAGAGTCAGAATGCCGCCCACGGAGGTGGAGTTGCTGACGGCGCCGAAGATGTAGTCCCCCTCCTCCCGGGCTCCGCCGTCCAGGGTTATGGCCACGTGGTAGCGGTGCAGGGAGGACAGCTCTTTGATTCCACCCAGGATGTAGGCCAGGTGGCCCAAGGCGTTTTTGACGCTCTGGGAGGTGGCGTAGGAGGTCTTGGTGAAGGCCCCGAAGGAGGCCACATAGGTGAAATAGCGGTCCCGGAAGCGGCCCACGTCAAAGGACCGGGGGCGGCCCGCCACAATGTCCTGGGCGGCCTGGATCACATGCTTGGACAGACCCAGGCTGGCGGCAAAGTCATTGGTGGAACCGGCGGGAATGTAGCCGATGGGGGTCTTGTGGCCCGCCTTGACCGTGCCGGAGATGACCTCGTTGAAGGTCCCGTCGCCGCCGATGCAGACAATCAGATCCACCTTCCCGCCGAAGGCGGAAGCCAGAGCCGCGCCGTCTCCGTGCTTCTGGGTCATAAAGCACTGGCTCAGATAGCCGCCCCGCTGGAAGGCGGACAGGATTTCCGGCAGGTGGGGATTGGCCTTCTTGGTGCCGGCAGCGGGATTCATGATCAGCAGCAGTTTTTTCATAGGGGAGCCTCCAGGTCGGAAAAGACATTTTTCTATTATTATATCATGCCTGTCAAGCAAACCGTGGGAGGCCGGGCGGCCTCCCACGGTTCGGTATTCTGTGGAATTATTCCTCTTCGTCCTTCTTGGCGTCAGCGATGATCTTGGCCTGGTTCATCTGGGGGACTTCCTCGTAGCGGACGAACTTCAGGCTGTAGGAGCCGCGGCCCTGGGTCATGGACCGCAGGTCGATGGCGTAGGAGCTCATTTCGCCCATGGGGACTTCCGCCTCGATGGTGCCGCCGCCCATACCCATGACGCGGCCGCGGCGCTTGTTCAGGTCGCCCATGACGTCACCGGTGTAGGAGTCGGGCACGAAGACCTTCAGCTCACCGATGGGCTCCAGGATGGTGGGACGGGCCTGGGGCAGGCCTTCCTTGTAGGCGATGCCGGCGGCGGTCTGGAAGGCCATATCGGAGGAGTCAACGGGGTGGGAGGAGCCGAAGTACAGCGTGGCCTTCAGATTCACCACAGGGTAACCGGCCAGAACGCCCTTGTTGATGCAGTTCCGCAGACCCTTCTCAACGGAGGGAATGAAGTTCTTGGGCACGCAGCCGCCCACGGTCTCGTCGACGAAGATCATGTCGTCCTGCTCATCCTGATGCTCGAAGCGGATGTAGACGTCACCGAACTGGCCGTGGCCGCCGGACTGCTTCTTGTGACGGCCGTGCTGCTCGACCTTGCCCATGATGGTCTCACGGTAGGCGATCTTGGCGGGCCGCAGCTCAGCCTCGACCTTGTACTTGGAGGCCAGCTTGGCGATGATGACGGACAGATGGATGTCGCAGACGCCCGCGATGATCAGCTCCTTGGTCTCGGGGTCGTTGCCGTAGGTGAAGGAGGCGTCTTCCTCGTTCAGCTTCACGAGGCCGGCGGCGACCTTGTCCTCCTGGCCCTTGGTCTTGGCGTAGATGGCCATGCGGTAGCAGGGCTCGTCGTACTCCATGGGCTTCAGGTTCACGACCTTGCCGGCCAGACCCAGGGTGTCGCCGGTGCGGACAGAGGTCAGCTTGGTGAACACGCCGATGTCACCGCAGCAGACCTTGGAGGTCTTCATGTTGTCCTTGCCGCGGGGGAAGAAGGTGTTGCCCAGCTTCTCGTTGGCGCCGGTGCGGCCGTTGACCACAGTGAGCGTGTCCTCAATGTCGCCGGAGATGACCTTGAAGTAGGAGTTCTTGCCGTACTGGTCGGACATGGTGTTGAAGACGAAGGCCATGGGGCTGCCGGCGGGATCCAGCTTGAACTCGCCCTCGTTGCCCTCTTCGTCCACAGTGACCATGGGCTTGCCCTCCAGGGGAGAGGGCGCGTACTTCACCAGGTTGGCCATCAGGGGGTTGACGCCCAGGCCGGTGCTGGAGCAGCCGCAGAACACGGGGGTGATGGTACGGGTGGCGATGCCGTTCTTGATGCCCTTGGCCAGCTCTTCCTCGGTGAAGGGCTCTTCCATGAAGAACTTCTCCATGAGCTCCTCGTCGGTCTCGGCCACCTGCTCGTTGAGCTCCATGGTGTACTCTTCGATCTTTTCCTCGGCGTCGGCGGGGAGGGCGATCTCATTGCCGTTGGCGTCGTAGGCCTTCTTCTCGATGAGATCCACCACGCCCACGGGCTGCTCGCCGTTCAGGATGGGGAAGGTGAAGGGAATGACGGAGGCGCCGAAGGTATCCCGCATGCTCTGCAGGGTGCCGAAGAAGTTGGCGTGCTCCTCGTCCAGCTTGGAGACGTAGAACATCGCGGGCAGCTCCCGGTCGGCCAGAGCCTTCCAGCCCTTCTCGGTGCCGACGGCGATGCCGGACTTGGCGGTCAGCACGATGACGCCGGAATCCGCCACCCGGAGGGACTGGACCACTTCACCGGCGAAGTCGAAGTAGCCGGGGTTGTCCAGGATATTCAGCTTGGTCTTGTTGTATTCCACGGGGATCACGGAGGTCTTGATGGAATACTGTCTCTTCTTCTCCTCGTCGTCGAAGTCGGAGACGG
>CAMNHH010000178.1 GCA_946539175.1 uncultured Clostridia bacterium | reverse complement strand
CGGGCGTTGGTGACCTGGGTGGTGCGCTTGCGGAAGCCGCATTCCCGGTCCGGGCAGACCAGCAGCTCGCCCCGCTTGTCCTTCACCAGAAGCAGCAGCTTGCCGCATTCCGGACAGGGCTTGCGGGTCTGATTGTCGTGGGAATAGGAGGCCTGACTGGCCTTCACGTCCTTCACCAGCTTTGTGGCGTAGCTTCGCATCTCCGCCACGAAATCCGTGTCCCGCTCCTGGCCCTTGGCGATCCGGGCCAGCCGGTCCTCCCAGCGGGCCGTCAGCTCCGCGCTGCGAAGCTCCGCCGGGGCCAGGTCCACCAGTTGGATGCCCTTGGAGGTGGGCACCAGACTCTTGCCCTGACGCTCAATATAAAAGGAGGAAAAGAGCTTTTCGATGATGTCCGCCCGGGTGGCGGGGGTGCCCAGGCCGGAGGTCTCCTGGAGGATCTTCTGCAGATTTTTGTCGCTGACCTGGCCCTGGGGATGCTCCATGGCCGTCAGCAGGGTGGCCTCGGTGTAGCGGGCCGGGGGAGCGGTCTTGCCGTTGGTGAGCCGCAGACGGCGGGGCTTCAGCCGCTGGCCCTTTTGCAGCTCCGGCAGCCGCTGCTCCTCCTCCGCCTCGGGATCTTCCTCCTCCAGGGCGGCGAAGTTCCGATCGTAGGCCGCCTTCCAGCCCTGGTCCAGCACCCGCTTGCCGGAGGCGGTGAAGCTCTGCTCCCCGATCTTCAGAGTCAGGGAGATCTGCTCGTATTCATAGGGGGGCATCAGCACCGCCAGGAAGCGGCGCACCACCAGATCGTAGATATTTTTCTCCGGCCCCGTCAGATCGTAGAGGGAAACCGCCTCCTCCGTGGGGATGATGGCGTGGTGATCCGTCACCCTGGCGTTGTTCACCAGGTACTTGGTCTGAAAGGGCTTCTTCCGCTGGACGGCCCAGGCCAGCTCCTTGTACGCTCCCTGGGCCACGGCCCGGAGCCGGTCCGGCAGGGTGGGCACCACGTCGTCGGAGATGTAGCGGCTGTCGGTGCGGGGGTAGGTGAGGGCCTTGTGCCGCTCATAGAGGCTCTGCATCAGATTCAGGGTCTCCTTGGCGGAATAGGCGTATTTCTTGTTGGCGTCCCGCTGCAGCTCCGTGAGGTCGTAGGCAGCGGGGGGCGGGGTCATCTTCCGCATTTTGCTGATCTGGGTGATGACGGCGTCCTTCCCCTCGCACTGCTTCAAAAGGGCCTCCATCTTCTCCCGGTCAAAGGAGCGGCCGTTTCCCTTCTCGTCCTTCCAGGCGGCCCGGAAGCCCTCCAGCTCGGCGCAGAGGCCGTAGTAGTCCTTGGGGACGAAGCGGCGGATCTCGTTCTCCCGCTCCACCACCAGGGCCAGGGTGGGGGTCTGGACCCGGCCGGCGGAGAGCTGGGCGTTGTGCTTGCAGGTCAGGGCCCTTGTCACGTTGAGCCCCACCAGCCAGTCCGCCTCGGATCTCGCCTGGGCGGACTTGAACAGGTTGTCATAGTCCTTCGCGGGCTTCAGATTGGCGAAGCCCTCCCGGATGGCCTTGTCGGTCTGGGAGGAGATCCACAGACGGCGGGCAGGCTTGCTCCAGCCGGCCTTCACCATGATCCAGCGGGCCACCAGCTCCCCCTCCCGCCCGGCGTCGGTGGCGATGACCAGGTCAGACACGTCGCCCCGCTTCATGAGGCCCGTGACCACCTTATACTGGCGGGAGGTCTCGGGGATCACCACCAGCTTCATCTTCTCCGGCAGCATGGGCAGATCGTCCATATTCCATTTTTCCAGTTTTTTGTCGTAGACGTCCGGGTCCGCCAGGGTCACCAGATGGCCCAGGGCCCAGGTGACGATATAGCGGTCTCCCTCCAGATAGCCCTCGGCGCCCCGTTTGCAGCCCAGAACCCGGGCCAGCTCCTTGCCCACGGAGGGCTTCTCCGCCAGAACTAAGGTTTTCGCCATCGCTTTCATCCTTGCCTTTCGTAATTTGCGTATATTATAATGTGTTGCCCGGGAAAAATCAACCGGAAAGAAACAAATCGGGATTTGTATCACCGCAGGGGCCGATGCCCACATCGGCCCTCCTGCTGTTACGGGATAGGGCCGATGGGGGCATCGGCCCCTGCGGGCGGTTCGCCAAGCTCCAATCCGCCCGGGGCAAGTCGTGAACAATTCGTAAATTCCCAAAATAAGCCTTGACTTTTCCCCCGGGCGGGTGTATATTGGCACTCAGAAAGAAGGAGTGCTAAGCACTTCCGAAAAACGAGTGCCAGAGCGGAACGGGCGGAGAAGGAAGCCTTCGACGCCGCCGAACTCCGCTCAGAATGGCCTCGCCGCACTCAGATCTTGTCACAAAGGAGGCGTCACAATGGAATTGAGCGACCGGCAAAAGCAGATCCTGCGGGCCATTGTGGACATCTACGTCTCCACGGCGGAGCCGGTGGGCTCCAAGGCCATTGCGGCCCTGCCGGACGTGAGCTGCTCCTCCGCCACCATCCGCAACGAGATGGCGGAGCTGACCCAGATGGGTCTTCTGGAGCAGCCCCACACCTCCGCGGGCCGGGTTCCCTCTCCGGCGGGCTATCGGCTCTACATCGACGAGCTGATGACCGACTACCGGCTGAGCCTGGACGAGACCCGGAGCCTCAACGAGGCCCTGGAGCTGAAAAGCCAGGAATTCGACAAGATGATGTCCCAGCTGGGCAAGATGGTCTCCAAGATGACCAATCTCCCCGCCTACACCGTGGCGACCCGCCGCAGCGAGGCGGTGGCCAAGCACTTCGACCTGGTGTTGGCCGGTCCCGGCAGCATCATTCTGGTGCTGATGCTCTCCGGCGAGGAGGTCAAAAACAAGCTGATCAAGCTGCCCGTCCGGGTGACGGAGCCGGAGCTGAAGCTGCTGGCCGCGGTGTTGAACGCCAGTCTCACGGATCTCACCGCCGAGGAGATCACGGGGGAGCTGCTGGAGAAGATCTCCCGCTCCGCCGGCGCCGCGGCGCCCCTGGTGCCGCTGGTGATGGACTTCACCCTCAGCTGCCTGCGGCAGCAGCACGGGGACGTACACCTGACCGGTCAGATGCGTCTTCTGGGGCAGCCGGAATACAAGGACGCAGCGGGCAAGGCCCAGGAGATCTTCGAGACCCTGGACGAGGAGACCATCTCCAATCTGCCCGCGGCGCTGCCCAAGGACGGCCCGGTGCAGTTCCTGGTGGGCCCGGAAAACGTGGCCAAGGAGCTGAAGGACACCTCCGTGGTGATGATGCGCTTCGACATCGGAGAGGGCATGCAGGGCACCATCGGCGTGGTGGGACCCACCCGCATGGATTACGCCAAGATCACCGCCAAGCTGGGCTACTTTGCCGAGAACCTGGGCAAAATGTTCAATAAGCCCAATCAGGCATCCATGCCTCCGGCCCTGGCCGAGGGCAATGACAATACAAAGGAATGAGTACCATGTCCAAGAAAAACAAAAATAAGAACGAACAGCCCGTGACGGAGGAAAGCGCCCGGGCGGAAGAACAGGAAGCCGTCGAAGAGGCGGCTGCCGGGCAGGCGCCCGCGGAGGAAGCC
>CAMNHH010000177.1 GCA_946539175.1 uncultured Clostridia bacterium | reverse complement strand
TTCTCTGGCAGGGGCACAAGGACTTGAACCCTGAGCCTACGGTTTTGGAGACCGCCGCTCTACCAATTGAGCTATACCCCTATATGGTGGGCCTTCGGGGACTCGAACCCAGGACCGACCGGTTATGAGCCGGCTGCTCTGACCGACTGAGCTAAAGGCCCGTAAGACCGCCCCGCCCGTGGGTTTATCCTCGGCGGAACATGGGTATTATATACGATGTGGATGAAAAAATCAACCTTTATTTTTCAAAATGAAAAAGTTTTTGCGAAAACCGTGGGGCCGCCGGGCAGAGGAGCACCCTGCAGGGGAGCGCGCCGGACTTCGGCGGGCGAAACGGACCGGGCGGCGGAAAGCCGCTTCCCTGTCAGGGGAAGCAGGGCGGAACCCGGAGAAAAGTGGGGCAAAGAGCCGACTTTCGGTTGACGAAACTTCAATTGTGTGGTATAATTATGTGCCAGGATATCGGGGGAAAGGAGAGACGTACGATGCTGAAACGGGACAGCCGTTATTTCCGTCTGGGCTTGACGCTGCTGACGGTCATCGTTTTGAGCGCGCTTTTTATTGTGGCGCTGATCAACATCGGGACCGTGTTTGATACGATCCAAAACATCATCGGCGTGTTCTCCTTTGTGATTTACGGCATCATTTTCGCGTATCTGATGAATCCGATCCTGAAGCTGGTGGAAAAGGGCCTGGAGCGGCTGCTGGCGAAGGTCAATATGACGGAGCGGGGGCTGCGCAAGCTTAGCCGGGGCGTCGGCGTGCTGGTGGCGCTGTTGGCGTTCCTGGCCATTATCTACGGCCTGCTTGCCATGGTCCTGCCGGAGCTGATCAATTCCATTTCCACAACCTTCAGTCCGGAGAATCTTCAGACTTACTATGAGAAGATCACCGGCTGGCTCAGCGAGGTGGCGCGGG
The DNA here is from genome assembly GCA_946539175.1 of uncultured Clostridia bacterium. Classification (GTDB taxonomy): domain Bacteria; phylum Bacillota; class Clostridia; order Oscillospirales; family Oscillospiraceae; genus JAFRPC01. The sequence goes on along the minus strand of CAMNHH010000177.1, from coordinate 2,757 downwards.
ATACGCCGCTGGAGAACTGGCTGGTGGAGAACGATCCCTTCCGGGCCCTGCAGAATTGGATCACGCAGAAGATGGACATCTTCTCCACCATCGGCAGTGTGCTCTCCGGGGCCTACGGCGTGGGCAAGGTGATCTTCAACATGGTCATCGGACTGGTGGTGGCGGTCTATCTGCTGATTGCCAAGGAGCGCTACATCGCCCAGGTGAAGAAATTCATCGTCTCAGTCTTCAAGAGGAAATGGGCGAACAGGATCTTTGAGATCGGCCGCTTCACCAACCGCAGCTTCGGCGGCTTTATGGTGGGCAAGCTGATCGACTCTCTGATCATCGGCCTGATCTCCTACATCGGGATGCTGATTCTGGGCCTGCCCTACGCCCTGATCTCCTCCACCTTCGTGGGGATCTCCAACATCATCCCCTTCTTCGGACCCCTGATCGGCATTGTCATCGGCGGCGTGCTGATCCTGCTGCAGAACCCGCTGCAGGCCCTCTATTTCGTGATTTTTGAGCTGATCCTCCAGCAGGTGGATGGCAACATCATCGGCCCCAAGATCCTGGGCGGGCGGATGGGAATCTCCGGCTTCTGGGTCCTGTTCTCCATCACGGTGTTCGGCTCGGTGTTCGGCTTCCCCGGCATGCTGGTGGGCGTTCCGGTCTTCACGGTGATTTACGCCCTCTGCTCTGAGGCCATCAACAACTCCCTGCAGAAGAAAAAGCTGCCCCAGAGAACGGAGGATTATTACACGATCCTGGCGGTGGAGGATCTGGAGGGATACAACAAGGAATTCGGGGAGCCCACTGTGTTCTACAGCGGCGACACCTTTGAAACGGAATATGACCCGGACGACGACTTTGAGTACGACGATCCGGAGGCCTGACCCGGACATACCGGCGTGCCCAGCGGCCGCCGGTATTTTCGTCAACTTATCCTAATATTTTATTAAAATATTAAAACGTCAGTAGCATTCTGATCCGTCCTCCGCATTTTGCGGAGGACGCCCCGGGCAGAGCCCGGGGCAATATGCCGTACAAGATCTGTTTTCGCAAGTCCGAATGGATTTGTGAAGCAGGGCTTCACCGCGCTTGATGAAGCGCATTCTGCGCGTTTCATCAAGAAATAGGATTATAGGAGAAAGGTATGGATATACTGCTGGATTTCTTTCGCGGACAGGACGGGGTCTCCCTGCTGTCCGTCTATCACGCGGTGCTGCGGCTGAGCCTGCCGGCGCTGGCGCTTTTGATCGTGATCCGCAGCGCCCGCTCGCTGCTGGGCTTCCGGCGGGAGCCGGAGGTCTGGGCCTGGCTGCGGCTGGCCACCGGGGAGCTGCTGCCTGTGACCCACTGGGAGAATCTGATGGGCCGCAAAAAGAGCGCCGATATCGTGCTGGACTTCGCCACGGTCTCCAAGAACCACGCGGTCCTGACCCGAATGGACGACGGCGGCTGGATGATCACGGACATCGCGGCCAAAAACAAGGTGGAGGTCAACGGCAAGCCGGTCATCTCGGGCCGGGTCCGGAGCGGGGATACCATCAGCCTGGCCGGGCTGGAAATGGTGCTGGAGCCCGTTTCCGCGGAGGAGGCCCGGATGCAGGTCAACGCCCGGACCAAGGCCGGCAAGGGCAACAGCCCCGGCTTGACCCTGCTGCTTCTGACGGTATTCCAGATGCTGGTGGTGCTGGAGCTGGTCTTCAACCGGCCGGAGGACCGGATGACGGTGGTGACTGCCTTCGGCATCTTCCTGGCAGTCCAGTGGGCCATGTTCCTGGGTCAGAAGATGATGAAGCGCTCCGGCTTTGAGGTGGAGACCATCGCCTTCTTCCTGATGACCATCGGCCTGGGGGTCTGCGCCTCGGCGGACGCCGGGGAGCTGTATAAGCAGCTCATCGCCATGGGCATCGGCATCATGATCTTCCTGGTGCTGGGCTTCTGCCTGCGGGATCTGGAGACGGCGAAAAAGCTTCGGGTCCTGGCCGCGGCGGGGGGCATTCTCCTCTTCGCTGCGAACCTGGTGCTGGGCCGCAGCATCAACGGCGCCCGGAACTGGATCTTCATCGGCGGATTTTCCTTCCAGCCCTCGGAGCTGGTGAAGATCTGCTTTATCCTCACCGGCGCGTCCACCATGGACCGGATCGTCACCCGGCGCAATCTGCTGGCCTTCGTGATCTACACGGCCTTCATCGGCGCCTGCCTGGTCTACCTCAACGACTTCGGCGCCGCGGCCATTTTCTTTGTGGGCTTCCTGGCCATCGCCCTGCTGCGCTCCAGCTCCTACCCCAACGCCCTGCTGATCGTGGTGGGCGTGGGGATGCTGGCGGTGCTGGTGCTGGCGGCTGTTCTGGCCATCAAGCACTTCCCCCATGTGGCAAACCGCTTCTCCAGCTTCGGCCATATCTGGGAGGACTCCTTCGGCAAGGGCTTCCAGCAGACCCGCTCCTTGATGTGTATCGCCGCGGGCGGCCTTTTCGGCCTGGGCCTGGGCAACGGCTGGATGCAGTATATGGCGGGGGAGGGGGCCGCCGACACGGACCTGGTCTTTGCCTACGTCAGTGAGGAATGGGGCCTGCTGATGGCCGCCATGATGATCTTTGCGCTGGCCATGCTGGGCCTCTTTGTGGTGCGCTCCGCCAAGGTGGGCCGCTCCAGCTTCTACACCATCGGCGCCACGGCGGCTATGTCGATCCTGATGATCCAGGCGATTTTGAACGTCTTCGGCACCGTGGACTTCCTGCCGCTGACCGGCGTGACCTTCCCCTT
>CAMNHH010000176.1 GCA_946539175.1 uncultured Clostridia bacterium | reverse complement strand
ATCGTCCCCTGCATGACCGCTGCCTTCACCGAGGTGGACAGCCTGGACGAGACCGCGCGCGGAGCCGGCGGCTTCGGCTCTACGGGAACAAATTGAGAATTGAGCGTTGAGAATTGAGAATGAATGTGTTTTTCAAATAACAATTTGAAAAACTCCGACAATTCTCAATTCTCCGTTCTCAATTCATCAGAAGGAGTACGTTATGTTTCTTCCCATTTCCAAACGCGATATGAAGGCCCGGGGCTGGGACCAGTGCGACTTCGTGTACGTGATCGGGGACGCCTATGTGGACCACCCCTCCTTTGGACACGCCATCATCTCCCGTGTGCTGGAGCACGCGGGCTACAAGGTGGGCATCATCGCCCAGCCCGACTGGAGGGACCCCGCCTCCATCGATATTCTGGGGCGTCCCCGGCTGGGCTTTCTGGTGATGGGGGGCAACATGGACTCCATGGTGAACCACTATTCCGTGTTTAAGCACCATCGGAAGACGGACGCCTACACCCCCGGCGGCGTCACGGGCAAGCGGCCCGACTACGCCACGGTGGTCTACTGCAATCTGATCCGCCAGACCTACAAGGACGTGCCCATCCTCATCGGCGGCATGGAGGCCAGCCTCCGCCGTCTGGCCCACTACGACTACTGGTCGGACAAAATGAAGCGCTCCATCCTCCTGGATTCCCAGGCGGATCTGCTGCTCTACGGCATGGGGGAGCGCTCCATCGTGGAGGTGGCGGACGCTCTGAACGCGGGGCTTTCCGTGCAGGATCTCTGCTTCATTGACGGCACCGTCTACCGCTCCAGGACCACAGACCAGGTGGTGGACGGGATCACGCTTCCGGACTGGGAGACCGTGAAGGCCGACAAGGCCGCCTACGCCCGCTCCTTCTACACCCAGTACGTCAACACGGACCCCTTCACCGCCAGGCCCCTGATCGAGCCCTATGGCCGGGACTTCGTGATCCAGAACCCGCCCCAGAAGCCCTTGACCCAGGAGGAGATGGACCTCACCTACGATCTGCCCTACGAGAACAACTACCACCCCAGCTATGAGAAGGCCGGGGGCGTCCCCGCCATCCGGGAGATCAAATTCTCCCTGACCTCCAACCGGGGCTGCTTCGGGGGCTGCTCCTTCTGCGCCATCACCTTCCACCAGGGCCGCATCATCCAGACCCGCAGCCACGACTCCATCCTCCGGGAGGCGGAGCGCATGACGAAGGACCCGGAGTTCAAGGGCTACATCCACGACGTGGGCGGCCCAACCGCCAACTTCCGCCTGCCCGCCTGCGAAAAGCAGCTGACAAAGGGGGTCTGCGCCGGCAAGCAGTGTCTCTTTCCCCGGCCCTGCCGGAACCTCCGGGCGGATCACTCGGACTACGTGGAGCTGCTGCGGAAGCTCCGGGCCCTGCCGGGGGTGAAGAAGGTCTTCATCCGCAGCGGCATCCGCTTCGACTATCTGCTGGCGGACAAGGACGATACCTTCTTCCGGGAGCTGGTGAAGCACCACGTCTCCGGCCAGCTCCGGGTGGCCCCGGAGCACGTCTCGGATCACGTTCTGGATCTGATGGGCAAGCCCCGGAACGCGGTGTATGAGCGCTTTGTGGAGAAGTACAAGAGCCTCTGCGAAAAAATGCACCTGGATCAGTACGTGGTGCCCTATCTCATGTCCTCCCACCCGGGCTCCCGGCTGGAGGACGCCGTGCTGCTTGCGGAGCACGTCCGGGACATGGGCTATATGCCGGAGCAGGTGCAGGACTTCTATCCCACCCCCTCCACCATCTCCACGGTGATGTACTACACGGGCCTGGACCCCAGGACCATGCAGCCGGTGTACGTGGCCCGGGACCCCCACGAAAAGGCCATGCAGCGGGCCCTGATCCAGTACCGGGACCCCAAAAACTACGCCCTGGTCCACGAGGCTTTGATCCGCTGCCACCGGGAGGACCTGATCGGCACCGGTCCAAAGTGCCTGATCCGCCCCAGGAAGGGGGACAAGGCCGCCGAACCGGAACAGCCCAGGCGGGTGGAAAGGCCCCAGGGCAGGCCTGCCTCAAAGCAACAAAAGGCGCAAAAGCCCGCACCCCGGAAACGCCGCCGCTGACCCGGCGGCGTTTCTGTTTGCCCGGCAGGGTACAAATTGGGATTTGTCGATTAGGCAATAGGCAATAGGAGCGCGAAGGATACATCGCGGCTTCGCCGTTCTCCTATTGCCTATTCAACTATTGCCTATTGCCTCACCCAGACAAATCCCAATAAAGAAATCTGTACAAAAAACGCTGACCCGTTCTTCGGGTCAGCGTTTGCTGCTTCATGCGTTATTTTTCTTCCAGAATCTTGTTCAGCTCCTGCATGAAGCTGTGGATGTCCTTGAACTGGCGGTAGACGGAGGCGAAGCGGACGTAGGCCACCTCGTCCAGGGCCTTGAGCTTTTCCATGACCTGCTCCCCGATGAACTCCGTGGTGATCTCCCGCTCCAGGGAATTCTGCACCACGGACTCGATCTCGTTCACCGCGTTCTCCAGCTCCTGCATGGACACGGGCCGCTTCTCACAGGCCCGGAGCATCCCGTTCATGATCTTGTTGCGGTCAAAGGCCTGGCGGCTGTTGTCCCGCTTCACCACGATGATGGGCAGGCTCTCCACGGTCTCATAGGTGGTAAAGCGCTTCTGGCAGTTGAGACACTCCCGGCGGCGGCGGATGCTGGTGCCGTCCTCGGAGTGGCGGGAATCTACAACCTTGCTCTCCTGGTAACCGCAGTGCGGACACTTCATATCGTTATCCCCCTTGTAGATTGATCCTATATCTTGATTATTATACCAAAAGAGTCCCTGTCTGTCCAGAAAAATTTTTATGTAAATTACGCCGACCAGGCGTGGGTGATGTCGGCCCGCAGCTTTTCCAGAATGCGTTTTTCCAGCCGGGAAATGTAGGATTGGGAGATGCCCATCCGGTCCGCCACCTCCTTCTGCGTCTGGGCGGGGATGCCCCCCAGGCCGAAGCGCAGGGCGATGATCTCCCGGTCCCGCTCCGGCAGTCGGGTCAGGGCCGCCCGCAGCAGCTCATGGTCCACGCTGTCCTCCAGGGCCCGCAGCACCGTGTCGCCGTCGGTGCCCAGCACGTCGGAGAGCAGCAGCTCGTTGCCGTCCCAATCGGTGTTGATGGGCTCGTCCAGGCTGATCTCCCCCTTCTGATTGGCAATCTTCCGAATGTGCATCAAAATCTCGTTCTCCACGCAGCGGGAGGCGTAGGTGGCCAGCTTGATGTTCTTGTCCCGGCGGAAGGTGTTGATGCCCTTGATCAGGCCGATGGTGCCGATGGAGATCAGATCCTCAATGTTCACCCCCGTGGACTCAAAGCGCCGGGCGATGAAGACCACCAGCCGCAGATTGTGCTCGATGAGAAGGCGGCGGGCAGCCCGGTCCCCCTGCTCCAGCCGGGCCAGGGCCGCGGCCTCCTCCTCCCGCTCCAGGGGCGGCGGCAAGATCTCGCTGCCGCCGATGTATAATATTTTGCCCTTCCGCAATTTCAGAAGCCATACTTTCAAGGATCGCAGCGTCATTCATATACCTCCATTGTCATGTTTGGGCGAAGCAGATTGAGATTTGGCGAAACGCCCGTGTAACGGCGCACACCAGTGCGCCGCGAGACCGGGTTCCGGTGGCGCACTGATGTGCGCCGCTGCAGGGCTGTTGCGGGATAGGGCCGATGTGGGCATCGACCCCTACGATGATAC
>CAMNHH010000175.1 GCA_946539175.1 uncultured Clostridia bacterium | reverse complement strand
TCCGCTCCGAGGACGGCTTCGCCGCCCTCTGCTGGTTCACCGAAAAGGGCAAGCTGCTGACCGTCCAGATCGACGAAAAGGCCGTCAGCGCGGTTTTCACAGACCTGTCCATCCCGGACGCGCCGTAGGACGAAGTCCTTGCGTTTCCTGCCGGGCTGTGATAGAATCAACAAAGAACAATATGCAAGGAGGCAAAGCAAATGACCATTCTTGTGACCGGCGGCGCCGGTTATATCGGCTCCCACACCTGCGTGGAGCTGCTGCAAAAGGGCTATGACGTCGTCATCGCCGACAATTTCTTCAACGCCAGCCGGGACGTGCCGGAGCGCATCGAGCGGATCACCGGCAAGCTGCCCAAGGTCTACGCCATCGACGTGACCGACGGCCCCGCCCTGGAGCAGGTCTTCGCGGAGAATCCCATCGACGCCGTGATCCACTTCGCCGGGCTCAAGGCCGTGGGCGAGAGCGTCCGCATTCCCCTGCGCTACTACCGCAACAACCTGGACAGCACCCTGACCCTGCTGGAGACCATGGAGCGCCACGGCTGCAGCCGCATCGTCTTCTCCTCCTCCGCCACGGTCTACGGGCCCAGGAACGAGAGTCCCTACACCGAGGACATGGACACCTCCGCCACCAACCCCTACGGCTGGACCAAGGTGATGATCGAGCAGATCCTGCGGGACTACTGCACGGCCAAGCCCGACTTCACCGCCGTGCTGCTGCGCTACTTCAACCCCATCGGCGCCCATGAATCCGGCCTGCTGGGGGACGACCCCAACGGCATCCCCAACAATCTCATGCCCTACGTGGCCCGGGTGGCCGCGGGCCAGCTGCCCCGGCTCACCATCTTCGGCAACGACTATCCCACCCGGGACGGCACCTGCCTGCGGGACTATCTGCACGTGGTGGATCTGGCCAAGGGCCATATCTCCGCCCTGGAGTACGCGGAAAGCCACACCAGGGCCGAGGCCTTCAACCTGGGCACCGGGGACGGGGTCTCCGTGCTGGAGCTGGTGAACGCCTTCCAGAAGGTCAACGGTGTGCCGGTGCCTTACGTCATCGGAGCCCGCCGGGACGGCGATCTGGCGGAGGTCTACGCCAATCCCACCCGGGCCCATGAGGAGCTCCACTGGAGGGCGGAGAAGAGCGTGGACGATATGTGCCGGGACGCCTGGCACTTCATCCAGACCCGGGTGGCCGAGGGCTGATGGAGCGGGGACAGGTCTGCCTCCGCAGAGGCGAGGAACTGGATCTCCGGGCCGGAAAGCTCTGGGTCTATGACAACGAGATCGACTGGGTGGACGAAATCTGCAGGGACGGAGACGTGGTGGAGGTCCTGGACAGCCGCCTGCGCTTTCTGGCCTGGGGCTTCTTCAACAGCCGCTCCAAAATCACCGTCCGGATCCTGAGCCGGGACAAGGACCAATTCCCGGACGCCGCCTTCTTCCGCCGCCGCCTGCAGGCGGCCTGGGACTACCGCCGGGGCCTGGGCTTTGCCAACGCCTGCCGGGTGGTCTTCGGGGAGTCCGACGGCCTGCCGGGGCTGACGGTGGACAAGTTCGGAGACTATCTCTCCGTCCAGATCCTGAGCCTGGGCATGGACCGGATCAAGGAGCAGCTGGTGGAAGCGCTGGTTGACATCATCAAGCCGAAGGGGATCTACGAGCGGGACGACGTGCCCGTCCGGGAGAAGGAGGGCCTGCCCCAGATCACCGGGGTCCTCTACGGCCAGGTGCCGCCGGAGGTGGAGATCGTGGAGCACGAGGCCCGGATGCTGGTGGACATTCCCGGGGGCCAGAAGACCGGCCACTTCCTGGACCAGCAGGAGAACCGGGGCCGCATCAAGCCCTATTGCAGGGACCGCTCCGTGCTGGACCTCTGCTCCCACACCGGGGGCTTCGCCATCCACGCGGCCCTCTACGGGGCGGCCTCCGTGGAGGCGGTGGACGTGTCCGGGAGCGCCCTGGACATGCTGCGGCGGAACGCCGCCCTGAACGGAGTGGAGGAGAAGATCACCACCGTCGCCGCCAACGTCTTCGATCTGATGAAGGCCTATGACGAGGCGGGACGGCGCTTTGATACCGTCATCTGTGACCCGCCGGCCTTCGCCAAGAGCAAGAAGGCCCTGGAGTCCGCTTACCGGGGCTACAAGGAGCTGAACCTCCGCTGTATGCGGGTGACGGCCCCCGGCGGCTACCTGATCTCCTGCTCCTGCTCCCAGTTTATGACCCCGGAGCTGTTTTTGCAGATGCTCCGGGAGGCCGCCGCCGACTCCGGCCGCACGGTCCGCCTGCTGGAGACCCTGATCCAGTCCCGGGACCACCCCGCCGCCCTGAACGCGGAGCAGAGTCTGTATCTGAAGGGCTATATCCTGAACGTGCTGTAATCCGCAAAAACAAGCCACGAAAAAGCAAATCGCTTTTCCGTGGCTTGTTTTGCTGTTACTCCCAAATGGAATAATCCAGAGATTCGATATACGCCGGTATCTCGATGGGCTTTCCCGCGCTGTCCAGAGCCCGGTAAAAGACGGGCTGCTGCATGACGGCCTCCGGAAAGAGCTCCACCAGGAAATTGGTCTGGGGGTCCGCCGCCAGCAGGCAGATCCGATCGTCCTGCCGTTCCCCGTCCTGGACCGTATAGCCCAGGCAGGGGCCAAGGTCCGCGGCGCGGAGGGAGCGGCTCACCGTGCCGTAGTACGCATAAATTCGGCCGTTGTACGAGATGGCCGCGTATCCGTCCTCCGTGTCCATGGGGTTGACATAATCACCGAGTATGAACTCCGCCGCATTCTCCGGCAGCGCCGGAACCATCTGACGGCCACAGCCCGCCAGGACTGCAAGCAAGGAAACAATCAGCAAGATCAAGATGGTTTTTTTCATGGGTTGCTATCCTTTCTGTCGTATGGGAAAACCAGGATTTGTCGGGATCATTCGTAGGGGCCGATGCCCACATCGGCCCTCACACCGATACGGGATAGGGCCGATGTGGGCATCGGCCCCTACGGTTCCACAAATCGGGATTTGTCTGGGTGAGGCAATAGGCAATAGTTGAATAGGCAATAGGAGAACGGCGAAGCCGCGATGTATCCTTCGCGCTCCTATTGCCTATTGCCTAATCCCTATTGCCTAATCGACAAATCCCAATTTGCGATGCTCCTGCCGATCATAGCCTTCCGGCGCGACCCGCTGATTGAGCAATGACAGCTTTGATCTAAAGGGCTTGCAAGCACACCCAGAACAGCACCGCGAAGACAAGCAGCGCAAGGGACACAAGAATCAGCAGGACCAGCGCGCCCCTTTCTTCCCGGCGGATGGCTCTGGCGTCGGTCACAATCGCGGCAGTCCCGGCCCCGAGGACGGCGGCCAGACAGGCCGGCACGCCGGGATGGGAAAAGACCCTGGCGCAATAGGCCGCGCCTCCTTGGGTGACAAGGATCCGAAAATGCTCCAATTCATCGGGCAGAAGACCGCAGAGCAGATCCAGCGCAATCGCCGAAACCAGAATCGCGGCAGCGGAGAGGACGGAATAGAGCTTAATCCGTTTCATGGAGCCGTTTTTCCTTTATTCCTGATTCCTTTTTCGTATCGATTCAGCAGCCCGCAGGGGCGGAACTCATACTAAACTCCAATTAAAATCTTTAGATTTTATTGGAGCGGCACCGTGCTCCGCACGCTGCCATTTTGTGCCTGCGGCACAAAATCCGTCTCATGCGAACTCCAACGCGCCTTCGGCGCTATAAAATGCT
>CAMNHH010000174.1 GCA_946539175.1 uncultured Clostridia bacterium | reverse complement strand
GGCCGCATCCGGGTATACAACGCCCTTCTGACCTACGGCGATTCCGCCGCGGCCTATTTGAACCGCTGACACGGCACAGGGGACAGTCCACGTCCGCTGAAACAGTCCCCCTGCGTTCCTCCCGGAGGGGGCCGAATGCCACGATCGTATAAACGTATAAACGAAAACAAAGCGTTTTACAAGCGTATTATGGGATCCCGGATAAATGTTGGGAAAAACCACGTTTCGTTGTTGTTTGTTTTGGCTCGGGGCGCCGCGGGACCGTCCCCGGCATTCTGAACGGCGGGAAGAAGCCCTTCTCTCCGCACAGCGCGAAACGGAACCGGGCGCACGGATCCCTCGCCCCCGCCCAGGAGGACGGCACGGAGAGGCAGCCGCAGCCGGTCGGAACGCCCAATCGCACAAAATACCCCTATGGCCGCCACAGCGGTCATAGGGGTATGTTCATGCTTTTCATCCTCGCTCCAGACGCTCCAGCTGGGTCCGCAGGGGAACGATCAGGGTCCCCAGGGCCAGATTGCCCAGGGCATGGGTCAGATCCCAGGGCAGCCCCGCCACGATCCAGGCCAGCATCTTGTTCAGATCCCAGCCCAGGAAAACCGCGGCCTGGTAGGGGGCGTAGAGGCTGCCGTAGGCCAGGCCGAACAGCCCGCAGCACCCGGCGTACACCGGCACCTGCAGCCACAGGGGCATGCGTTTGGGCAGCAGCATGGTCACAGCCCAAAGGATCAGCCAGAGGTACAGATAGGGATACCACCACAGGCCAAAGCCCGCCAGCACCCCCTCCATGAAGATAAAGAGATACAGCGGGATCAGCGCCTGCCGCCGGTAGACCAGGGTGTAAACCATGGTCAGCGTGCTGACCAGCTCCACGTTGGGCAGGAACTCCAGCAGCTGCTTGGAGAGGAACATCAGGGTCCCCAGCATGGCGAAGACCGCGATATGCAGCAGGTCCAGCCTCGGCCTGGACTCCATCAGCCTTCGGTGGCGGTCAGGGCATAGTGGGCCTCCTGGAAAATCGGGGTGTCATCCAACCCGGTGGAGGCGTATTCTCCATCAATGTAGAAGGCCCAGTACATGTGATCGGCATCCCAATCCAGGGTTTTGCCGCAGACGGTGGTATACATGCCGTTTTCGCCGCCGATCAGCTCCAGCTCGTTCAGCGCGGCGCCGACGGTTTCGGCGTCGGTGTGGACGGCGTAGGAGCTGGTGCTGCCGTCGGCAAAGCTGACCTCCAGGTAGAACAGCTTGCTGCCCTCGCCCAGCTCCTGGGGCTTGGCCTCGGTCTGAGGCGCCTCAGTCTGGGCCTCGGTCTTGGGGGCCTCCGTCCCGGCCTCGGTCTTGGGGGCCTCCGTCCCGGCCTCGGTCTTGGGGGCCTCGGTGGAGGCTGTGTTGTTTTGTGCGCATCCGGTCAGAGCCGCCGCCGCAAGCAGCAGGACCAGGAGCAGGCACACAAGGGTTTTGCTGAAATGCTTCATGTGTGATTTCTCCTTTGTTTTTGTTTTTTTCGCAAAGGCTCTGCCGTCCTGGGGGAGGCGCTGTACCCTCCCTGCGGTCCGAAGACCGCCCCGGAGCTCGCGGCGGCGGCATTGCGCGGGCCAGTCTTCCGGCTCATGGCGGGCCGGGCGGACCTTCTCAGGGAAATCCCCAATGGTCAGTTCCCGCTTTGCGGCAAGCGGTAAGCCCGGTCTTGTTTGCCATCTACGGCCACGGTCTGGCGCAGGGTTTGGACCTGCTTCCTGATTGAGTGCGGCGCACACCCGTCTTTGCACCGCACATTATACCCGCTCCGGCCCGGCTTGTCAATGGGGGCCTTTGGCGGAATTCTCACTGCCAGACGGCCTGGAAAACTCGCAGCCAGATCTGCCGGAAGCTGAGCCGGGGCACCGCCTCGGCGGCGCTGAAGGGAATCTCCGCCAGCAGCTCCTCCCCCGCCCGGATCCGCAGCAGCCCCAGCCGCTGCCCGGCCTCCACGGGGGCCTCCAGGCGCTCCGGCAGCTCCAGCTCCCGGGTCACGGCGGCGCGCTTCCCCTTTTCCAGCAGGATGGGGCCCGGCGTCTCCGGGACGGGGGCCACGGCTTCCCGGGTCCCCAGCTTCACCGGGATGGGCTCCGGCTGCAGGCCCTCCAGGGGGTCCAGGAGCCCGTAGTTGGCGAAGCCCCAGTTCAGCAGGGTCTTGGCGTCCTCGAAGCGATGGGAGGAGGAGTCGGCCCCCAGCACCACGGCGATCAGCTCGATGCCGTCCCGCAGGGCGGAGGCGGAAAGACAGTGGCCCGCGGCGGAGGTATAGCCGGTTTTCAGCCCGGTGGTGCCCTGGTAAAAGCGCACCAGCTTGTTGGTGTTGGACAGGCCGAAGGCCCCGTTCCGCACCGAGTCGGTCCAGATGGTGGTATAGCGGCGGATGGCCTCGTGCTTCAGAAGCGCCCGGGACATGAGGGCCACGTCCCGGGCAGTGGTCAGATGCTCCCGGGCCTCCGGCTCATCGTCCAGGCCGGTGCAGTTGACGAAATGGGTGTTCTGCATGCCCAGCTCCGCCGCCCGGGCGTTCATCCGCTCCACAAAGGCCGTTTCGCTGCCCGCCACGTGCTCCGCCAGGGCGGTGGCGCAGTCGTTGGCGGAGCTGACCACCACGGATTTCAGCATCTCGTCCATGGAGAGCTGCTCCCCCTCCTCCAGGTAGATCTGACTGCCGCCCTTCCCCGCCGCGGCGGCGGAGGCGCTGACCCGGTCCTCCCAGCCGATCTGCCCGGCCTCCAGGGCCTCCATCACCAGCAGCAGGGTCATGATCTTGGTGACGCTGGCGGGCTCCCGGCGTTCGTCGGCGTTTTTTTCAAAGAGCACCGTGCCGGTGGCCGCGTCCATCAGAATGGCGGAGGGGGCGTGGAGCTCCAGCGCCGGTCCCTCGCCCCGGACCCGGGGGGCCAACCCCAGCAGCAGTCCCACGATCATCAACAGGCAAAGCGTTTTACGCATGTTTCTCCCTCCAAATCAGTTTGGTACAGGATATGCCCGCGGCGGGGGAATATGCGCGGGGAGGCAAATTGAGATTTGTCGATTAGGCAATAGGGATTAGGCAATAGGCAATAGGAGCGCGAAGGATACATCGCGGCTTCGCCGTTCTCCTATTGCCTATTCAACTATTGCCTATTGCCTCACCCAGACAAATCCCGATTTGTCGGGACGCAAAAACGGGGCCGCTGCCTATGGCAGCGACCCCTTGGGCTATGCTTCGCTTCGTTTGTGAAGGGCGTTATCCGACGGTGAACAGGTACACCTGGGCGGCCACGGTGCCCTCCTTGTTGCTGGCGCTGAATCGCTCACCGTTGAAGGTCAGGATGCTGTTGTTTTCGGTGCAAATCACAGTATACAGATCCTCGGTCCCCTCAACCTTGGTGAAGCTCAGGCTGGAATTCGTTGTGCCGTTGGTTACGCGGAGCTTTGAGGCGTTCAGATGGAGATAATTCGTCCCCACCATAAACCGGATGGAGTCGCCATCCACCACCGCGTCAAACAGCACGCTTTCGGGCAGTTCGGAAATGCTCATGGTGCCGGGGTTGACGTTCACTTCCGTCGCGGTGGCAAGCTCCTTGCTGCCTTCGACCTCGTAGTTGTCCAGTGCGTAGAATTTGCCGTCAGCAGTCTGGGCGATCAGCGCGTACTGCTTGCCGTTCTCAGGCAGAGCGGTGCTGGCCGTATAGACGTTTTCAGGCTCCTCGCTGCCGTCCAGGATCCGCCAGTCGGAGAGGATGGTGGGGGTGATGCCGC
>CAMNHH010000173.1 GCA_946539175.1 uncultured Clostridia bacterium | reverse complement strand
ACCCCCGGGCCGTGCTGATGGCCTGCGTCATCGGCGGCTCCTGCGCCTACGCCACCCCCATCGGCATGCCCGCCAACACCATGGTGGTGGGCGCCGGCAACTACACCTTCATGGACTACGTGAAATCCGGCCTGCCCCTGATCGTGATTGCCACCGTGGTGAGCATGATCATTCTTCCCATCGCCTTCCCCTTCTTCCCCTGAGTCCGTACACAAACCCCATCTGATATAGGAGGTACATACTATCATGACCAAAGAAGCGCAAGTTCAGAAAATGACCGACATGATGGCCAAGTTCGTGGGCTACACCGGGAAGAAGCTTCCCGACGACGTGATCGCCAAGCTGGAGGAACTCCGCTCCAAGGAGGACAGCCCCCTGGCCAAAGTCATCTACGACACCATGTTCCGCAACCAGGAGCTGGCGGTGAAGCTGGACCGTCCCTCCTGCCAGGACACCGGCGTGCTGCAGTTCTGGCTCAAGTGCGGCACCGGCTTCCCCCTGATCAACGAGCTGGAGGGCCTGCTCAAAGAGGCCGTGGTGAAGGCCACCTTCGCCACCCCCCTGCGCCACAACTCCGTGGAGACCTTTGACGAGTACAACACCGGCAAGAACGTGGGCAAGGGCACGCCCACCGTCTGGTGGGACATCGTTCCCAACTGGGACGGCTGCGAGATCTACACCTACATGGCCGGCGGCGGCTGCACCCTGCCCGGCAACGCCACCGTGCTGATGCCCGGCGAGGGCTACGAGGGCGTCACCAAGTTCGTCCTGGACCGGATGACCTCCTACGGCCTCAACGCCTGCCCCCCGCTGCTGGTGGGCGTGGGCGTGGCCACATCCGTGGAAACCGCGGCCCTGCTGTCCAAGAAGGCCCTCATGCGTCCCATCGGCTCCCACAATGAGAACGAGCGGGCCGCCAAGATGGAGAAGCTGCTGGAGGACGGCATCAACGCCATCGGCCTAGGCCCCCAGGGCATGGGCGGCAAGTACTCCGTCATGGGCGTCCACATTGAGAACACCGCCCGTCACCCCTCCGCCATCGGCGTGGCCGTCAACGTGGGCTGCTGGAGCCACCGCAGAGGCCACATCATCTTCGACAAGGACCTGAACTACACCATCACCACCCATTCGGGCTGCGTGCTCTGATCGGCGAACAAGGAGGATATTACAATGGTTGAAATCAAGGACGGCAAGAAGATCCTCACCACCCCCATCTCCGCCGAGGATCTGAAGGACATTCACATCGGCGACATCATCTACCTCAACGGAAGCCTCACCACCTGCCGGGACGTGGCCCATCGCCGCGTGGTGGAGGAGGGCCGGGAGATTCCCGTGGACGTGCGGAACAACGCCATTCTCCACGCGGGCCCCATCATCCGCCCCCTGGAGAACGACAAGTTCGAGATGGTCTCTGTGGGACCCACCACCTCCATGCGGATGGAGAAGTTTGAGTATGAGTTCGTCAAGACCACCGGCGTACGGGTCATCGTGGGCAAGGGCGGCATGAAGGAAAACACCGCCGCCGCCTGCAAGGACTTCGGCTGCATCCACTGCGTCATCCCCGCCGGCAACGCCGTGGTGGCCGCGGTTTGCGTGGAGGAGATCGAGCGGGCCGAATGGCGGGATCTGGGCATGCCCGAGACCCTGTGGAACTGCCGGGTCAAGGAGTTCGGGCCTCTGATTGTTTCCATCGACGCCGAGGGCCGCAACTATTTTGAAGAGAAAAAGGTGGAGTACAACCGCCGCAAGGACGAGCAGATCGCCCGCATCAGCAAGCAGGTGGGTTTCATCAAGTAAGACCAAGAGAATACAGAAAAGAGGCAGTTTTCCCCTGCCTCTTTTCGCCGTATCTGCCATAGGCGCATGCGCCGCGTTAGAAAGGAGAATTCCATGCAAACCTACCACATCGCCGTCATCCCCGGCGACGGCATCGGGCCGGAGGTCATCCGGGAGGCCGTCAAGGTTCTGAATACCGTCGCCCGGCTGGACGGGGGCTTCCGCTTTGAATTTACCGAGTACCCCTGGGGCTGCGAATACTACCTGAAAACCGGGGAGATGATGCCGCCCGACGGACTGGACCGGCTCCGGGACTGCGACGCCATCCTCCTGGGGGCCGTAGGCTACCCGGGGGTGCCGGACCACGTGTCCCTGCGGGATCTGCTGCTGCGGATCCGCCACGACTTCGATCAGTACGTGAATCTGCGGCCCGTGAAGCTGCTGCGAGGCGCGCCCTGCCCCATCCGGGGCAAAGGCCCCGGGGACATCGACATGACCTTCATCCGGGAAAACAGCGAGGGCGAGTACAGCGGCCAGGGAGCCTGGCTCTATCCCAACACCCCCCAGGAGGTGGTGATCCAGGACGGGGTTTTCTCCCGGAAGGGCTGCGAGCGGATCATCCGCTACGCCTACGAGCTGGCCCGGCGGGAGGGCAAGAGTCTCACCAGCGTCAGCAAGGGTAACGCTCTGAACTACTCCATGGTCTTCTGGGATCAGATCTTCCGGGAGGTGGGTCGGGAATACCCGGAGGTGGAGACCCACTCCCTGCTGGTGGACGCGGCGGCCATGCTGATGATCCGAAACCCGGAGCGCTTCCAGATCGTGGTGACCTCCAACCTCTTCGGGGACATCCTCACAGACCTGGGGGCCGCCATTTCCGGCGGCATGGGTCTGGCGGCGGGAGCCAATCTGGACCCGGAGCGCCGCTTCCCCTCCATGTTTGAACCCATCCACGGCTCCGCCCCGGACATCGCCGGCCAGGGCATTGCCAACCCGCTGGCCTCCATCTGGGCCGCCGGCCAACTGCTGGAGCACCTGGGCCACCCCCAGTGGTACGCTCGCATCCTGGAGGTCATGGAGCAGATGCTGGAGGAGGGAAGCAGCCTGACGCCGGACCTGGGCGGCACTGCCTCCACCACTGCCTGCGGCGACACCTTTACCGCCATGCTGCGGCAAGGGAATTAACCGGGCCAGGAACGTAAAGAACGAAGAAGGACGAATTGGCAGTGATTGCATTGAACGATGCGGAAGAATCCCTGCGGTTCCACGGGCAGTGGGGCAGCAAGATGGAAAGTAATGAATGAGACGCACAATAACGTACCAAGCGCAGCGGATTGATCTGTACGTTTTTCCACAGAAGTATGTTTGATTTGAGTAAATACCATCCCCGGTTTTGCGTTTAAATACCGAAATTCACGGGAAACAACTGAACTTGTAACTGTGCCTCCGAACCGTATCGGTTTGGAGGCACTTTTTTTGTTACAAACATTGCCGAAAATCCTTGTCCCGTTTTTTGAAATGACCTTGTCCCGCGATTCGCCGGTTTTTTGAAAAATCTGACATAACCATATCAGCGGGAGCAAGACCCGCAGTGCGCCGGGTCCTGCTCTCTACTTTTTATCTATAGAGGTTAGGGTATGAGAGATTCGCAGCTGCATCTGGCGCAGCAACTGGCCGACAAGCGTGGGGCCATGAGGGGCTTGCGGCAACGGTGATTCCCTCTATAGGAGGAGTGTACGGCGGTTCCTCGCGTACATACGTACAAGACGAGCTGCCGGACTGAGAAATGGTATGTATGTACGCAAAATATTACCCTTATACCCGCTTATACGGAATTCATCTCGCCATTTGACATGCGCACTTGGATTCTCCCGATTTAGAGCTTGAAAAGCCCTTGAAAAACCTACGTTTTTTCGGCCTCGGTTCGCAAGGGGAATATACCTATACCACCCCCTCCGAATCCCGGGAATATGGCCCTGAGAGGCGCGAGAAGCGGTTGGAGAAAAACGTCGCCGTAGCGGAGCACATTTATGTGACGGCCCAAATATGCAAGCCGCGGCGCAGCATATTTGGATGCCGGAACTTAT
>CAMNHH010000172.1 GCA_946539175.1 uncultured Clostridia bacterium | reverse complement strand
CCCCGGGCCACCGGGAAGGAGGAGGACTTCGTCTTCGTGGGACTCAACGGCAAGGGCTATACCATCCGCCGGGGCGTGACGGTGCAGGTGCCCCGCCCCGTCTATGAGATCCTGGCGGAGTCCCAGCGCCAAATCCAGCGGCAGGAGGAATTCATCCGCCGCCAGCAGGAGAACGCCGCCCGCTCCGCCCTGAACGCGGGTCTGTAAGGAGGAAGCGGGATGGAAAACCAGCGCTTTCTCTTTTACCGGGGCAGCACGCCCACCCTGGAGCTGGTGCTGCCCCTGGCGGTGGACTGGGGCGACACCGTCTATCTGACCCTGTGCCAGGGGGACCGTCCCGTGCTGGAATACGCCATGAACGGCAGTCCTGCCCTGGCCGGTTCCGGCAGCCTGCGGCGGGCGGAGACCCAGGAAAACGTGCTGCTGCTGACCATGTCCCAGGAGGACACCCTGCGGCTGGAGTCCGGGGATCTGGAGCTGCAGCTGCGGCTGAAAAACCAGGTGGGAGCCGACAGCTTCCGCCCCCTGCGGGGCATTGTGGGCCCCGTCTTCAAGGAAGGAGTGATCGGATGAAGGGTATGTATCTCAAGGAGCCTCTGAACATCCTCAGCTGCGCGGTGCAGGGCCGTCCCGGCCGCTCCGCCTATGAGGCGGCGACGGACGGGGGCTACACGGGGACCCCCGATGAATTTGCCGCCCTGCTGGCGGCCCTGCCCGACACGCTGCAGCGGCTCAGCGGCTACAACGGCCGGGTGGACGCCATTCTGGAGTACATGGGCAACCAGATCGCGGATCTGCAGGAGCGGGTGGACGCCCTGGAGTGCCAGCAGTGATGGCCGACGGGAGGTGGAACACATGACGATCCTTGAGGCCATTCAGCGGGCGGATCTGCTGCGGCCCAACCAACTGGATCCCGCCGTGAAGCTCCGCTGGCTCTCCACCCTGGACGGCCAGGTCCACCGGGAGCTGCTGCGCGCCTTCCCGGAGACCCCGGAGCCCTTCACGGGCTACGGGGAGGATACGGAGCTGAGGCAGACCGGGCTGCTGATCCCTTACCCCTACGACGAGCTGTATCTGCACTATCTGCTGATGCGCCTCGACCTGGAGCACGGGGAATTGGACCGCTACAACGCGGACGCCGCCGCCTTCAACCGGCTCTGGCAGAGCTATGCCGCCGCATACTGCCGCAGCCACCGCCCCAAAGGCGTGACAGGACTGCGCTTCTGACGGGCCGCAGATCAGGAAAGAAAGGAGCAAGCAATGGCAAAAAAGAAAGACGAATGGACCGAGGAGCCCTGGCAGCCGGAGGAAAACGACTGGTATCAGCAGGCCAAGCAGAGCGCCCGGGCTCTGGCGGAGCGCCCGGCCTTCTCCTACGATCCCGGCGCCGATCCCCTCTACCGGGCCGCCAGGGAGCAGTACCTCCGGCAGGGCCGCCGGGCCATGGAGGACGTGATGGGCCGGACCGCGGCCCTCAGCGGGGGCTACGCCTCCAGCTACGCCCAGACCCAGGGCGCCCAGGCCTATGAGGCCCAGCTCACCCGGCTGGCGGAGCTGCTGCCGGACTATTACGAGAACGCCCGGTCCGCCTACGACAGGGAAAGCGCTGCCCTGAAGGACAGTCTCAGCACAGCCCTGGGCCTCTACGACAAGGACTACCAGGCCTGGCTGGACCGTCAGAGCGCCAGGGAGCGCCAGGCCGCCGCGGCGCTGAAGCAGGAGCAGTGGGAGCGGGACTTTGCCCGGGACGCGGAGCAGTGGGAGCGGGATTTCGCCCGGGACTCGGAGCAGTGGGAGCGGGATTTCGCCCAGGATCAGAGCCGCTGGGAGGCGGAATTCGCCCGGGACGCGGAGAAATGGGCGGCCCAGCAGGCCGCCTCCGCCGCCGGCCAGGCCCATTCCGACGCCGCCACGGAGCGGAGCTACGCCTACCGCATGGCCATGCTGGCCCTGCAGCAGGGTTTGAAGGTCTCCGACGCCCTGCTGAACACCGCCGGCATCGACAAGGCCTACGCCGAGACCATCCGGCGCTACTACGCCGCCCAGCACTGAACCCGAAAACCACAGGAAAGGAGCAACACAATGGAAGAAGAAATCGTCAAGCAGGAAGCGCCTGAGGCCGCCCTGCCCGAGGAGCGGGTGGAGCAGCGGCAGAGCTTCCAGGAGCTGATCCGGGGCGAGTACCGGGAGGACTATCTGCAGGCCCTCTCCCAGGCTCTGTCTGCCCAGGCCCGGGAGACGGAGCGTTATCTGGCCTATCGGGAGCTGATGGCCCGGGCCGACGCGGTCCGCGGCCGCTACCCGGACTTTGACCTGGACAGGGAGCTGGAGTACCCCGGCTTCGCCCGGCTGCTGAACAGCGGCGTGGACCCCATGACTGCCTATGAGGTGGTCCACCACCGGGAGCTTCGGAGCCGGGAGGAGCGGCTGGCGGAGAACGCAGCCCGGCCCCAGGAGAACGGTCTGGCCGTGGCCTCCGTGGCCGCTGTCACCCGACCCGATCCCAAAACCCTCACCCGGGCCGAGCGCCGCGCCCTGCGCCGCAGAGCCGCCCGGGGCGAAGAGATTGTCTGGTAGCCGCAGCAAGAGGAATATTGCATACGCCAAGGGCGTCCTTCCTGTCGCGTCAGCGATCCTTCATCCTTCACACAAACCATTTATTGAAAGGAGACCTCTATGAACCTCACCGTCAACACCACCGCAGGGGACGTCAACGCCTTTGACGCCGCCCAGATGAACGCAACCGGGGCCATGAGCACCGCCATGAAGACCTACTACGATACGGAGCTGCTGGAAAACGCCCGGCCCCGGCTGATCTTCACCCAGCTGGGCAAGTCCCAGTTTCTCCCCGCCGGTCACGGCGACAGCGTCCAGTGGCGCAAGTGGAACACCTTTGAGAAGGCCCTGACCCCCCTGACCGAGGGCGTGATCCCCACCGGCCAGAAGTTCGGCCAGAGCGCCGTTTCCGTCACGGTCCAGCAGTACGGCGACTACGCCGCCATTTCGGACCGGCTGGATCTCCACGCCGTGGACAACGTGCTGCTGGGGGCTGCCGAGGAGATGGGCGCCGCCGGCGGCGAGACCGCCGACACCCTGGTCCGCAACGAGCTCTGCACCGGCACCTCCGTGATCTACGCCGACACCCTGGACGAGAGCGGCGCCGTCTCCGGCACGCCTGTCAGCCGGGCTGAGCTCCGGGCCGACAACAACCGGCTGAGCCCCGACGTGGTAAACAAGGCCTATACCTTCCTGAAGAAGCAGAAGGCCCCCTTCTTTGAGGGCAACAAGTACGTGGCCGTGATTCATCCCTCCGCCGCCTACGATCTGCGCTCTCATCCCGACTGGATGGAGGCCCATAAGTACGCCGCCACCCGGGAAATCTTTGAGGGCGAGATCGGAGAGCTCCACGGGGTCCGCTTCGTAGAGAGCACCGAGGCCCCCATCTTCAACGGCGGCAGCCTCTATACCCAGGAGCAGTCCAATCTCACCGTCTCCGCCGCCACCGACAGCGACGCCACCGCCGCAGCCCAGTTCGGCGTCACCTCCCCCTACCGGGTCACCCTGAAGGAGAGCCTGACCCCTGAGATCGCCCAGGCCCTGGTGGGCCGGAAGGCCCATATCTTTGACGCCTCCGCCCAAGAGCTGGCGGGCACCGTGGAAATCGTGGGCGCCACCGTCAACGGCAGATATATCTGGCTGGCGGCCCAGGCCCCCGTCAGCCTGTCCGGCGCTGCCGGCGCGGAGGACAGCCTTTGGCCCGGCGAGGGCGGCGACTCCAGAAACGGCCCCTGCGCCGTCTACGGCACCCTTTTCTTCGGCAAGGACGCCTTCGGCGTGGTGGACCCCGAGGGCATGGGCATGGAGATGATCATCAAGGACGCC
>CAMNHH010000171.1 GCA_946539175.1 uncultured Clostridia bacterium | reverse complement strand
TGAGAATGATTTGCAAATTCACTTGACAAGGGCCGCAGGCTGTGGTATATTTGTCCCCAACGAAATTGCGAATCATTCGCAGATCGGAGGACCAGCCCATGCAAGCCTACATGACCCAGCCCAGGAAGCGGTTGATCAGCTATCTCCACAAGCACGCGGACGAGACCCTGACTGCGGGGCAGATCGCGGAGGACCTGCCGGAGATCAGCGTCAGCGCCGTCTACCGCAATCTCTCCGCCCTGGAGCAGGACGGCACCATACGGAAGCTGGCCAAGGCCGGGAGCCGGGAGGTCTTCTACCAGTACATGAAGGCGGAGGAGTGCCGGGATCATCTGCACCTGAGCTGCAAGAAGTGCGGCAAGACCTTCCACATGGACGAGGCCGAGACCCAGGCCCTGCTGGACTCCATCGCCAGGGTGGACGGCTTCACAGTGGATCAAAGCGAAACGGTACTCTACGGGATCTGCGAAAACTGCACAGACAATAAGAGAAAGTGAACTGACGCGCATGAAGATGAAACAACGCTTTATTTTGGTGATCCTCTGTGTCCTTCTGCCGGTCTGCCTTCTGGCGGGCTGCGGCGGCAGCGGCAGCCGCAATTCCACGGCGACCACCCGGCCCGACGTGACGGAAAAGCAGATCTCCGTGGTGGCCACGGTGTTCCCGGCCTATGACTGGGCCCGGCAAATCATCGGGACGGACAATGAACGGGTGGCCCTGACCCTGCTGCTGGACAAGGGCACCGACTTCCACAGCTACCAGCCCACCGTGGAGGACATCTACAAGGTGGCCACCTGCGATCTGTTTATCTACGTGGGCGGCGAGTCCGACAAGTGGGTCCCCGACGCCCTGTCCCAGGCCTCCAATCCGAACATGAAGGTAATCTGCCTGCTGGACGCCCTGGGGGACGCCGCCAGGGAGGAGGAAGCCCTGGAGGGCATGGAGGCCGAGCACGAGGAGGAGGGCGCGGAAGAAGAGGGCCCGGAATACGACGAGCACGTCTGGCTCTCCCTGCGGAACGCCCAAACCCTTTGCGCCGCCATCCGGGACGCCATGATCGAGCTGGACGACGACGGCGGCAAGATCTACTGGCCCAATTTCAAGGCCTACGACGCCAAGCTCAGCAAGCTGGAGGCCGACTACGCCGAGGCCCTGGGCCATGCGGCCCGCAAGACTCTGCTCTTTGCCGACCGATTCCCCTTCCGCTATCTGGCAGAGGACTATGGTCTGCAGTGCTGGGCCGCTTTCTCCGGCTGCTCGGCGGAGACGGAGGCCAGCTTTGAAACGGTGAATTTTCTGGTGAGCAAGTTGGATGAGCTGGCGCTCCCCTGCGTGATCAAGCTGGAGAGCTCCGACAGCCGCCTGGCGGAGACCATCATTGCCAATTCCCGGGCCAAGGACGCCCGGATCCTGGAGCTGGACTCCATTCAGTCCGTCACCGCCCAGGACGTGGCCAGCGGCGCCGAATATCTGAGCATCATGGAGCAAAACCTGGAGGTTTTGAAAACCGCGCTGAATTAAACTACCGCGCCTGCGGCGCGGCTTGGAGAAGGAGGCCTGTCTATGGCCCTGTTATCCTGTCAGGATCTCTCCCTCGGTTATGAGGGCAAGCCGATCCTGGAGCATATCAGCTTTGAAGTAAACGCCGGGGACTATCTCTGCATCGTGGGAGAAAACGGCTCCGGCAAGTCCACCCTGATGAAGACCATCCTGGGGCTGATCCGGCCCATGAAGGGCCGGGTGGAGACCGGCGAAGGGCTGCGGCAGAACGAGATCGGCTATCTGCCCCAGCAGACTCTGGTACAGCGGGACTTCCCTGCCAGCGTCTATGAAATCGTCCTCTCCGGCTGCCAGGGGCGGCAAGGCCTCAGGCCCTTCTACACCAAGGCGGACAAGGCGCTGGCTTGGGAGAACATTCGCCGCATGGAGATCGAGCCCCTGGCCCAACGCTGCTACCGGGAGCTCTCCGGCGGGCAGCAGCAGCGGGTCCTGCTGGCCCGGGCCCTCTGCGCCACCCGGAAGCTGCTGCTTCTGGACGAGCCGGTGGCGGGCCTGGACCCCAGGGTCACGACGGAGATGTACCAGCTGATCGCGAATCTGAACCGGAAGGACGGCATCACCGTGGTAATGATCTCCCACGATCTGGAGGCCGCCCTGCGCTACGCCACCCACATCCTCCACATCGGCGCCCGGATCTACTGCGGCAGCGTGACAGACTATCTCAGCAGCGAGACCGGGGCTCCCTGGCTGATGAAAGGAGGGCGAAAAGCATGAGTCTTTCCGACTATCTGCAGATGAGCTTCGTCCAGAACGCGCTGCTGGTGGGCGTGCTGGTGGCCCTCTGTGCCTCCCTGCTGGGGGTGACCCTGGTGCTGCGGCGCTTCTCCTTCATCGGCGACGGGCTGAGCCACGTGGCCTTCGGCGCCATGGCGGTGGCCGCCGTGGCGGGGCTGACCAACGACATGCTGCTGGTGATGCCCGTCACCATCGGCTGCGCCATCCTGCTGCTGGCCGCCGGCACCAACGCGAAAATCAAGGGAGACGCCGCCGTGGCCATGATCTCCGTGGGGGCTCTGGCCATCGGCTATCTGCTGATGAATCTCTTCCCGCCCAAGGGCAAGGCCAACATCTCCGGAGACGTCTGCTCCACCCTCTTCGGCGGCACCTCCATCCTGACCCTGACCAATCTGGAGGTCTGGCTGTCCATCGCCCTCTCGGTGGTGGTGGTGGCCTTCTTCATCCTGTTCTACCACAAGATCTTCGCCGTCACCTTCGATGAGAGCTTTGCCGCCGCCACCGGCGCCAACACCCGGCTCTACAATCTGGTGATCGCGGTGATCATCGCCGTGGTGATCGTGCTGTCCATGAAGCTGGTGGGCTCCCTGCTGATCTCGGCGCTGATCGTCTTCCCGGCCCTCTCCGCCATGCGGCTGTTCAAGAGCTTCCGGACCGTATCCATCTGCGCCGCCTGCATCTCCGTGATCTGCGCCGTCACCGGCATTCTCTGCGCCGCCCTGCTGGGCACGCCGGTGGGCTCCACCATCGTGGTGGCGGACATCGCCGTGTTCGCCCTGTTCAGCCTGCTGGGTTTCCTGCGGGCCCGCTGATCCGATGAATTGATTGGAGGAACTGACATGAAAAAACTGACTGCTCTTCTGCTGCTCCTGCTGCTCCTGCTGACCCTGAGCGCCTGCGGCGAGGACGCGCCCGCCGAGGAGGAAGGCGCCGCCATGCCCACGGTGCTGAACCAGACGGAATACGTGCTCTACCAGAACGTCTTCTTCAACGGGGCCGCCGACGACTATCTGGGCAAGACCGTCACCAAGGAAGGGACCTACACCCGGCTCTACGACGCCTTCAGCGAGAAGTACCGCTACTACGTCTGGGGCTACAACGACGCCACCAAGTGCTGTGACTGGCAGTGGGAATTCGTTCCCGCCGACCCGGAGGGTCTGCCCGCCGTCGGCAGCCTGGTGAAGATGACCGGCACCCTGGCCCAGGACGAGGCCGCCCTGGACAAGTTCTGGTTCACCGACGCCAGCCTGGAGCTGGAGACCGCCTACTCCCCCGCCGACTGCCAGGTGGACATGACCACCATGAGCGCCACCCTGGAGCGGGTGCAGCTGCTGAACATGCAGTACAAGCCCCAGGCCTTCAAGGGGCAGAGTCTGCGGATCTATGGACGGGTCAAGACCCCCGGCTCCATCCAGAACCCCTATTACGACAACTCCTGGGAGCAGGCCTTTGAAACGAAGGACAGCGTTCCCGCCATCGGCACCATGGTCATCGTCTCCGGCACCTGGTCCGGCGACACCATTCTGAGCGCGCAGGTGGCAGGCACCAGCCGCTACTGATACGAAGCTCCGATCAAGGCCCCGGATTTGCGTGGCGCTCCGCATGGGCGGGGCAAAAAGCCCGCGGACAGCAACGCTGCCCGCGGGCTTTTCAGTTTGGATTTGTTCCGCTGCTGTATTAT
>CAMNHH010000170.1 GCA_946539175.1 uncultured Clostridia bacterium | reverse complement strand
GGCGCGGCTGCCCGCTGCGCAGCCCGCTTTGCCCCCCTCTTGCATTTTTTCTGAAAATGCGGTATAATTAGCCGAAAGGAGGGATTCCATTGAAACGACTTTTGGCCTTGCTCCTGGCGCTGCTGTGCGTCTGCGCCATGCTGCCTGCCGCTTCCGCCACGTCCACCGTCCCCTGCCTGACCGTGGACAGCTCCCTGGTGATCATCGGAGATTCCAACACCGTCTTTCTGAAAAAGAACAACACGGATATCCAGCCCGCCCGAATCTACGCC
Organism: uncultured Clostridia bacterium; assembly: GCA_946539175.1. Taxonomy (GTDB): domain Bacteria; phylum Bacillota; class Clostridia; order Oscillospirales; family Oscillospiraceae; genus JAFRPC01. The sequence goes on along the minus strand of CAMNHH010000170.1, from coordinate 3,707 downwards.
CGGGTCAACGCCACCATCGCGGAGTGCGTGCAGAATTACAGCAGCTACCACGCGGATGGATACAGCAAGGGCATGTATCAGCTGATCTCCGGGCTCTCCGGCTCCAGCTTCAAAACCGTGGTCATCAACATCGGCACCAACAACGCCGGGACCGCCACCAGCACCTTCCAGGCAAAGTACCGTCAGCTTCTGAATCTGCTCTACCAGAAAAACCCCGAGGCGGTGATCTACGTCTGCAAGATCCTGCCCATCAACCCCAGTCACTACAGCGGGAGCTATCCCAGCGTATTCACCCTGTCCAACATCAATCGGATCAACAACGCGGTGGCCGCCCTCCAGGCGGAGTACGCAGCCAAGGGCTACGACACCCGGATCATGGACCTGTTTACCCCCTTCCAAAACGCCTACGGGGTCCTGATGCCGGAGTATGACTCCGGCGGCGGCATCCATCTGACCGTCGCGGGATACAAGCGGCTGAACAAAGTGGTCCAGACAGCCCTGGCCCAGGGTGACCCCGACGCCAACCACAGCTGGGGCAGCGCCAAGGTCCTGAAGGCCGCCACCTGCGTCGAAGAGGGGCAGGCCAGCTGCAGCTGTACCCGCTGCGGCGCGGTGAAAAGCCTCGTGATCCCCGCCTCCGGCGCCCACAGCTGGGGCAGCCCCGTGACCCTCGCCGCTCCAAGCTGCACCGCGGACGGTTTGCGGCGTTCTTCCTGCACGGTCTGCAAGGCCGTCCGGGATGAGACTCTGCCCGCTCTGGGCCACTGCTGGGTCTACCTCAAAACCCTGAGCCCCGCCTCCGGCGAGCTGCACGGGACCGCCCAGTACCGCTGCGAACGCTGCGGATACACCAAGTCGGATTTGCGCTGCGCCTCGGTGGCCTTCTCCGACATGCCTGCCGAGGGCAACTGGGCCCACGCCCCCATCGACTGGGCCTACTTCGGCGGCGTCACCGCCGGCAAGGGCGAGGGTCGCTTCGGGCCCCAGGACAGCGTAACCCGGGCCGAGGTCATGACCTTTCTCTGGACGGTGATGGGGCGGCCCGAACCGGACGGGACAGAAAACCCCTTCACGGACGTGCCGGAAAACAAGTATTTCTACAAGCCGGTCATGTGGGCCGTGGAGCATGGCGTCACCTCCGGCGTGGAAGCGAATCGCTTCGGGCCCGACGAGCTCTGCACCCGGGGGCAGATCATGACCTTCCTGTGGATCGCCGCGGGCAGCCCGGAGCCCGGCACGCCCCAAAGCCCCTTCACCGACGTAACGGCGGACAAATACTATTACAAGCCCGTGCTGTGGGCCGTGGAGCACATGCTCACCGGCGGCAGCTCCGCCAACAGCTTCAGCCCCAACGAAAGCTGCACCCGGGCCCAGGTGCTGGCCTTCCTCTACAAGGCCCAGGCGCTTTTGATCCTCCCCGACCCCCAGCTGCCGGAGGAGCCGTAGTGCGTCAAGACAAGGCGGGAGTGGTCCCTGAGAAGACCGCTCCCGCCCTGTTCGTTTTTCCGCGCCGTCGGGCGGCGCGCCTTCTGCCCGATCCGCCGCGCCCGTCAGAGCTCGGTCGGCTGGGCCTGCTTTTGCTCCGGGCGCAGCCGCTCCGCCGCGTCCGTCAGGGTCCGGATCAGCGCGGGGGCCCAACTCACATGGAAGCAGGGGGACGCCGGGCCGAAGAACAGCACCCCGTCATCCTCGATCCCCAGGGTCAGGGTCTTGCCCCGCACCAGGACGGGCACCACGCTGTCGGCCCGAAACAGGACCCCGTGCTCCCGCCAAAGCTCCTCCAGGGCCGCCTCGGTCCAGGTCTGATCGAAGACGGAAAAGCGCAGCGCCGCACCCTCCTCGAGTTTTGTAATCAGCTTATCCATTGCCTTTGCACCTTCCTTTGTTCTCGTCTGCCTCATTTTACCACAAAAGCCCCGTTCTGTCCAGATTTTTTCCGGCTTGCATTCATTCCTGCTGTCTGATATCATAGACGCAATCCAAGCGAAAGGGAGGTATTGTCCTTGAATCAGCGGAAAACGATTCGTATTTCGGCCCTGCTTCTCTGCCTGGCCCTCTGCGTCAGCCTGCTGAGCGGTGTCACCGTGTTCGCCGCCGGCGAGATCTGGACCGAAGTGCCCACGGGCTGGAGGGACTCGAGCCACGTCCTCTCGGAGAAAAGTCCCGAGGGCTATACCCTGAACTGGGGCGTCCGGGGCGAGCCCGCCCTCTTCCTCTCCGGGGACGCCGGGAGCTGTTATGCCGCCAGCGGCTGGAACGTGGGGGAGGCCTGGGGCTTGTCTGCCATTGCGGATTACGACGGCGGCACCGGACCGGATACCTTCTCTCCCAACGATACCTGCACCCGCGCCCAGATCGTCACCTTCCTCCATCACGCGGAGGCCCTGCTGAACTGAGGCGGACAGCAAAGGCTCCGGCTTGTACGGGATCCCGTATAAGCCGGAGCTTTCTGCAATATTACCAAATCTAATAGTCCTCGCCCCTTTACTTTTGTATATTTTTCGTGTATGATACGCAATGAGAGCGGGGCTGATCCGAATTTGACGGAAGGCTTTGCATGCGCTCCGAGGGGAAATTGCGCCGGACGAGGCGGAGAACGCGGGCGGGCTTGACGCCCGCAAGGACGGCAACGAAGTATGGCACAATTCCCGCCGGCACGAATCGAACCGTTTCGTCAGATCGTATTCGCCCGACCTCTTAAATAAGCGGAAAATGAGGTGCAATTATGGCAAGAACAGCGCAGGACATTATGAAGCTCATCCGGGATGAGGACATCAAGATGGTGGACTTCAAGGTGGTGGACATCAACGGTCAGTTCCGACACGTCACCATCCCCGCCGTGCATTTCAATGAAGAAACCATGATCAACGGCATCGGCTTTGACGCCTCCAACTACGGCTACGCCGTGGTGGAAAAGTCCGACATGGTCTATATACCCGATCTCGATACCGCAGCCATCGACCCCTTCTGTGAGATCAAGACCCTCTCTATGATCGGCAACGCCATGATCATCGATTACCCTGAGAACCGGCCCCTGGCTCAGTACCCCCGGAACATTGTGGCCGCCGCCAAGAAGTATATGCAGGACTCCGGCATTGCCGACACCATGATGATCCTGCCGGAGTTTGAGTTCTACCTCTTTGACGAGGTGGCCTGGTCTGTCCAGCACAACGAAATCGGCGCCTCCGTGGACACCCGCACTGCCCACTGGAACTCCGCCGCCGAGGGCACCGGCAACATCGTCCCCTTCCAGAAGAACTACCACATCGCCAAGCCCCAGGACACCACCTATGAGTGCCGCAGCGAAATGTGTATGGAGATCGAAAAGGCCGGCATCCCTGTCAAGTACCACCACCCCGAGGTGGGAGGCGCCGGTCAGTTTGAGATCGAGCCCCTGCTCTGTGAGCTGGAGAAGATGGCGGACGGCACCATGATGGTGAAGTACATCATCCACAACGTGGCCCGGAAGTACGGCATGACCGCCACGCTGATGCCCAAGCCCGTCTACGGCGAGGCCGGCAGCGGCATGCACGTCCACATGCTGCTTCTGAAGGACGGGGAGCCCGTTTTCTCCGACGACAACGGTTATTCCCATCTGTCCAAGGAGGCCCATTGGTTCATGGGCGGCCTGCTGAAGCACATTGCCTCCCTCTGCGCCATCACCAACCCCTCCACCAACTCCTTCAAGCGTCTGGTGCCCGGCTTTG
>CAMNHH010000169.1 GCA_946539175.1 uncultured Clostridia bacterium | reverse complement strand
GCACGGCGAGGTCTATGTGACCGAGGACGGCAGCGAGACAGATCTGGATCTGGGCCATTACGAGCGTTTCATCGATGAGGACCTGAACCAGTATTCCAACCTCACCACCGGCAAGGTCTATTGGAATGTGCTGAATAAGGAGCGGCGCGGCGAGTATCTCGGCCAGACCGTACAGGTCATCCCCCACATCACCCAGGAGATCAAGAACTTTATCTACCGCGTGGGGGCCGAGACCGGGGCCGACGTGGTCATCACCGAGATCGGCGGCACCACCGGCGACATTGAAAGCCAGCCCTTCCTGGAGGCGGCCCGGCAGGTCAGCCTGGAGCAGGGCCGGGAGAACACCCTTTTCATCCACGTGACGCTGGTGCCCTTCCTCCACGGAAGCGAGGAGCACAAAACCAAGCCCACCCAGCACTCCGTCAAGGAGCTGCAGGGCATGGGCATCTCACCGGACATCATTGTGCTGCGCTGTGACGAGAAGCTGGAGCCGGAGATCTTCCGCAAGATCGCCATGTTCTGCAACGTCAAGCCCGACTGCGTCATCGAAAACCTCACCCTGCCGAACCTGTACGAGGCGCCGCTGATGCTGGAGGAGCACGACTTCTCCCTCATTGTCTGCCGGGAGCTGGGGCTCTGGACCCGGGCCCCGGAGCTCACGGAGTGGAAGGCCATGGTGGCGCGGATCCGGAGTCTCAGCCGGAAGGTGACCATCGGCCTCGTGGGCAAGTATGTGCAGCTGCACGACGCCTACCTCTCGGTGGCCGAGGCCCTGCGCCACGCAGGCTACGCCTGCGGCACCGGGGTGGACATCCGCTGGATCGACAGCGAGACCGTCACCGCCGGCACCGCCGCCGGGATCCTCTCGGGCCTGGATGGGATCATCGTCCCCGGGGGCTTCGGCGACCGGGGCATGGAGGGCATGATCGAGACCGCCCGCTTCGCCCGGGAGAAGAAAATCCCCTACCTGGGCATCTGCCTGGGCATGCAGGTGGCGGTAATCGAGTTTGCAAGGAACGTCTGCGGCCTTGCGGGCGCCAGCTCCGGCGAGCTGGACCCGGACTCCCCCCACAAGGTCATCGACTTTCTGCCGGACCAGAGCGACAGCGTCGCCAAGGGCGGGACCCTCCGCCTGGGGGCCTGGCCCTGCCGCATCGCGGAGGGGAGCCTTATGGCCCGCTGCTACGGAAAACAGGAAATCCGCGAGCGGCACCGGCACCGCTATGAGTTCAACAATGACTACCGGGATCTGCTGCGGGAAAAGGGCCTGGGGCTCTGCGGGCTCTCCCCGGACGGCGGCATTGTGGAGGCCGTGGAGCTGGGGGACCACCCCTTCTTTATCGGGGTGCAGTTCCACCCGGAGTTTAAGAGCCGGCCCAACCGGGCACACCCCCTGTTCCGGGGGCTGGTGGAGGCGGCCCTGCGGGAGAGCGAAGGGCGCCCGGCAGATTCTTTCCCCGGGGCCTGAACGGAAACCCGGGGACCGGGACGAAATGGCGGCCCTCTGCCGCCGGAAAGGAAACGACAGAACATGAAAACCTGCGCAATCGTTGGAATCCAGTGGGGCGATGAGGGAAAGGGCCGCATGGTGGACCTGCTGACGGAGGACTACGACGTGGTCATCCGCTATCAGGGGGGCGGCAACGCCGGCCACACGGTGGTCAACAGCTACGGGAAGTTCGCCCTGCATCTGCTGCCCTCCGGCATCTTCCGGCCGGGGGTGGTGAACGTCCTGGGCAACGGCGTGGCTCTGGATGCGGAGAACCTCTGGAAGGAGATCGGGGACCTGCGGTCCAGGGGCGTTTCCGTGGGGCCGGAGAACCTGAAGATCAGCGACCGGGCCTCCCTGCTGCTCCCCTGGCACCGGGAGCTGGACGCCCTGGAGGAGGCGCGCCTCGCGGACCGGCAGTACGGCTCCACCAAACAGGGCATCGCCCCCTTCTATTCGGATAAATATCAGAAGAAGACCATCCTCGCCGGAGAGCTGCTGTACCCCGAAGCCCTCCGGCAGCACCTGGAGGAGCTGCTGGAGTGGAAGAACCTGATTCTTACGGGGGTCTACGGCGCAAAACCCTTCAGCCTTGCGGAGCTCACCGGCTGGCTCGGTGAATACGGCGAGCGTATCAGGCCCTTCCTCTGCGACACCGGGGCCCTGCTGCGCGCCGCCGCGGCGGAGGGGAAAAGCCTCCTCTTTGAGGCCCAGCTGGGGGCCCTCCGGGACCTGGACTTCGGCATCTACCCCTACACCACCTCCTCCAACGCCATCGCCGCCTACGCCCCCATCGGCTCGGGCCTGCCCTCGGTGCGGGTGCAGGAAGTGGTGGGCGTGGTGAAGGCCTACTCCACCTGCGTGGGCGAGGGACCCTTCGTCTGCGAGCTCTTCGGCGAGGAGGCGCAGCGCCTGCGGGAGGCCGGCGGCGAGTACGGCGCCAAGACGGGACGGCCCCGCCGGGTGGGTCCGCTGGACCTGGTGGCCACCCGCTACGGCGTGCAGATCCAGGGCGCCACAGGGCTTGCGCTGACCAAGCTGGATGTGTTAAGCTATCTCAAAGAAATCCCGGTCTGCACCCACTATGAGCTGGACGGGAAGCGGACGGAGGACTTCCCCTTCCCCGCGGCCCTCGCCTCGGCAAAGCCCGTCGTGAGCATGCTGGAGGGCTGGAACTGCGACATTTCCGGCGTCCGCCGGTGGGAGGACCTGCCCGAAGCCGCCCGGCGCTACGTGGAGTACGTTGAGCGGGCCCTCGGCTGCCCCATCCGCTATGTGTCGGTGGGGCCGGAGCGGGACGCCTGCCTGGTCCGGGGATAAGAGAAAAGGAAGCTGCGGGCCGCCGGCTCAGCCCGGCCGCGCCCTGCTGAACAGGAAGAAGGAACTGAACATGATGGAAGATGTCTATACCTCGCCCCTCTGCAGCCGCTATGCCTCGGAGGCCATGATCCGGCTCTTCTCCCCCCGCCGGCGCATTGAAACCTGGCGGCGGCTCTGGACGGAGCTGGCCCGGGCGGAGATGGAGCTGGGGCTCCCGGTGACGGCGGAGCAGGTGGCGGCCCTGGAAGCCCATGTGGAGGACATCGACTTTGCCTGCGCCCGGGAATGGGAGAAGCAGGTCCGGCACGATGTCATGGCCCATATCTACGCCTACGGAAAGGCGGCGCCCTGCGCGGCGGGGATCATTCACCTGGGCGCCACCAGCTGCTATGTGACGGACAATGGGGACATCATTCTCTACCGGGAGGGGCTGCGGCAGCTGCGGGCGGAGCTCCTGAAGCTGATGAAGCTCCTGGCGGACTTTTCCCGGCGCTACCGCGCCCTCCCCGCTCTGGGATACACCCACTACCAGCCGGCGCAGCCCGTCACCGTGGGAAAGCGGGCCGCCCTGTGGCTGCAGGACTTCCTCTCGGACCTGGAGGAGCTGGACTTTGTGCTGGGGACCATGAAGTTCCTCGGCTGCCGCGGCGCCACGGGCACCGAGGCCAGCCTCCTGGACCTTTTTGAGGGCGACGGGCAAAAGGTGGACCGGCTGAACCGGCGCCTGGCCGGGGCCTTCGGCTTTGCGGACTGCGTCGCCGTCTGCGGCCAGACCTACCCCCGGAAGCTGGACACCCGGATCCTGAACGCCCTCAGCGCCATCGGCCAGAGCGCGTACCGTATGGCCCAGGACATCCGCCTGCTGCAGCACGACCGCCAGCTGGAGGAGCCCTTTGAGGAAAACCAGATCGGCTCCTCCGCCATGGCCTATAAACGAAACCCCATGCGCTGCGAGCGCATCTGTTCCCTGAGCCGGTACCTGATGGTGGACGCCGTGAACGCCCCCCTGACGGCCTCCGCCCAGTGGCTGGAGCGGACGCTGGACGATTCCGCCAACCGCAGGCTCTCCCTGCCGGAGGCCTTCCTCTGCGCCGACGCCATTCTTCGCCTTCTGCAGAATGTGGCCGGCGGCCTGCGGGTGAACGAGGCGGTGATCGCCCGCTCGCTGCGGGAGGAGCTCCCCTTCGCCGCCACGGAAAACCTGCTGATGGAGGCGG
>CAMNHH010000168.1 GCA_946539175.1 uncultured Clostridia bacterium | reverse complement strand
TGGTGGGCAAGACCTGCATCCTGCCGCTGATGAACCGGGAGATCCCCATCGTGGCGGACGACTACGTGGAGATGGACTTCGGTACCGGCTGCGTCAAGATGACCCCTGCCCATGACCCCAACGACTTCGAGGTGGGCCTGCGGCACGGTCTGGAGACCATCAAGGTGATCGCGGACGACGGCACCATCAACGAGAACGGCGGCCGCTACCGCGGCATGGACCGCTACGAGGCCCGGAAGGCCGTGGTGGCGGACCTGGAGGCCCTGGGTCTTCTGGAAAAGACCGAGGACTACTCCCACAACGTGGGCACCTGCTACCGCTGCCACAACGACGTGGAGCCCATCATCTCCGCCCAGTGGTTCGTGAAGATGCAGCCCCTGGCCCGGGAGGCGCTGCGGGTGGTGCGGGAAGGGGAGACCCGCTTCGTCCCCGAGCGCTTTACCAAGACCTACACCAACTGGATGGAGAACGTGCGGGATTGGTGCATCTCCCGCCAGCTCTGGTGGGGCCATCAGATCCCCGTGTGGTACTGCGCCGACTGCGGCCACATGACCGTCTCCCGGCAGGACGCGGTCTGCTGCGAGAAATGCGGCAGCAGCAAAATCGAGCGGGACCCCGACGTGCTGGACACCTGGTTCTCCTCCGCCCTCTGGCCCTTTGAGATCCTGGGCTGGCCGGAGAAGACCCCGGATCTGGAGTATTTCTATCCCACCGACGTGCTGGTCACCGGCTACGACATCATCTTCTTCTGGGTCTCCCGGATGATCTTCTCCGCCTGCGAGCACACCAAGCAGCCCCCCTTCCACACGGTGCTGATCCACGGGCTGGTGCGGGACGACAAGGGCCGCAAGATGTCCAAGTCCCTGGGCAACGGCATCGACCCGCTGGAGATGATTGACCGCTACGGCTCCGACGCCCTGCGGATGAATATGATCACCGGCAACAGCCCCGGCAACGACATGCGCTTCTACGTGGACCACTGTGAGGCCATGCGGAACTTTGCCAACAAGCTCTGGAACGCCAGCCGCTACGTGATGATGAACCTCTCCATCGAGAAAAACGAGCTTCCCGCCGCGGACCGGCTGGAGATCGCGGACCGCTGGATCCTCTCCAAGCTGAACCGCACCGTGCGGGAGGCCACCGAGAACATGGAGAAGTTCGAGCTGGGCGTGGCCATCCAGAAGATCTATGACTTTATCTGGGACGACTACTGCGACTGGTACATCGAGCTGACCAAGGCCCGCCTCTACGGCCAGGACGAGGCCGCCAAGCAGACGGCCCAGCAGGTGCTGCTTTACGTGCTGGATCAGATCCTGCGGCTGATGCACCCCTTCATGCCCTTTGTCACCGAGGAGATCTGGCAGGCCATTCCCCACGAGGGCGAGGCGCTGATCACCGCCAGCTGGCCCGTGTGGAGCGAGGGCCTGGACTTCCCGGAGCAGGAGCAGCACATGGAGTCCGTGATGCTGGCCATCCGCACGGTCCGCAACCGCCGGGCGGAAATGAACGTGCCCCCCTCCAAGAAGGCGGATCTCTACGTGGTGACCCCCAGGCAGGAGATCTTCACCGAGGGCGCGGGCTTTATCACAAGGCTGGCCTACGCCGAGCGGGTCATCGTCTCCGATGCCGAGCCCGAGGGCCACGAGGATATGGCCCAGTGCGTCACCCCCGACGCCCGGCTCTACCTGCCCCTGGCCCAGCTGGTGGACCTGGAGAAGGAGCTGGCCCGCATCGACAAGGAGACCGAGAACGCCCAAAAGGAGATCGCCCGGGCCGAGGCGCAGCTGGCCAACGAGAAATTCGTCTCCCGGGCCCCCGCCAACGTGATCCAGGCCCAGCGGGAAAAGCTGGAGCAGAACAGGAAACTGCTGGCGCAGCTGGAAGAAAGTGCGCTGCGATTGAAGAAACTGCAAAAATAAGACTTGTATCTTGCGCCAAAATAGGTTACAATGTATTGAAGGCCAATAGACTCTATAACCACCGATAGGAGGTTTTCTTATGATCGATCTACAAACCGAAAAGGGCAATATCAGCGTCAGCAGCGCGGTATTCACCAACATCGTCGGCATCGCCGCCTCCAACTGCTTCGGCGTCAAGGGCATGGCGGTCCGCTCCATGACGGACGGCCTGGTGCATCTGCTTCGCCGGGAGGCCATGGGGAAGGGCGTGCTGGTCAGCTTCCACGAGGACAACAGCATCTCCATCGACCTGCACATCATGGTGGACCACGGCGTCAACCTCAACGCTGTGGCCAAGTCCATCATCTCTGAGGTGCGCTACGTGGTGGAGAAGACCACCGAGACCAAGGTCAGAACCGTCAACGTATTCGTGGATTCCATGATCGTCGGCGCGTAACGGAGGTACGAACTTTTGAGACAGACAATTGACGGAGCGGCATTCCGGCGCATGGTCATCAGCGCCGCTGCCGCCATTGAGATCCACAAGCAGAAGATCAACGAGCTGAACGTATTCCCTGTACCCGACGGCGATACCGGCACCAACATGAGCATGACCCTGAACAACGCCGTGGCGGATCTGAAGAAGGCCGAGGATCCCAGCCTCACCAAGGCCGCGGACATCACCGCCTCCGCCCTGCTGCGGGGCGCCCGGGGCAACTCCGGCGTCATCCTCTCCCTGCTCTTCCGGGGCATCGCCAAGAATCTCAAGGGCTGCGAGGAGGCCACCGGCGTCCGCTTTGCCGAGGCCATGCAGACCGGCGTGGAGAGCGCCTACAAGGCCGTTATGAAGCCCGCCGAGGGCACCATCCTCACCGTGGCCCGTCTGGCCGCCGCGGGCGCCCAGGAGGCTGTGAAGGAGCACGACTTCGTGGAGTTCGCCATCGAAGCCGCGCTGGAGCGGGGCAAGATCGCCCTGGAGGACACCGTGAACCAGAACCCCGTGCTGAAGAAGGCGGGGGTGGTGGACGCGGGCGGCGTGGGCTGGATCACCATCCTCACCGCCATGCTCTCCTCCCTGCGGGGCGAGGACGTGGTGGCCCCCGAGAGCGGCGGTGAGTCCGCCGTCAAGGACCAGGCCAGCTTCTCCGACTTCAACACGGAGGACATCACCTTCAGCTACTGCACCGAGTTCATCGTCTCCCGGGACAACCCGGAGGACCCCGAGGCCCTGCGGGCCTGGCTGGACGGTATGGGCGACAGCCTGGTGCTGGTGGAGGACGACGAGATCATCAAGGTCCACGTACATACCAACCACCCCGGCGAGGTCATCGAGAAGGCCCTGACCTATGGCGCTCTGATCACCGTGAAGGTGGAGAACATGCGGCTGCAGCACACGGAGAAGGTTCTCTCCGAGGCAGAGAAGAACAACCAGGTGGCCAAGCCCGAGAAGAAATACGGCATGGTGGCCGTCTGCGCCGGCGAGGGGCTCAGCTCCGTGTTCAAGGATCTGGGGGCCGACCAGGTCATCAAGGGGGGCCAGACCATGAACCCCTCCACCCAGGACATTCTCCAGGCCATCAACCGCACCCCCGCGGAGACGGTCTTCGTCTTCCCCAACAACAAGAACATCATCCTGGCCGCCGAGCAGACCCAGCCCCTCACCGAGAAGCAGGTGGTGGTGGTCCGCTCCCGGACGGTGCCCCAGGGCATCAGTGCCATGCTGGCCTTTGACCCGGACGCCGACGTGGAGAGCAATCTGATGGCCATGCGGGAGGCCCGCCACAACGTCTCCACCATGCAAATCACCTACGCCGCCCGGAACTCCGATTTCGACGGCTACGCCATCCACGAGGGGGACTACCTGGCCCTTTACGGCTCCGCCCTTTTCGGCACCAGCCGGGACGTGAACTCCCTGCTCAAGGGCATGGCGGAGAAGATCGCCAGCGAGGGCAAGGAGATCATCACCATCTTCTACGGCCAGGACATCGACGAGAAGACCGCCGAGAAGGCCCTGAAGATCTTCGAGAAAGCCTGTCCAGACGCCGAGATCAGCCTGATCAACGGCGGCCAGCCGGTCTACTACTATCTGATTTCCGCGGAATAATACGAAAAAAAGGCTCTATGTCAATAGTTGGGGTAGAGCAAAGAAGAAAAACTTAACGGGACGAC
>CAMNHH010000167.1 GCA_946539175.1 uncultured Clostridia bacterium | reverse complement strand
TATGTGATCTCTGAACCGGGCTCAGCTTGACAAAAAGAAAAGAACCGTCTCCCCGACGTGAGAGACGGCTCTTTTCTTTTTTTACCATTCCAGATTCTTACCGGTTTCCGGGTCAAATACATGGACTACATTCCCCTGGAAGCTGAAGTGGATGAGTGCGCCCATCCCGGGCATATTGCGGGTATCTATGGTGGGGACGATGATGATCACATCGCGACCCTCTGCGTTGGCGTGCAGATGGACGGAGGAGCCCATCATTTCTGATACGTCCACCTTGGCGGGAACGCCGTATTCAGATAGATCCGTATGCTCTGGGCGGACACCCAGTATGATGTTCTGGGGCTTTACGTTATTTGCCTTCAGACGCGTCTGCTTTTCGGCGGAAAGGGGAACACGATATTCGCCCAGGACAGCCTCATACTGTCCGGCTGTCAGCTCCAGCTTCGCGTCAAACATGTTCATAACGGGCATACCGATGAAGCCGGCCACGAAGAGGTTTGCAGGATGGTTGAAGACCTCCTGAGGCGTGCCGATTTGTTGGATATAACCGTCCTTCATAATGACGATGCGGTCGCCCAGAGTCATGGCCTCGGTCTGATCATGCGTGACGTAGACGAAGGTGGTATCGATTCTGCTCCGGAGCTTGATAATCTCGGCCCGCATCTCATTGCGAAGCTTGGCGTCCAGGTTGGACAGGGGCTCGTCCATAAGCATCACCTTCGGAGCCCGGACAATTGCCCGGCCGATGGCCACACGCTGCCGCTGGCCGCCAGACAGGGCCTTGGGCTTCCGGTCCAGATACTGGGTGATGTCCAGAATTTCCGCTGCCTCCCGCACCTTCCGGTCGATTTCTTTCTTTTCGGTTTTCCGAAGCTTCAGGGCGAAAGCCATATTTTCATAAACCGTCATATGGGGGTAGAGGGCGTAGTTCTGAAATACCATGGCGATATCCCGGTCTTTTGGCGCTACATCGTTCATGAGCTTTCCGTCAATGGTCAATTCACCCCCGGAGATCTCCTCCAGGCCGGCAATCATCCGCAGCGTTGTAGACTTGCCGCAGCCGGAGGGACCAACCAAGACGATGAATTCCTTGTCGGCAATGTGCAGGCTGAACTGCTGTACTGCCACAACGCCTTCCTCGGTGATTTGAAGATTGACCTTTTTTTCCTCCGCAGGAGGATTCTTGCCACGCTTTTTCTTGCTTTTTTCAGCGTTGGGATAAACCTTCTTGATGTTGTTTAAAATGACCTCTGCCATAGTTCCTCCTTATTATCCGGCAAGGGCTCAGCCTTGGCCGTAATAGGCGTTTTTGCCGTGCTTGCGGAGATAGTGCTTGTCCTGGAGCTCCTGGGGAGCGGGCTGGACCCGGGGATTGATCTGCTCGCAGCGGTAGGCCATTTTGGCGCACTCCTCCAGTACCACTGCATTGTGGACGGCCTCAAAGGGGTCCTTGCCCCAAGTGAAGGGGCCGTGGTTCTTGCACAGGCAGCCGGGAACGGCATTGGGATCTTTTCCCAGCCTTGCAAACTCGGAGACGATCAGAAGACCGGTATTCTTCTCGTAGGCCTCGTCGATCTCCTCTTTTGTGAGGCAGCGGAGGCAGGGCACGTCCCCGTAGAAATAGTCGGCGTGGGTGGTGCCGTAGCAGGGAACGTCACGGCCCGCTTCGGCCCAGCTCGTCGCGTAGCTGGAATGGGTGTGGACAATGCCGCCCACGTTCTCAAACGCTTTGTAGATCTCTACATGGGTGGGTGTGTCGGAAGAGGGTTTCCATTTGCCTTCGACAACCTTACCCTCCAGATCCACCACCACCATGTCCTCCGCCGTCATGCCCTCATAGGGCACGCCGGAGGGCTTGATGACCACAAGGCCCCTCTCCCGGTCAATCCCGGAGACGTTGCCCCAGGTGAAGGTGACCAGGTCGTACCTGGGAAGCTCCAGATTTGCTTCCAGAACAGTTTGTTTCAATTGCTCCAGCATATCAGAACACCTCCGTTGCCATCTTTTCCACGGGCAGGGCTGCCTTGTAGCGCTTTAGGAAAGTGTTGAAGCCTTCCACGTCGGCGGGCTCCGCCATTAGGGTGACAGTCGCAGCATCGGAGAAAACCTTTTGATCCAGGTAGTCCTCCAGGGTCTCGCTCTCCTGCTTGTTCAGCAGGTAGGCGGCCAGCAGCGCCATGCCGTAGGGGCCGCCCTCGCCCGCCGTATCCATAACGGACACGGGAGCACCCACGGCAGCGGACAGCAGCCGCTGGCCCACGCCTGGGGTCTTGAAGTAGCCCCCATGGCCGTAGAGCCTGTCGATGGGCACCTGCTCGGCGTCGGTGAGAATGTCCATGCCGATTTTCAGTGTAGCCAGGGCGGAGAGCAGATGGGTCCGCATGAAGTTGGCCAGGCTCAGCTTCGCGCCGGGCTGCCGCAGGAACAGGGGACGTCCCTCATCCAGGTCCGTGACCCCCTCACCGGAGAGATAGTTGAAGCTCAGAAGGCCGCCGCAGTCGGCGTCGCCCTCCATGGCCTTTTGGAACAGCTTGGTGTACAGCTCGCCCCTGTTGACCGGCGTTCCCATCAGCTCGGAATACTCCGCAAAGAGATTCACCCAGGCATTGATGTCGCTGGTGCAGTTGTTGCAGTGGACCATGGCCACCGGCAGGCCGGTGGGAGTGGTCACCATGTCGATCTCCCGGTGGACCCCCAGAGCCTTCTCGGTGACGATCATGGCAAAATCGGAGGTGCCAGCGGACACGTTGCCGGTGCGGGCCCGGACGGAGTTGGTGGCAGCCATGCCGGTGCCCGCGTCTCCCTCGCAGGGGGCCAGAGGGATGCCGGGCAGCAGATCCCCCGCCGGGTCCAGGAAGGCGGCCCCCTCCGGGGTCAGGGTCCCGGCGGCCTGGCCGGCCACCTTCACCTGAGGCAGCACGTCCCGGAGCTTCCAGGGGTATCCCTTCGCCGCCAGCTTGGCGTCCAGCTTGTCGATCATGGTCTGGTCGTAGTCCAGCTTCTGGCTGTCGATGGGGAAGATGCCGGAGGCCTCGCCGATGCCCACGGACCGCTCCCCCGTCAGGCGGCGGTGGATGTAGCCCGCCAGGGTGGTGAGGTAGTCCAGCCGGGGCAGGTGGTCCTCCCCCTTCAACACCGCCTGCCAGAGGTGGGCGATGGACCAGCGCTGGGGGATGTTGAAGCCAAAGAGCTCCGTCAGTTCCGCCGCCGCGGGGCCCGTCATGGTGTTCCGCCAGGTCCGGAACTCGGCGAGCTGCCTGCCCTCCTTGTCAAAGGGCAGATAGCCATGCATCATGGCGGAGACGCCCAAAGCGCCCACGGTGGTGAGCTTGACGCCGAATTTCGCTTCCACGTCCTTTTTCAGATTGGCGAAGCAGGCTTGGATTCCGGTGTGGACGGTATCCAAAGCGTAGGTCCAGACCCCGTTGACAAGCTGGTTTTCCCACTCAAAGTCGCCGGAGGCAATGGGAAGATGCTTTTCGTCGATGAGGACGGCCTTAATTCTTGTTGAGCCTAATTCAATTCCGATGGTGCAGTTTTTCAGGTCGATCATATTTATTTCACCTTCTGCGATACGTTACGTTTATGGGGGACGGATCCTTCGACGCCGCTTGCGCGTCGCCGGGACGGGGCGGTCCCGGGAGGTCCCCCTCCCCTTGGCAGGGGAGGTTTGCGCGTCGCCCCCTACAGGTCTGTCATTCCGAGCGCAGCGAGGAATCCGTTCCCCTGTTGCCTGTTGCCTATTATTTCAGCTTCCAGATCAGGTCCTTCACCAGCAGCTCCTCCTCCAGCTTCTCCGGGGTGGTATCCCTGCCGATGTGGACGAACTCAATGTCCATCATTCTGGCCCAGTCCCGGAGCATTTCGGCGGTGACGTCGTAGCTCAGGACGGTGTGATGGGCGCCGCCGGCGGTGATCCAGCACTCCACGCCGGTCAGCAGATCCGGCATGGCCCGCCACATGACCCGGGCCACGGGCAGGTTGGGCATGGGCAGGATGGGCTTCACCGCCTCGATGTCCTGGACGATGAGGCGGAGTCTGCCGCCCATGTCGATGAGGCTGGCCACGATGCCGGGGCCGGCCTTGCCCTCGA
>CAMNHH010000166.1 GCA_946539175.1 uncultured Clostridia bacterium | reverse complement strand
CACGGACGCGCCCGTCACGGAGTCCGCCCCGACCGGGACGGAGTCTGCCCCCGCCACCGACGCGCCTGTCACCGAGGAGCCCGAAACCGAGCCCATTCCCACCCTGGAGTCTGTGGATCCCTGGTCCCTGGTGGGCGTCAGCTACTTTGACCAGGGCTTCTATGACGACGAGCTGGGCAATTCCTATACCTGGGGCTACGAGCTCCCCATGCTGGAGGCGGAGACCTCCGGCGCCGAGGAGATCAACAACCGGATCGACGCCAGCTTCGGCGAGATGGTCCGGGAATCCCTGCGCTGTATGGACGCCGGGGAGTCCCTGGCCATGGTTCACTGCGGATTCCGGGCTACGGTCTGGGAGAACGTGCTGATTTTGCATCTGATCGGCCACATGGACTGGGACTACACCGAGTACGGCATCTACTGCTATGATTACACCACCGGCCGCTATCTGGATACCCGGGGCCTTCTGAAGGAAATGGCCGTCTCCCAGCAGGACTTCCTGGAGGCGGTCCGTACCCAGAGCATCCAGTATTACAAGGACGAGTATGCCGCTCTGCCCGAGGATATGAAGCGGGACAACGGCTACTACGAGGGCCTGGAACGGATGGAGAAGGGCGAGTTCGTCAACCTGGATCTGATGGCCTACCCGGACGAAAACGGATCCCTGGTGGTCATCGTTCCCGTGGTCTCCCTGGCCGGGCCGGATTATTACTACCAGGAGATCAGCCTGGGCCTGGGCGCCGTGGGCTGAGCGTCAATCCCACAGAAGAAAAAAGGACCGGAGCGCATCGAACGCTCCGGTTCTTTTCTATGGGGAATCAGCGGCAGCCCTGCTCCGCCTGCTCCAGCACCTCCACCGCCAGCAGGGAGAGGTCGGCGCCGTCGGTGTCCAGGGTCAGGCTGTGGGGAATGTGGTCAAAGCAGCCCCGCTGCCGCTCCAGCATGGCGGCGATGGAGGGGGAAAGCTCCCCGTCCGGCATCTGCCGGGCAAAGCGGGCCTTGCTGGTCTCCAGCCGGGATCTGCACATCACCACGAAGCTGCCGGGGGGTACCAGGTTGTAGAGATCCGGCTCCGTCAGCAGGAAGATCACGTAGTCCTCCGAGCGCTGCTTGGCCGCCAGCAGCAGCTGGAATTTGTCCACCGCCTCCGGCTCGGTGGGGGCCAGGCGCACGTAGTCCCGTCCGGTGAAGAGCTCCGCGTGGATCTTCTCCATAATGGCCCGGGCCAGGGCGGATTTGCCGGTGCAGCGTTCGCCCGCGATGACGATCAGCATGGGGGATGCTCCTTTCGGTAGTCTTCAATGCGCTGCTCCGTCTCCCGCCGCACCGCGTCCCGCAGAGCCAGCAGCACGGGAGACCAGGCGGCCTTGTCGTAGCCGTAGCGCAGATTCAGGTCGAATTCGTGGTCCGCCCAGGTGGAAAGATCGGATTCGTTGTGCTGGATCACCGCCTCCAGATTGTCCAGGGCCTTGTAGAGCCGGGCCTCCGGCGTTTGCAGGGCGGCCATTTCGGCGTAGAGGGCGCGCATCTCCCCGGCAAAGGGCTCCGGCAGACCGCGGACCCAGGCGCTCAGCAGGGACTCCTCCCGCGCCTCGTCGTCGGCGGTCTTGTCAAAGGTGGGAATGTCGCCGGTGAAGGCCTCCCCCAGATCGTGGATCAGGCACATGCGGATCACCCGGTCCAGATCCAGCTCCGGGAAATCGTCCCGCAGCCAGAAGGCCAGCAGGGCCAGCCGCCAGCTGTGCTCCGCCACGGATTCATGCCGCCCGCCGGAGGTATAGCAGTGCCGGGTGGTGTCCTTCAGCCGCTCCGCCAGGTGCAGCGCGTTCAATAGGGCTTGGGGTTCCATATGGGGACCTCCTTAAAAGATGATCATTCACCGGGAATGGTATGCTTCAGCAGGGGGATCAGCTGCTCCAGCTCAGCCCGGGGGCCTTGCAGTTCCAGCACCCAGACCTGTCGGCCCTGACGCAGGGCGAGAGCGGCCCTGGCGCTGCCGTCCGTCTCCTTGGGGCCCCAGATCCGCAGACCGTCTTCCTCCGTCAGGGGGCAGTCTCGGTAGTCATGGGCCGCCTGGACCAGGAAGCGGGCGGGGATCATGCCGGTTCCGGCGCTGTGGTAGTTCAGCAGCAGCTTGCTCTGGCCGCAGCCCAGCTCCGTCTCCAGGGAGTATTCCAGCATGGAGCGGAAGGCCGGGACCTCCTCCGGCTCCGTCACCGTCAGTCCGGACTGCCCCAGGGCCTCCCGGACGGCGGTATAGACGGGACTGTCGGCGCCGTCCTGCCGTCCGCTGCCCATCTGGATCCCGAAGACGGCGAAGCAGCCCAGCAGCACGATCAGATACAGGGCGGTGGCCAGACGGCGGCCCCGGTCGGAGTATTCGATCCGCCGCTTCCGGTTGAGCCTGCGGATCACCACCGCCGCGGCGGCCACCAGATAGGGAATCCCCGCCAGACTGAGAAACAGCAGATTGGAGCGCAGCTCCGTCACGGAGGCGGAGGGGAAGAAAAGGGTGCGGATCAGCAGGTAGAGGAAAAAGACCGTGATCAGAGCCAGGAAGCCGTAGAGGAAGGCGCTGCCCATCCGGGCGCTCTTTTGGGCGTTCTCAGCCCGGCGCTGCTGCTCCTCCTGCTCCCGCCGGGCGGCGGCCTCCCGCTCTTTTTTTGAGAGCTTTTTGTTCACCGCGTAGCGTTCGGTGCTGTTTTTCTGTTTTGCCATGGCCAATCACCTCTCTGTCAGATGGATGAGGATCTCCACGTTCTTTGCCATGGAGGCCACGGGAACGAACTCGAAGCGGCCGTGGGCGTTCTCGTAGCCCGCAGAGAGATTGGGGCTGGGCAGACCCCGGAAGCTGAGGGCGGAGCCGTCGGTGCCGCCCCGGAAGGGCTCGGAGCGGGGCTCCAGCCCGGCGGCCCGGATGGCCGCCTCCAGATCGGAGACCAGGAAGGGATACCGGCTCAGCACCTCGCCCATGTTCCGGTACTGCTGCTTCAGCTCCACCGTGACCCGCTCCTCGCCCAGCCGCTGGTTGAGCATCTTGGCGTAGACCTGCAGCATGTCCTGCCGGACCTGGAAGCCCAGGGCGTCAAAGTCCCGGACGATCAGACGGATCTCCGCCCGCTCGCAGTCGGCCTTCAGGTCGGTCACATAGTAGAAGCCCTCCGTGCCGGAGCTGTATTGGGGCTTTTCCAGCCGGGGCAGACAGGCCAGAAAGTCCGCCGCCAGGTCCACCGCGTTGATCATGATGCCCTTGGCGGTGGCGGGGTGGACGCTGCGGCCTGTGATGGTCACCAGGGCCTCGGCGGCGTTGAAGGTCTGGTCCTGATACCAGCCCAGGTGGTCGCCGTCGATGGTGTAGGCGAATTCGGCCCCCAGCAGCTTCAGATCCAGATCCCGGGCCAGGCCGCCCACCTCCTCGTCGGGGGTGAAGGCCAGGCAGATGCTCCGGTGGGGCAGCTCCGGGTGGTCCATGTAGTATTCCGCCAGGGTCATCAAGGCCGCGATGGCGGCCTTGTCGTCGCCTCCCAGCAGGGTGGTGCCGTCGGTGAGCACCAGATCCTGGCCGCGGTACTGCTCCAGATTGGGATAGTCCGCCGCCCGCATGACGATGCCCTCGGCCTCGTTCAGCAGGATGTCCCCGCCGGGGTAGCTTCGCAGCACCCAGGGCTTCACGTCCCGGCCCTTCACGTCCGGGGCGGTGTCCATGTGGGCGATCAGGGCGATGGGCCGGTCCTCTGTCACGCCCACAGCGGGCAGCCAGCCGTAGACCAGGCAGTGTTCTTCGTCATAGCGAGCCCGGATGCCCAGGGCGTGGAGCTCCTCGTAGAGCAGCTTTGCCAGATCCCGCTGACAGGGGGTGGTGGGCCAGGTCCCGTCAAATTGCTTGGATTGGGTGGTGACGGCAGCGTAGCGGAGCAGCCGCTCCTCCGTCTGCCGGTGAAATTCGGGGTGGGTCATGCTTCTTCCCGCCTCTCTGTTTGGATTCCCGCCGCTGAAAGCAGGGGCGCGCGTCCCCGCGGGGAAGCGCGCCCCCGTTTGGGTGGGTTTACTTCTTGCTGAGATATTCGTCGATGCCCTTGGCGGCCACCTTGCCGGCGCCCATGGCGGAGATGACGGTGGCGGCTCCGGTGACGGCGTCGCCGCCGGCGTA
>CAMNHH010000165.1 GCA_946539175.1 uncultured Clostridia bacterium | reverse complement strand
TGCCCGTGGACGACCAGGGCCGCCACACCGATTACGCCGGCAAGTACGCCGGGCTCAAGACCGAGGAGTCCAATCCCGTCATCCTGGCAGACATGAAGCAGAGCGGCATGCTGCTGGCCTCCGAGGACGTGGTCCACTCCTATCCCCACTGCTGGCGCTGCAAGAGCCCCATCATCTTCCGGGCCACCCCCCAGTGGTTCTGCTCCGTGGAGTCCTTCAAGGACCAGGCCGCCGCGGCCTGCGAGGACGTGCGCTGGCTGCCTGCCTGGGGCAAGGACCGGCTGATCTCCATGATCAAGGAGCGCAACGACTGGTGCATCTCCCGGCAGCGCCGCTGGGGTCTGCCCATCCCCGTGTTCTACTGCAAGGACTGCGGCAAGCCCGTCTGCACCGACGAAACCATCGCCCGGATCTCCGCCCTGTTTGGCGAGTTCGGCTCCAACATCTGGTTTGAGAAGGACGCCATGGAGCTGATCCCCCAGGGCTTCGTCTGCCCCCACTGCGGCGGCAAGGCCTTCGACAAGGAAAGCGACACCCTGGACGGCTGGTTTGACTCCGGCTCCACCCACGTCTCCTTCCTGAAGCGGGACAACCCGGAAAACTGGCCCGCCGACGTCTACATCGAAGGCGCCGACCAGTACCGGGGCTGGTTCCAGTCCAGCCTGCTGATCTCCGTGGGCGCCATGAACAGCGGCGCGCCCTTCAGGGCCTGCCTGACCCACGGCTGGACCGTGGACGGGGAGGGCCGGGCCATGCACAAGAGCCTGGGCAACGGCGTGGACCCCGCCGACATCATCAAGGACTTCGGCGCGGATCTGCTGCGGCTCTGGGCCGCCTCCGCGGACTACCACGCGGACGTGCGCTGCTCCAAGGAGATCTTCAAGCAGCTGAGCCAGAACTATCTGAAGTTCCGCAACACCGCCCGCTACTGCCTGGGCAACCTGGACGGCTTCGACGCCGATCATCTGGTGCAGCCCGAGCAGATGCTGGAGCTGGACCGCTGGGCCATGACCCGGCTGAACAAGCTGATCGAAACCGGCTTCAAGGCCTACGACAACTATGAATTCCACGTGCTGACCCACGCCATCAACGATTTCTGCGTGGTGGAGCTGAGCCAGTTCTATCTGGACATTCTGAAGGACCGGCTCTACTGCGACCAGCGGGACGGCCTGCGCCGCCGCTCCGCCCAGACCGCCCTGTATCTAATCCTGGACACCATGGCCAAGCTCTTCTCTCCCATCCTGGCCTTCACCTGCGATGAGATCTGGCAGTCCATGCCCCACCGCTCCGGCGACGACGTCCGGAACGTCCTCTTCAACGACATGAACAAGCCCTTCCTGGACTACGCCCTGGACGACGAGACCATGGCCAAATGGGATACCCTGATCCGGGTCCGGGAGGACGTGAACGGCGTGCTGGAGCAGGCCCGGGCCGACAAGCGCATCGGCAAGGCCCTGGAGGCCCAGGTCCGGCTGCTGGCCCGGGACGAGGCCGCCAGGACCGCGCTGAACGCCATCCGCCGTCTGGATCTGGCGGAGCTCTTCATCGTCTCCGGCGTCACCGGCGGCACCGATCTGATTCCCGAGGCCAGGACGGAGGGCGTTACCGCCCAGGGCAGCAACTTCCCCGGTCTGCTGATCACCGTCTCCGAGGCCGACGGCGTCAAGTGTCCCCGCTGCTGGATGCACTCCACCCAGGCCAACGCCGAGGGGCTCTGCCCCCGCTGCGCCCAGGTGGTGGAGACCCTGCTGTAAGCAGCCCGAGGCAAAGTGATACGGAAAGGAACGAGTGCCCATGGAAGCATCTCTGCTCACCAACCGCTGCGTCATGGACGAAGCCACCGTGCGAAAAACCTACGCCCGGATCTACCGCCCCAATCTGATGCTGTTTTACGTGGGCTCCGGCCTGATGGCGGCCTTCTCCCTGCTGCTGATCCTGCTGCAGGGAGGGCTGGCCCCCTTCTCCGGCTTTCTGCTGCTCGCCGCCGCCGGCTACCTGTTTTTGGGCCTGCGGCAGCCCGGCAAGCAGGCCAGACGCCAGATTGCCCGCTATGAGGAAAGCGGCTCCGGCAGCAGCCCGGAGGTGACGGTCTGGTTCGGCCGGGAGGCCCTCACTGGCCGCCGGGAGGGCATGGAGGAGACGGTGGAGATCCCCTACGAGAGCATGAAATCCGTCATGCCCGTCAAGGGCCGCATCATCCTCTGGACGGAGGAAAAGCAGTTCATCGTCCTGGACCCGGCCCGCTTCGAGCATGGGACCGAGGCGGATTTCTGGCGCCTGATGCAGGAAAAATGCGGCTACGCCCTGCCCAAATCCCGCCGGGCAGGCTGACGGCCAAAGAAATCGAGGGAAAACGCTATGTATGATCTGACTAACAGCTGTGAATACAATGAGGCCAACCTGACCGAGGCCATGACGGTCCAGTTCCGGGCGTCCCAGGGCAGGAAAAATCTGATCCTCTACATTGTCGCCGGCCTGGTCGTGGCCTTGTGCCTCTACAACTGGCTGGCCCTGGGCAATCAGAGGCACATGATCTACGCCGCCATCCTTGTGGTCATGTGCGCGGCCCTGTTCTTCACCAACCGGACAATCCCGGGCCGGGCCGCCAGGCGGCAGGTCCCCCTGATCCGGGAGAAGAACGGCGGGCTCCGCTTCCAGGTCCAGTTCCGGGAGGACGGGGTCGCCATGATCGGCCCCACCGGGGAGGAGACCTCCCTGGTGCCCTACGGCCAGCTGGAAAAGCTGGTGGAGACCGAGCATCTGATCCTGCTGTTCAACCGGGAAAAGCACATGATCCTGCTGGACCGGGCGGGCTTCCGGGGCGGCAGCGAGGCGGATTTCTGGCAGCTGCTCCGGGATAAGCGCCCCGCGCTGCTCCCCAAGGAGCGCGAAAGCTGAACTCCGCACGCAGAAAAGGAGAGCAAACCATGTCTGATCTGCCCATCGTCGCCCCCGGTTATGAAAACGCCGCCCCCGCGGGCGAGGAGGCCCTCTCCGGCTGTCTGATGAACCGCTGCGTGCTGGACCGCTCCGTGCTGCGGGAGGCCATGAAGCATTCCATGCGCCGCCCCTTTTTCCGGGTGCTGGGTCTGGTGGAGCTGGCGGCGCTGCTGGCTGCGGCGGGACTGCTGATCTGGGCCCTGCTGACGGAGCAGAGCACCCTCACGATCCTGGAGGCTGTATTCCTGCTGGTGATGGCCCTGTTCTTTTTCCTCCAGCAATTCGTCCTCTATCCCCGCCGTGCCGTGAAAAATCAGCTGCTGCGCCAGGCCCTGGACGAGGGGGCCGCGGAGCTGGTAAACCGGCTCTGGTTCACCCCGGAGAACGTGGCCAACCGCCGGGGTGACAGCGACCAGCTGCTGCACATGGAGTACAAAAAGATCAAGCGGGTCTCGGAGACCCGCCGCCTGATCCTGCTGACCACCCGCCGCAACCGGGTGATCCCCCTGGATAAAAACGGCTTTGCCAACGGCACCGCAGAGGATCTCTACAAGCTGCTGGCGGTCAAATGTCCCAAGCTCAAAACAGAAAGAAGGTAAGCGCTTGATTACCGTATGTGAAGTCAAAAGCAAACAGCAGCAGAAGGAATTTCTGAATTTCCCGCTGGAGCTCTACAAGGACAACCCCAACTTCGTGCCGCCCCTCTACGGGGACGAGAAGAAGATGTTCCGCCCGGACTACGTCTACTACGACACCTGCGAGGCGATCTGCTTCAACGCCTACCGGAACGGAAAAATGGCGGGCCGGATCCAGGGCATCCTCCAGAAGGCCCACAACCAAAAGACCGGGGAGAAGCGCATCCGCTTCACCCGCTTCGACGCCGTCGACGATCAGGAGGTGGCCGCCGCCCTCTTCGACGCCCTGGAGCAATGGGCCCGGGAGAAGGGCATGGACACGGTCTGCGGCCCTCTGGGCTTCTCGGACCTGGAGCGGGAGGGGCTGCTGATCGAGGGCTTCGATGAGCTGGCCACCTTCGAGGAGCAGTACAACGCCCCCTACTACCAGCGGCTCATTGAGAACCTGGGCTACCGAAAAGAGGTGGACTGGGAGGAGCGGAAGATCTACCTGCCGGAGCAGGACGACGGCAAGCTGGAGCAGATGGCGGACTACGTGATGAAGCGCTACAATCTCCACTTCGGCCCCGCCAAAAACAAGCGGGACTTCATCCGCCGCTACGGAGACGCCTTCTTTGCGCTGCTGGACAAGGGCTACGCCGACATCTACGGCAC
>CAMNHH010000164.1 GCA_946539175.1 uncultured Clostridia bacterium | reverse complement strand
CTCAGCGACCTGGTCTGCGTCCTGGCCGGCGCGGCCCTGCTGCGGCTGTCCGGCAAAGCCTGGACCGAGATCACCGCCTCTCTGGGCCCGGCCACCCTCCTGACCGCCTTCTGCATGGGTCCCCTCATCAGCTTTTTCTCCGCCCGCCTGCCCTCCGCCCACGCAAAATCATAAGCTTTATACTGAACTCCATTAAATCTAAAGATTTTAATTGGAGCTTAGTATTAGTGCTGCCATTCCGGGGCTCCCTATCAAGTATCGGCATGACGCGGAGGAGGGCCGCCGCGCAAAAAAACGCCCGGTTCCCTGCGTGCAGGGAGCCGGGCGTTTGTGAGCTTGAAAAACGGAATCAGCGCTTGTTCTTCTTCAGCAGGGTCAGGATGACAGCGCCCACCACGGAGCCGATCAGCAGGGACAGCAGGTACATGGGCCAGTTGCCCACGGTGGGGAAGACGAACACGCCGCCGTGAGGAGCCCGCAGGGTGCAGCCGAAGGCCATGGACAGCGCGCCGGACACCGCGGAGCCGATGATGCAGGAGGGGATCACGCGGATGGGATCGGCAGCGGCGTAGGGAATGGCGCCCTCGGAAATGAAGCACAGGCCCATGATATAGTTCACCAAGCCGCTGCTGCGCTCCTCCTGGGTCCACTTCTTGGGGAAGAAGGTGGTGGACAGGGCAATGACAATGGGAGGCACCATGCCGCCCACCATGACCGCAGCCATCACGTCAAACTGCTCGGAGCCCAGGGCTGCCACGCCGAAGACGTAAGCCGCCTTGTTGATGGGGCCGCCCATATCCACGGACATCATGCCGCCCAGGACAGCGCCCAGCAGGATCTTGGAGGAGCCGCCCATGGAGTTCAGCACGTCGGAGATCCAGGTGTTGATGGCGCCCATGACAGGGTTAATCAGATACATAAATGCGCCGATGAAGAGGGTGCCGCAGAGGGGGTAGATCAGCATGGGCCGGATGCCGTTCAGGGCTCTGGGGAGCTTTTCGGTGATCTTCTTCAGGAAGAGGACGAAGTAGCCCCCTACAAAGCCGGCCAGCAGAGCCGCCAGGAAGCCGCCGGAGATGGGGTCACCCTTGCCCAGCAGGCTGGAGAAGGACTCGCCGGAGGCAGCCAGAGCGCCGCCCACGAAGCCCACCACCAGACCCGGCCGGTCCGCGATGGACATGGCGATGAAGCCGGCCAGGATGGGAAGCATGAAGCCGAAGGCCACGCCGCCCACGTCCTTGAAGAACTTGGCCACGGGGGTGTTGGAGCCGAAATTGGCGGGGTTGATTTCGTAGTTGTCCAGCAGGAAGGCCAGGGCAATCAGGATGCCGCCGCCCACCACGAAGGGCAGCATGTGGGAAACGCCGTTCATCAGGTGCTTGTAGAAGGCGCCGCCCACGCTCTGCTTGGCAGCGGGTTCGCCGCCGACGTTCTTGGCGTGGTAGACGGGAGCCTTGCCCTCGCTGACCTTCTTGATGAGCTCCTCGGGCTTGTGGATGCCGTCGGCCACCCGGGTGATGACGACGGGCTTGCCGTCGAAGCGGTCCATCTCCACGTTCTTGTCCGCGGCGATGATGATGCCGTCGCAGGCGGCGATTTCCTCGGCGGTGAGGACGTTCTTGGCTCCGTCGGAGCCGTTGGTTTCCACCTTCACAGGAATGCCCAGGTTCAGACCGGCCTTTTGCAGGTTCTCAGCGGCCATATAGGTGTGGGCGATGCCGGTGGGGCAGGCGGTGACGGCCAGGACCTTGTAGCCTGCCGTGCCGATGCGCTCCTCGGTGAAGCTCTTGTTGCCGAAGCTGGCCTGCTCGGCCTGGTCAATGAGGGCCAGCAGCTCCTCCTCGGAGCCGGCCTTGCGGAGCTTGGCAACAAAGTCCTCGTCCGCCAGCAGGGTCATCATGCGGGCCAGAATGTCCACATGGAGGCTGCCGTTCATGGGGGCCGCGATCATGACGAAGAGGTCGGACTTGTCGTCGTCATCCTCATTGTACAGGATGGGCTCCGCGGTGCGGACCAGGGCCAGGCTGGGGCGGGTGACCACCTCGGTCTTGGCGTGGGGGACGACGATGCCGTTGCCCACATAGGTGGAGAATTCCTCCTCCCGGGCGTAGATGGCCTTCTTATAGGCGGCCTTGTCGGTGATGTTGCCGTGGGTAACCTGGAGATCGACCAGCTTGTCGATGACCTGGGCCTTGTTGGCGGCCTTCACGTTGACTGCGGTCGCCTGCCGGGAAAACAGTTCGATGAGTCTCATAGCTTCTCTCCTTTCAGAGCGTTATATTTGCAGCCCCGTCAATGAACGAGGGAATGCACGTTTTACAGCGTCTCCAGCAGCTTGTCGATCAGGGGCTTCTCCGCCAGGCCGATGGAGAAGGCGGTGGCGGAGCCGGTGGCGGTGCCCAGCTTCAGGGCGTAGTCATAGTCGCCCTTCCCCAGCCAGCCCGCCAGGAAGCCGGCCACCATGGAGTCGCCGGCGCCCACGGAGTTCAGGACCTTGCCCTTGGGGCAGCCGATCCGGTGAACCTGTCCGTTCTCGTCCAGCAGCAGAGCGCCGTCCCCCGCCATGGAGACCAGAATATTTCGGCCGCCCATCTCCTGGAGCTTCCGGGCGCAGTCCGCAATCTCCTCGTCGGTCTTCAGCACCCTGCCGAAGATCTCCCCCAGCTCATGGTTGTTGGGCTTGATGAGGAAGGGGTGGTATTTCAGCACGTTCACCAGCAGATCCCGGGTGGCGTCCACGGCGATGGGAATGCCCCTGCCGTCCAGCCGGGCCATGATGCGCTCGTAGGTGTCGCCGGGCAGACATTTGGGGATGGAGCCCGAGAGCACCAGCAGATCCTCGGGGCCGATCTTGTCCAGTTTCTCATACAGGCTCTCCATGTCGGCCTCGGTGATGACGGGGCCGATGCCGTTGATCTCCGTCTCCTCGGCGGCCTTGACCTTCACGTTGATGCGGGTCATGCCCTCCCTGACGTGGATCAGATCGTTTTTCAGGCCCATCTGGGTGAGGCCCTTTTCAAAGCCCTCTCCGATGAAGCCCGCCACAAAGCCCAGGGCCACGGTGTCGAAGCCCAGGGTCCGCAGCACATTGGATACGTTGATGCCCTTGCCGCCGAACTGGAATTCCTCGGACTCGTTGCGGTTGATCTCGCCGGGGCGCAGCTGGGGGAAGTGAACCACGTAGTCAATGGCGGGGTTAAAGGTCACGGTGTAAATCATGCTTGTTCAGCCTCCTTGATGGTAGTCAGGTTGCGGTATGTCTCATCGGGCAGCCGGTTGGTAATCAGTCCCGCGCTGCGAATGCCGCAGATTCCGGCGGAGTAGACCTTGCCGAATTTGGAGTCGTCTGCCAGGAACCAGCTCTCCCGGGCCAGCCGCACCACGGCGGCCTTCAGCTCCCGCTCGTCGATGCCGGGGGTGGTGTAGCCCCGATCCTGGGAAACGCCGTTGACGCCCAAAAACGCCTTGGTGAAATTGTAGCGGCTCAGGCTCTCCAGGGCGGTGGCCCCCACAATGGCCTCGGTTCGCTGCCGGATCCGGCCGCCGGGGACGTAGACGGAGCAGCCCTTCTGGGTCAGGGCCCGGGTGTGGGCCAGGCCGTTGGTGACGTAGACCGCCTTCAGGGCCTCTCCCTCGATGGCGTGAACCAGCTGCAGGGTGGTGGAGCCCGCGTCGATGAAGACAAAATCCTCCGCCCGGATCATGGCCGCAGCGGCCCGCCCGATGGCCTGCTTCTCGGGCAGCTTCAGGCTCTCCTTGGTGAGCATGTCCAGCTCCACAGCGGAAAGCTGCGGCTCCTTCAGAGCCGCGCCTCCGTGCACCTTCTGCAAAAGACCCTGCCGATCCAGCAGAATCAGATCCCGTCGGATGGTGGAAACGCTGCTCTCCAGGGCCTGCGCCAGCTCCTGCACTGTGGCCGTCCGCTGCTGCCGCAGCAGCTCCAGCAGCAGTCTTTGCCTTGTTTCGGGAATCATGGATTGCACCTCGGAACTATCGTTGATGATCTGTGCTCTTATTATATTCCAAATAAATTCACAGTCAATCATTTTCAGTCATAATTTTGGCTGTTTTTGAATTTTTGACGGTTATTCCAAATTCAATCCCCCGTTTTTGTGGAAAACAACAAGGGCGCTCCGCAAGGGCCCCTCTCCGCCCCGGAGCGGAGGAATCAGACCCAAAATGCCAGGCAGTCATACCAAAAACCAACAAGGAAGCACCCGCTTGGGGGTGCTTCCTTGCTGAAAGGATTGTGCAAATA
>CAMNHH010000163.1 GCA_946539175.1 uncultured Clostridia bacterium | reverse complement strand
CGGCCTCGATGGCCAGGCGCTTGTGGCCCATATCCTGCAGGGCGATGACCTCCTGCCGCACCTCCTCCTGGGTCAGCTTTTTCCGGGCGATGTGCTTGTTCTTCAGGTGGTAGGGGCAGTAGACGCAGCCGTTGACGCAATAGTTGGAGAGATACAGGGGGGCAAAGAGCACAATGCGGTTGCCGTAGAAGGCCAGCTTGATCTCCTCCGCGATCTCATAGATCCGCTCCAGCACCTTGGGATCCTCGCAGGCCAGCAGCACGGAGGCCTCCCGGTGGCTCAGACCCCGGCAGTGGCAGCCGTTGCCGTCCTTCACGGGACGGGCCTTTTCCAGGATCTCGTTGATCAGCTCCATGTTGTTCTTGTTGGCGTCGGCATAGGCCAGGGTCTCCCGGATCTCGGCGTCGTTGATGAATTCATCGGGGAGCATGGATTTGGGATTGTAGACAGGCATGGTAATCGTTTCCTTTCAAAGTGATTTCGGGTCGCCCCGGTCCGTGACCAGCTCATAGCCGATCCCGGCCATTCGGGCGGAAAGACAGCCCCGGCATTGGGCGGATTCCTCGCCGGTGCAGATTTTGTTGTCGTAGAGCATGTATTTCTTGCGGACGCTGACGGGGGAAAGGTTGGGCATCACCACGTTGGCACCGGACTGGATGCCCTTCTCCCGGCCCCTGGGATCCAGCGTTCCCAGGGCGGTGGTGGCGGGCAGCAGCAGATTCGGCTGAATCAGCCGCAGAATGGAGAGCAGATAACAGCTTAGCTCCACGCTGCCGCCGGGCCGATCCCCGAAGGGCGTGTCCTTGTGCGGAATGAAGGGGCCGATGCCGCACATGGCAGGGTGAAATTCCTCAATGAATTTCAGATCCTTTGCCAGCTCCCGTGCTGTCTGACCGGGGGAGCCCACCATAAAGCCGCAGCCCACCTGATAGCCGATCTGCTTCAGCTCCCGCAGGCATTCCATTCGCCGGTCCCAGGACATGGCGGCAGGGTGGAGGCTTTCATAGTGGGGCTTGTCGGCGGTCTCATGCCGCAGCAGATAGCGGTCCGCCCCCGCGTCATAGAGCCGCCGGTAGCTTTCCTGGCTCCGCTCGCCAAGAGAGAGGGTCACGGCACAGTCCGGGAATTCCGCCTTGATCTGCCGCAGCAGGGGACAGAGCCGCTCGTCCGTGAACCAGGGATCCTCGCCCCCCTGGAGCACGAAGGTGCGAAATCCCAGCGCCCAGCCCTCCCGGCAGCAGGCCAGAATGTCCTCCGGGGCAAGACGATAGCGCTCGGCCTTGGGATTGCCGCCCCGAATGCCGCAGTAATAGCAGTTGTTCTTGCAGTAACTGCTGATCTCAATGAGACCCCGCACGAAGACGGCGTTGCCGTAGACGGCCTTCCGGACCCGGACGGCCCGGTCCCGCAGGTCTGCGGCCAGGGCCTCGTTCCGGCCCTCGATCAGCGCCCGGTACTCGGTCTCGGAGAGGGAATGTTCCCGCTCCAGCTTGTCGATCAGAAGAGGCAGCTCAGGCATTGCCGGATACGTTGGAATAGGCGGTCTTGGCGCTGACGCCGGGCAAGGCGCCGATCTTGCCGGAGAGGGCTGCGATCACGTCCTGGGGACCGTCCACCGCGATGCTGATGACGTTGATACCCCGCTGCCGGTAGGGGATGCCCATTCTGCCAATGATGATCTGGCCGTAGTCGTGAAGCAGGGCGTTGAGCTTCTCCACGGTCTCATTGTTCTCCACAATAATGCTGATGACGGCGACTCTGGTTTCCATTGTGTTACCTCCAATTTTTTTGTAATACAAAAACGGCCGCGTGCGAACGCGGCCGTGATTTCCCGTTTCGCACCTTTCCCCCGGGCCGAAGCCCTCATGTCAGGATACGTGAATATTCTACATGAAAATCTGGATTTTGTCAACCGGGAAATCTCATTTCCCGTCGCGTTTCAGAAGATCCCGCACCACCGCGGAGGCAATCAGCAGGCCGGCGGCGGGGGGAACGAAGGCGGAGCTGCCGGGTATGCTGCGGCGCTTGTTGCCATAGGACTCCGGGCCTTCCTCCGGACCTGCCTCCTGCTCCGGGGTAAAGCGGGTCTCCATGGGCGGCTCCGTGGACCAGACCACTTTCAGATGGTTGACGCCCCGGCGACGCAGCTCCTTCCGCATGATCCGTGCCAGGGGGCAGACGGAGGTCTCACTGAGATCGGAGAGCCGCAGCTGAGAGGGGTCCAGCTTATTGCCGGTTCCTAAGGCGCAGATGATCGGCGTCCCGGCGGCCCGGCACTGCATCACCAGATCCAGCTTGGCGGTGACGGTGTCGATGCAGTCCACCACGTAATCGTAGTTGCCGAAGTCAAACTGCTCTCGGGTCTCCGGCAGATAAAAGGTCTGATACGTATGCGTTACGATCTCCGGGTCAATGTCCCGGACCCGGGCGGCGGCAACCTCCACCTTGGGCCGGTCCAGGGTGCTGTGGAGGGCCAGGATTTGCCGGTTCAGATTAGAGAGGGCCACCCGATCGTTGTCGATCAGATCCAGAGTACCGACGCCGGATCGTGCCAGGGCCTCCACCACGTAACCGCCCACGCCGCCCAGGCCGAACACCGCCACCCGGGCACGCCGTAGCCGCTGCAGCCCCTCCGGACCGATCAGCATTTCTGTTCGGATCAGGGAATGCTCCATATCAATCACCCCGTTTTTTTCCAGATAGTCGTATTATACGCACTTTACAACCGCCTGTCAATCGGAATGAGCGTTGATTATTTGGAAATTCAATGTTATAATAGCGTCAAACAAGCTGGGGAGGCGTTTATGAATCCACTTTTTATGCATTTGAAGCCCTATCGGAAGGAATGCGTTCTTGGACCGCTGCTGAAGCTGGCGGAGGCCACTCTGGAGCTCTTTGTGCCGCTGATCGTGGCCGCGGTGATTGACCGGGGCATCGGCGGCGGGGATCGGGGCTATATCGTCAGAATGAGCCTGGTGCTGGTGGGCCTGGGCCTGCTGGGCCTGGGCTTTTCCGTCACGGCCCAATATTTTTCCGCCCGGGCGGCGGTGGGCTTTGTGACCAGGCTGCGCCACGCCCTCTATGCCCACGTGCAGCATTTTCCCTACGCGACCCTGGACCGGATCGGCATTCCCACGCTGATCACCCGCATGAGCTCCGACATGAACCAGGTGCAGACGGGGCTGAATCTGACCCTGCGGCTGCTGCTGCGATCCCCCTTCGTGGTCTTCGGCGCCATGATCATGGCCTTTACCATCGACGCCGCCGCTGCTCTTTGGTTCGTGGCGGCCATTCCGGTGCTGGCCCTGGTGGTCTTTGGGGTCATGCTGCTGACCATGCCCATGTATAAGCGGGTCCAGGAGCGGCTGGACAAGGTGCTGGGCACCACCCGGGAAAATCTGAACGGCGTGCGGGTGCTGCGGGCCTTCCGGAAGGAGGCGGAGGAGTGCGAACGCTTCCAGAGCCAGAACGCGGTACTCACCGCCATGCAGCAGAAGGTGGGCCGGGTCTCTGCGTTGATGAATCCGGTGACCTATGTGATCGTCAACCTGGCGGTGATCCTGCTGATCCGGACCGGCGCCATCCGGGTCAATGCGGGCATTCTGACCCAGGGCGCCGTGGTGGCCCTCTACAACTACATGTCCCAGATCCTGGTGGAGCTGATTAAGCTAGCCAATCTCATCATCAACGTGACGAAATCCCTGGCCTGCGGCAAGCGGATCCAGAGCATTCTGGAGATCTCCGACGAGGAACGGGTGCAGCCCGATCTGCCCGGCGGGGATCCCGCGGTGCGGGTGGAGTTTGAGAACGCGGCGCTGCGGTATCCCGGTGCGGCAGGGGAGGCCCTGGAGGGGCTGAGCCTGCGGGCCATGCCGGGGCAGCTGATCGGCGTCATCGGCGGCACCGGCAGCGGAAAATCCAGCCTGATAAATCTGATTCCCCGCTTCTACGAGGCCACCCGGGGCCGGGTGCTGGTGGACGGACAGGACGTGCGTTCGCTGGCACCGGACCGGCTGCGGGCCAAAATCGGCGTGGTCCCCCAGAAGGCCACCCTCTTCCAGGGGACCATTCGGGAGAACCTGCTCTGGGGCTGCGAGATGGCCTCTGACGAGGGATTAACCAAGGCGGTGAAGACAGCCCAGGCTGCGGAGGTGGTGGCCGGAAAGGGCGGCCTGGACGGAGAGATCGAGCAGTTCGGGCGCAACCTGTCCGGCGGCCAGCGGCAGCGGCTCACCATCGCCAGGGCCCTGGTACGGCGG
>CAMNHH010000162.1 GCA_946539175.1 uncultured Clostridia bacterium | reverse complement strand
CCTGCTGACCTACGGCGATTCCGCCGCGGCCTTCCTGAATCCGTAATCCAAACCCTGCGGCAAAACGCGCCCCGGTCCCGCCTGGGGCCGGGGCGGAAAGAAGACAGCCCGTGGAGCGATCCACGGGCTGTCTGTTTTGGGGGAGGCGGGGCGCTTACTTGCCGAAGAGGCCCCCCAGCTTGCCGGCGATGTCGTCCAGATTGATCTTGGTCTTGACGCCCTCCACCACGGCGTTGATCTGATCCTCGGGCAGGTCCACGCCGATCAGACCCTCCACGGTTTTGGTGGGGTCCTTCTGGAACTTTTCACCGATGTCCTTGTCCCCCTTGTTCTTCGCGATGATGTCCTCGATGATCTTCTTGATGTCGAATGCCATAGTAAAAACCTCCTTGACGTTTATCGTTCGCAGGGCGGCCGGAGTCCGGCCGCCGGGTTGACCGGATTACTGGGCGGGGCGCACGAAGACCGCGGAATCGATGCGTACCTCCACCTGGGGGACGGACTGCTCCCCGTTGTAGGGATTCTTGCCCAGGGGGATCTGGCAAATCTTATCCACGGTGTCCAGCCCCGCCACGACGTAGCCGAATGCAGCGTACATGCCGTTCAGGCTGGGGTAGTCCGCGTGCATCAGGAAGAACTGGCTGGTGGCGGTGTCCATCGCCGTGGCGCGGGCCATGGACAGCACGCCCCGGACGTGGAGCAGGGGATTGGTGACGCCGTTGGCGGCAAACTCGCCCTTGATGGGGCTCAGCTCCTCGGCGCCGGCGCCGCCCTGGATCATGAAGCCGGGATAGACCCGGTGGAAGCTGCTGCCGTCGTAGTAGTGCCGGGCCACCAGATCCTTGAAATTCTGTACGGAAATGGGGGCCACGTCGGACCGCAGCCGGACCACGATTTCCCCGAAGTCCCTGACCGTGAGCTTCACGTAGTCCGTGGGCCGGTCGCTTTCGGTGAAGTCCTCCGGCTTCATGCTGTTGATCTCCGCCTTCACGGCCTCCATGTCCAGAGGCCCCTCCGGGGCGGTGGTCCCGGGGGCGGCAGTGGTCTCCGGGGTCTTGCTTTCCCCGCAGGCGCAGAGCCCCAGCGTCAGCAGCAGGGCCAGCGTCAGTGCAATGAGCTTTGTTGTTTTCATGCTGTTCGTTCCTTTCGTCGGTGATTTTCAAATCGGGATTTGCCTTACTCCGCCGTCCCCAGCACGCCGTCCTCATACAGCCCCGTGATCCGCACGGGGAGGACCCGGTTGTGCAGCCCCTCGCCGGGGGCGTAGACCCGGATGGAGTTGGGGGCGTGGCCGGTCCAGAGGGGGAAGACGCGGGCCTCCTCCTCAAAGAGCACCTGCTGCACCGTGCCGATCATGGCGGCCCGGAAGTCCCGGTTCATCCCGGCAGCCACCTGGATGGCGGCGGCGGAGCGGGCCTCCTTGACCGCGTTGCCCAGCTGGCCGGGCATCCGGTCCGCCGGGGTGCCGGGGCGGCGGGAGTAGGGGAAGACGTGCATGGAGGCGAAGCCGCATTTTCGGATGAAAGCCAGGCTCTCGGCAAACTCCTCCTCGGTCTCGCCGGGGAAGCCCACGATCATGTCGGTGGTGACGGCGCAGCCGGGGAAGAACTGCTTCAGCAGCACCACGCTCTCATAGTAGCGGGCGGTGTCGTAGCTCCGCCGCATCCGGGCCAGCACCGTGTCGGAGCCGGACTGCATGGACAGGTGGAAGTGGGGGCAGAGATTTTCGCGGGGGGCCAGGGTCTCGCAGAAGGCCCGGTCGATGATCCGGGGCTCCAGGGAGCCCAGCCGGATCCGCAGCTCCGGCACCGCG
Organism: uncultured Clostridia bacterium; assembly: GCA_946539175.1. Classification (GTDB taxonomy): domain Bacteria; phylum Bacillota; class Clostridia; order Oscillospirales; family Oscillospiraceae; genus JAFRPC01. The sequence continues at coordinate 2,446 of CAMNHH010000162.1, read as the reverse complement.
GCGCAGACCGCGTCCAGCAGCCGGGTCAGCCGGCTGCCGTCGTGGAAGTCCCAGCCCCAGGAGGCGATCTCAATGCCGGTGATCACGATCTCCCGGTAGCCCTCGGCGGCCAGCTTTTCGGCCTGGGCCACCGCCTCCCCCAGAGGCAGGCTCCGGACGGGACCCCGGGCATAGGGGATGATGCAGTAGGAACAGAAGTTGTTGCAGCCGTCCTGGATCTTCAGCATGGCCCGGGTCCGGGCGGAGAGACCGCCCGCCGGCAGAATCTCAAATTCCCGCCGCTTCAGGGCCTGGTCCAGGGACTCCCGCTTCCGCCGGTCCGCCAGGGTCTCCAGGGCCAGGGCCAGGAAGCCCTCCCGGTCCCCGGAGCCGGAGATCACGTCCACCCCCAGGGCCCGGACCTCCTCCGGCTTCACCTGGGCGTAGCAGCCGCAGACGGCGATCACCGCCCCGGGACACTGCTTCCGCAGCCGGCGGATCACGTTCCGGTTCTTCTTGTCCGCCACGGCGGTGACGGTGCAGGTGTTGACGATGGCCAGGTCAAAGTCCTCGCCGGGGGGCACCTGGCTGTGGCCCAGCTCCCGGAGCCGCTGCTCCATGGCCTGGGACTCGTATTGGTTGACCTTGCAGCCCAAGGTCACGATGGAAAATCTCATGTTACCTCGCAATCAACGCCGCAGCGTGGGAATGAAACAGTTACTGATGCCTGGGCAGATCGTACTCGTCGCCCTTCTGGTAGAAGGGGCAGCGGCCGCCGGGCCGGGAGAAGACCCGCTCAAACTCGTCCTCGTCCAGTTCCATGCGGCAGTTGTATTCGTCAAATTCCTCGTCGTAGTCGTAGTGCCAGCAGCTTTCGCAGAGCGTGGGGTCCATTTCGCATCCTCCCGGAGTTTTTTCCTATCATACCACAAGTCTCAAAAAAAAGAAACACTTGCTGTTGAATTTTTCGTTAAAAAATGGTAGAATGAGAAAAAACTCCGGGAGGACTGTATTATGGGTATCGTAGTCATCGGCGCCGTGTTCGTGGACATAAAGGGCTTCCCCTCCGGGCAGTATATCCCCCAGGGCCGGAACGTGGGCTGGATCGAGCAGGTCCACGGCGGCGTCAGCCGCAACGTGGCGGAGGACATTGCCAACGTGGAGCTCCGCCCCACCTACGTCAGCCTGGTGGACGACAACAGCGCCGGCGAGGACGTGGTCCGCAAGCTCCGCGCCCACAAGGTCAACGTGGATTATATCCGCCCGGTCCGCAACGGCATGGGCACCTGGCTGGCGGTCTTCGACCACAGCGGCGACGTGGTGGGCTCCATCTCCCAGCGGCCGGATATGAGCCCCCTGCTGGAGCTGCTGGAGGAGAAGGGGGACGAGATCTTCTCCCGGGCCGACTCCATCGTCATCGAGATCTGCCTGGAGAAGGAGATCGTCAAGAAGGCCTTCAAGCTGGCCAAGAAGTACAACAAGCCCGTCTATGCCGTGGTGGCCAATATGTCCATCGCGGTCCAGCGCCGGGACTTCCTCCAGGACTGCGCCTGCTTCATCTGCAACCGGCAGGAGGCCGGCATCCTCTTCTCCGACGACTATTCCCACACCAACATCCCGGAGATGGAGACCATCCTGGCGGAGAAGGTCCGCCGGGCCCGGATCCCCAGCATGATCATCACCCTGGGGGACAAGGGCGCCGTCTACGCGGATATGTTCGGCTACAAGGGCTACTGCCCCGCCCGGAACGTGATCGTCAAGGACACCACCGGCGCCGGGGACGCCTTCTGCGCCGGCGTGGCCGTGGGCCTCACCTACGGCAAGACCCTGGCCGAGAGCTGCGAAATCGGCTCATTCCTGGCGGCCTCCGTCATCATGACCTCCGAGAACGTGTGCCCCCGCTTCCTGCCCAGCGAGCTGGGTCTGGAGCTGGAGGTGCCGGACGAGGATTGATAAAGCCCTGTGAAAAGCCTTTCCCGCCCGAGGAGGGCTTTTCCCTTGCCTGCGGAAGCTTCCCGCCCGGGACGAACGCCGGGCCGGGCGCAAGGGCTGAGGCCTTGCCTTTTCCGGGGCCCTGTGATACAAGAAAACCAAATCAAAAAAGCGCTGCCGCTTTCCAAGCGGCGTTCTCGCAAGCTGCGGCGCCTCCCGCTTTTCCCGCCGCGTCTGCCGAAAAGGAGGAATGAATCCCGTGAAACGAGTTCTGTTTGCCCTGCTGGCCCTCTGCCTGCTGCTGGCAGCCTGCGGCACACCGGAGGACCCCACGACGACCAACCGGATTCCCACAGTCCGGAAGCCTGTGGAGGAGTCCCAGGCAGTCTCCACCCTCCCTGCCTCCGACCCGGGGGAGGAGGCCCTTCCGGTCCTGGACAGCCGGACCTTCGCGGAGCCGACGGTGCGCGGCCCAAGCGGAAACGTGCTTGCCATGTACTTCAAAAAAGTCTTTGGCGAACCGGTCTATGGCGAC
>CAMNHH010000161.1 GCA_946539175.1 uncultured Clostridia bacterium | reverse complement strand
AAGCGCTATATCCACCACTACAACTTCCCCGCCTTCTCCACCGGTGAGGCCAGAGCCGCCCGCTCCACCTCCCGCCGGGAGATCGGCCACGGCGCCCTGGCTGAGAAGGCCCTGGTGCCCGTGCTGCCCAGCGTGGACGAGTTCCCCTACTGCATCCGTGTGGTCTCTGAGGTCCTGAGCTCCAACGGCTCCACCTCCCAGGGCTCCATCTGCGGCTCCACCCTGGCTCTGATGGACGCCGGCGTGCCCATCAAGCGGCCTGTGGCCGGCATCTCCTGCGGTCTGATCTCCGACAAGGAGACCGGCGAATGGCGGACCTTCACCGACATCCAGGGCGTGGAGGACTTCCACGGCGAGATGGACTTCAAGGTGGCCGGTACCACCGAGGGCGTCACCGCCATCCAGATGGATCTGAAGAACGACGGTCTGACCATGGAGATCATTGCCGACGCTCTGGAGCGCTGCCGCAAGGCCCGGCTTGAGATTCTCAACGAGGTCATGCTGCCCTGCATCCCCGCCCCCCGGCCCGAGGTTTCCGAGTACGCCCCCAAGATGATCACCATCAAGATCGACGTGGACAAGATCCGCGAGGTCATCGGCAAGGGCGGCTCCATGATCCAGAAGATCGTGGCCGAGTCCGGCGCCCAGGTGGACGTGGAGGACGACGGCACCATCCACATCGCTTCCCCCGACGCCGCCTCCTGCGACGCCGCCCGGAAGATGATCGAGGACATCTGCTTCGTGCCCGAGGTGGGCAAGCTGTACTATGGCAAGGTGGTCCGCATCATCCCCATCGGCGCCTTCGTGGAGCTGGCCCCCGGCAAGGACGGCATGGTCCACATCCGGGATCTGGAGTTCAAGCGCACCGAGAAGGTGGAGGACGTGCTGAACGTCGGCGATATGACCTGGGTCAAGGTCACCGAGATCGACGAGAAGGGCCGCGTCAACCTCTCCCGCAAGGAAGCCATGAAGGAAATGGGCCTGAAATAAATTGACAATTGAGAATTGACAATTGAAACTTCACAAAACCGGGCAGGCTGGAGCTTTCCAGCCTGCCCGGTTTCTGCACCCGCAGGGGTGGTTTTTATGGGCCGCCCGCGTTACGCACCGGCCTGTCGAATTTGCCGCAGGGACGAGCACCTGTGCCCTGCAGACGGCTGGGGACGGGATCCGCCGGCTCCCGTCCCCATTTCACTGTTTTCAAATGGCAATTTGAAAACTCCACAATTTTCCATTTTCCATTCTGCATTTTTCATTCAAAAATACAGCTCCGCGGCCAGGTTGCCGTAGGTATAAAGGCAGACGGCCTTTTTCAAAAAGGCCTCGTCTACGCCCAGATAGTCCGCCAGGTCCCAGGGCTCGGTGTGCCCCTGGGCCACGGCGGCGTCCAGCGCCTCCTCGGAGATCAGCAGGCGGACGGCGTATTTGTCCGCCCGGTTCTCATGGAGCTGGCGGAGGTCGCAGGGACTGTAACGGTTGTAGAAGCTGCCGGTGGCGCAGTGGCCCAGCTCATGGGCCAGCCGGACCCGGAACTCGTTCCGGCTGCGCCGGTGGGGGAGATCCAGGCCGATGGCGCAGCGCCCCGCTCCGTCCATGGTGCTCAGAGAGCCTGTCACCGGCAGGGGCAGGTGGTAGACAGGAATATTCAGTTCCTCCGCATGGCGGTACAGGGTGGAAAGCTCGGTCATTTGATTACCTCTTTGCAGTTTTCTACGGCGGCACGTCGTCACGCCAGCGCATCCGCCCCGCTGCGCGCACCGGGGCGCCTTCCCCGCAGGGGGAAGCTTTATTTCCGGTTCCGTGCCTTGACGAAGGCAGCGAACTGCTTGACCTCCTCGTACATTTCGTCGGTGATCTCCTGATCGCCGCCGAACAGCGCGAACTTGATGTCCTCCTCCGGGACACCGCCCTCCACCGTGGGCTTGGGCACGGAGCCCTCGTCGTCGATCAGATAGGAGGGAGGCACGTCAAAGATCTTCGCCATGGCCTTGATCTTTCCGGCCGGGATGTCGGTGACCCGGCCGCACTCCCACTTGCTGACGGCGTTCTTCTGGACGCCCAGCATATCGCCCAGCTCCGTCTGGGTCAGCTTCGCCTGTTTCCGCAGGGTCTTGATTTTTTCCGCAATGGTCATGGTGTTATCCTCCAATACCGTTTTTTTGTTTTGGTATCTTGATTTTATCAGATTTTTTCAAAAAAGTCAAGATTGTATCTTGACAAACCGAAAAATATATGATATAATCCGGGTATCTTAAGAAAATGATTTAAGGAGGCACAATCATGCGAAGCAATCTGTTGATGAACTGTCTTTGGTACGAGGACATTTCCCCTGAGGAGCTGGCAAATATCCTGGAAATCACGCCGGAAGCCCTGTTTCGGAAGATTTTCCAGGAGGACGAGTTCACGCTGGGGGAGATCCAGCGGATCGTGGGCCTGCTGGGTCTGACCGGCGAGGAAACGGACACAATTTTTTTCGGCTAAAGGTATCTTGAAAGCGGTATTTTAGCGCTTGCCTCCCGGAACACGCTTCCAGCATAGCAGAGAAACAGTCCCATAAACGGGACAGTTCCGGGGGCCGCCGCGATACCGCTGAAACCAAGTCAAAGGAGGACGCACATGAGAGACGTGAACGACGCCCCGCCCATCGGGCGGGAACAGATCCGCGAGGCCCTGGAGACCCTCCGCCGCTACAAGGCCGGAAAGGCCAATCTGGAGCGGCGAATCGTGGAGAACGAGGAGTTCTGGAAGCTCCGCCACTGGGATCACATCCCGGAGCAGGGCACCACGGGGCTCCGAACCAAGTCCGCCTGGCTGGTGAACGTGCTGCTGTCCAAGCACGCCGACGCCATGGACGCCTACCCGGAGCCCGCCTGCCTGCCCCGGGCGGCGGACGACGAGGCGGAGGCCCGGCTGCTGAGCCGGGTGGTGCCGGTGATCCTGGCCCAGAACGACTTTGCGGGAGTCTGGTCCGACAACTGGTGGAAGAAGCTGAAGGCGGGGGTGGCCTTCTACGGGGTCTTCTGGGACCGGGAGAAGCGGCAGGGCCTGGGGGACGTCTCCATCACCCGGGTGGACCCGCTGAATCTCTTCTGGGAGCCGGGGGTGCCGGAGCTGCAGCGCAGCCGGAATCTCTTCCACGTGGAGCTGGCGGACAACCGGGAGCTGACGGAGCGCTGGCCGGAGCTGGAGGGGCAGCTGAAGGGCGGCGGCTTCAGCGCCAGCCGCTATCTCTACGACGACAGCGTGGACACCTCCCGCAAGAGCCCCGTCATCGACTGGTACTACAAGAAGCGGGAGGGCGGCAGGACGGTGCTGCACTACGTAAAATTCGTGGGGGACAGGGTCCTGTACGCCACGGAGAACGACCCCCGCTGCTCCGGCGGCCTGTATGCCCACGGCCTTTATCCCTTCTTTGCGGACGCGCTCTTCCCGGAGGAGGGAACCCCGGCGGGCTTCGGCTACGTGGATCTGTGCAAGGACGCCCAGCGGCAGATCGACCTGATGAACAACGCCATCGTGGCCAACTGCGTGGCGGCGGCCACTCCCCGCTGGCTGAAGCGGGGAGACGACGGGGTGAACGAGGAGGAGTACGCCGACTGGACCCGGCCCTTCGTCCACGTCCAGGGCTCCATTGAGGAGAGCGCCCTGCGGCAGATCACCGTGGCCCCCCTCTCCGGCAACTATCTGAACATCCTGGCCGCCAAGATCAACGAGATCAAGGAGACCTCCGGCAACCGGGACGTGAACAACGGCGGCATTGCGGGCGGCGTCACGGCGGCCTCCGCCATCGCCGCCATGCAGGAGCAGAGCGGCAAGCTGTCCAGAGATCAGATCCAGAATTCCTACCGCTGCTTCCGGCAGGTGGTGGCCTGCGTCATCGCCCTAATCCGTCAGTTCTACGACACCCCCCGCAAGCTGCGGATCACCGGCCCCGACGGGGAGGCGGCCTTCCTGCGCTTCGACAACAGCATGCTCTCCGCCGGCGAGCCCCCGGAGCTGGACATCGAGGTATCGGCCCAGCGGCAGAGCGCCTACAACAGGCTGAGCTACAACGAGATGGCCCTGCAGTTCTTCCAGATGGGCTTCTTCCGGCCGGAGCTGGCGGATCAGGCCCTGGCCGCCCTGGAGATGATGGACTTCAAGGGCAAGGACGCCCTGCGGCAGCGCCTGCTCCGGGCCGCGGAGCAGCGTCTGCTGCCGCACGAGCCGGTCCCCCAGCCCCCGAAAAAGCAGGCGCCCCGGCTGAAGGGCTACGACGCCGTCGGCCGGGAGCTGAAGCAGAACCGCATCGCGGAGCGGGCCAGAGCCAGGGCCGCTGCGGC
>CAMNHH010000160.1 GCA_946539175.1 uncultured Clostridia bacterium | reverse complement strand
CTGATTGACGTGCACAACCACGGCAACTCCAACGCGGACTTCTCCGACGGCTCCTATGAAGGGGATCTGAAGATGGCCCGCTACCTGGCAGGCGTGGGCGTCACGAGCTTTGCCCCCGCCACCATGACCCTGCCCTACGAGACCATCGCCAAGGCGCTGGAGGCCGGTCAGAAGCTCCGCAAGGCCCCCGTGGAGGACGCTGCAAGGCTGCTGGGCGTGCAGATGGAGGGCCCCTTCTTTTCCGAGAAGAAAAAGGGTGCCCAGAACGGCGAATATCTCCGGCTGCCGGACTTTGCCGCCTTCCGAAAGCTCTATGAGGACAGCGAGGGCCTGATTTCCATCGTGGACCTGGCCCCCGAGCTGGCGGGCTCCGTGGAATTCGTGGAGCAGGCGAAGGAGCTCTGCACCGTCTCCATTGCCCACACAGACGCTGACTACGAGCACGCCAGGGCCGCCATCGAGGCGGGCGTGACCCATCTGACCCATCTCTACAACGCTATGCCCCCCATCCACCACCGGAAGCCCGGAGTCATCGGCGCGGCCTCCGAGAACGGGGCGGTCTCCGCGGAGATCATCTGCGACGGGATCCACGTCCATCCCGCCTCCGTCCGCATGGCCTTCAGGCTCTTCGGCGCGGATCGGATGGTGCTGATCTCCGACGCTCTGCGCTGCTGCGGCATGCCCGACGGGGAATATGAGCTGGGCGGTCAGCAGGTCTTTCTGGCGGAGAACGTGGCCCGCCTGGCCGACGGCACCATCGCCGGCTCCGCCACCAACCTCTTTGACTGCATGCGAAACGCCGTTCGCTTCGGCATCCCCAGGGAGGACGCCGTGCGCGCCGCCACCTGGAATCCCGCCCGTCAGATCCACGCTTTGGATCGGGTGGGCTCCATCGCCGACGGCAAGCTGGCGGACTTCGTGGTCTGCGACCCGGAGCTGAACCGCAAGGCGGTCTGGATCGGCGGCAAAGTAATCTGAACAGAGATCGGGACCGGCGAAAGTCGGTCCCGGCTTATGAATTTTGGGAGGAACGAAAACATGAAACGCATTTTTTGTATTCTGCTGGCCGCGGCCCTGCTGCTGAGCCTCTGTGCCTGCGCCAACGACGAGAAGACGGCCACCACGGCCGATTCCGCCGCGGCCACCACCGCCGCCGGCGAGGCCCCGGAGGGCAGCACCCAGAAGACCCCGGAAAGCACCGCGGCGCCCGCGAACCGGGTATCCTTCAATGTCTATTCCCTGAAGGGCCCCACCACCATGGGCCTTGTGACCCTGCTGCGGGACAGTCTGATGGGTGCCACGCAGAACGAGTACAAGCCCAACATCTGCACCGGCGCTGATGAAGTGACCGCTGCCCTGGTCAGCGGGGACGCCGACATCGCGCTGCTGCCCGCCAACGCGGCGGCCACCCTGTTCAACAAGGCCGGCGGCTTTTCCGTGGTGGCCATCAACACCCTGGGCGTGCTCTATGTGGTGGAAAACGGCGAGACCGTTCAGTCCATCGACGACCTGGCAGAGAAGACCGTCTGCATGACCGGCAAGGGCACCACCCCCGAGTATGCGCTGCGCTTCCTGCTGGCCGCCCACGGCATCGAGGACAAGGTTACGCTGGAGTTCAAGTCCGAGCCCCAGGAGGTCGTGGCTGCCATGGGCCAGGACGTGGCCAACCTCGGCGTTCTGCCCCAGCCCTTTGTGACCGCCGCCATGGCCCAGAACGACAAGCTTCGGATGGCCCTGGATTTCAACGAGGAGTGGGCGAAGGTCTCCGAGGACAGCAGCCTGATCACCGGCGTCACCGTGGTGCGGAACGAGGTTCTGGAGCAATATCCCGATGCGGTTGCCGCCTTCCTGAAGGAGGCCGCGCAGGGTGTGGAAAACGTAAAGGCCAATCCCAAGGAAGCCGCTGAGATCATTGCGGAGCTGGGGATCGTGGCGAAGGCTCCCATCGCGGAGAAGGCGCTGCCCTTCTGCGGTCTGAGCTGTATCACCGGCCAGGAGATGAAGACCCTGCTCTCCGGCTATCTGCAGACGCTGTTCGATCAGAATCCCAAGGCTGTGGGCGGCGCCATGCCCGCGGACGAGTTCTACTATACGGGAGAATAAAGCATGAAGCCTGCCAAATCCACAAGCCCGCTGGGGAGACTGCTGATCGCCCTGTTCTGGCTGGGGGTCTGGCAGGCTGCCTCTATGCTGGCGGCCAAGCCGGTGCTCTTCGCCTCTCCCCTGGACACGGTGAAGGCCCTGTGGGCCCTGCTGCCCACGGGAGGCTACTGGCTTTCCGTGCTGGGCTCCCTGGGGCGGATCAGCCTGGGCTTTTTCCTGGGCCTGCTGCAGGGGTTGCTGCTGGGGATTGCGGCCTTCCGCTTTGCATGGCTCAAGGCCCTGGTCTCGCCGCTTCTGACCATGATGAAGACCGTACCCGTGGCCTCCTTCATCATTCTGATTTTAGTCTGGTTCGGCTCCGGACCGCTGGCTGTGATCGTAGCCCTGCTGATCGTGCTGCCCCAGATCTATTTCTCCACCCTGTCGGGTCTGGACAGCACGGATCCGGGGCTGCTGGAAATGTCCGCCGTCTTCCGGGTTTCCGCGCTTCGCAGGGCCTGGTGGATCTACCGGCCTGCGCTGATGCCCTACCTCACCGGCGCCTGTGCTTCCGCCTTGGGTATGAGCTGGAAGGCGGGGATCGCTGCGGAGGTTATCGGCACGCCCCTGCGCTCCATCGGTGAGCAGATGTATCTGGCCAAGGTCTATATGGCCACGGCGGAGCTCTTTGCCTGGACGCTGACGGTGATCCTGCTGAGCAGCCTCTTTGAGAAGCTGGTGCTGCGGCTATTGAAGGAGGTGGGGAAGTAACGTGGAAATCATAGTTCGCAAGCTTTCCCACAGCTTCGGAGAAAAGCAGATTTTTGAGAATTTTGAACTGCGCCTGCGGGAGGGCGGGATTTACGGTCTGACGGCTCCCTCCGGGCGGGGCAAGACGACGCTTCTGCGGATTTTGATGGGCCTGCAGAAGCCGGACAGCGGAACGATTCCCCAGGGCGTCCGCTATTCTGCGGTCTTCCAGACCGACCACCTTCTCCCGGGCCGGACCACCGTAGACCAGCTCCTCTTTGTCCGCGGCAGCCGGAGGGACAGGGATGCGGCCGCGCGTTTTCTGTCCGGCCTGCTGCCGGAAGACAGCCTGTACCAGTCCGTCGGTGAGCTTTCCGGCGGAATGCAGCGCCGGGTGGCCATCGCCCGGGCCCTCTGGGCGGACAGCGAGTGTCTGCTGATGGATGAGCCCTTTACCGGGCTGGACGAAGAAACTCTGCGCCTCACGGCGGACTTCATTTTCGCACATCGGCAGGGGAGAACCCTTCTGCTCTCCACCCACCAGAAGGAGCTGCTTTCCGGCTATCCCTTTGCCTGGCTGACACTGTAAACTGAAATAATCATATCTCCCCACGCCAATCCGAAAACAGGATCAGCGTGGGGAGATTTTTGGGAATGCCAATCAGACGTAGGCGACTTTGGGAATCATTTTGCAGGCTCGGTAAAAACGTAATACTGTCCATTTGCAGACTTCTGAACCCTGATTAAGACGTGGGTGGAAAGCTTGCTGTTCCAGTAGACGGAATAATCCACCGTGCATTCATCGAAATTCTGGAGCTTTTCCGTCAGGTCGATTTCGTTTCCTCCGTAAATCAGGACGATTTTTCCATCACGCTCTTCCACACGGTTTACTTGCATGACGAAGCTAAGCAACTGGCCGTCCTCGTTGGAAAGGTATCTCTGAATGACGAGGCCCTCCAAGGTAATGCCGCAGACTGGTTGGATTTTGCGGTGGAATGCTCCCCCATGCCCGCAGCCAGACGTCGTTGACGATTTCCTCGGCGTCCTCCGGTCGACCGATCATGCGAAGCGCGATCTGTCTGCAATACGCGCCGTATTGTTCGCTGCGTGCGGAGATTCCGGATTCCAGCCTTGCTGCAAGCATCTGGATGATCTCGTTGTCAGTCATGTAATTCCTCCTCTGTGAAGGGCCCTTCATCTATCAAAGACGCAATCCACGCCTAAATCAATCAACGCAGCCGAAAAAAGATTTCCCCCACGCAAACCTTCGAAGCGATTTTGCGTGGGGGAATAGCAGCGTGCAGCGTCAATGGAGCGAAAGCGCCTTTTGAAACGGTTCCAGGCTGCGGGACAGAATGCCGTGCATCTGGGCGATGGCGACGCCGTAGTTGACCATTGGCACGCCGCAGCGCTGCGCAACCTCCATGCGGTGCTTCATGGCGGCCTCGTTGAGCATACAGCCGCCGCAGTGGATCACCAGGTCATAGCCGC
>CAMNHH010000159.1 GCA_946539175.1 uncultured Clostridia bacterium | reverse complement strand
AGTGACCTCCTGCGTGTGAAGCAGGCGCTCTAACCAGCTGAGCTAAGCCTCCGTACGCATGGTATTATATCACATAATTTCAAAAAATCAAGTAAAACTTTTCTGCTTTTTAAAAATATCTTCAAGCAGAAATTCAGCCTTGACAAACGCACGAAAATATGGTATTTTATTTGAGCAAATTCGGAGAGATGTCCGAGCGGTTTAAGGAGCCGGTCTTGAAAACCGGTGACCCGGCAACGGGCCGTGGGTTCGAATCCCACTCTCTCCGCCATGCTTTCCGCCATACTTGCTTGACATTCGGAGTGGTACCCAAGAGGCCGAAGGGGCTCCCCTGCTAAGGGAGTAGGCGTCTAAAAAGCGCGCGAGAGTTCGAATCTCTCCCACTCCGCCAAAGCGAAAATCCTGTCGACGACAGTCGGCGGGATTTTCGCTTTCTATTCTTCATTCTACAGTTTTCAGTCTTCATCTTTTGTTCTTTTTCCACAGAAACGGCGTCCCAATCCCCTTATTTTTTTCATGTGATATTTCGACCCGTCCGGGCTTCTGAAACTTGACAAGCCCTGCTTTCCTGTGTAAAATAAATCCGGCAAATTTCGATTCACCTAAGAAGGGAGACATTACATTGGGTAAACTGCGATTTTTGGCCGCTCTTTGGGCAGCAAAGCTGTCGATCCCGGCACTGAAAATCACGCACCATCAGGGTACAGACTTCCCCGGCGTTCTGGCCGTGAAGATCTGTCCGGATTTTCTGAAGTATATGGGCAGACCGAAAACCATCATCTGCGTCACCGGCACCAACGGAAAGACCACCGTGAGCAATATTCTCACGGACATTCTGGAGGCTGACGGTCACAAGGTCATGGGAAACCGGGCCGGCTCCAACATCATCTCCGGCGTTTCCACCGCCTACATCCGGGCCTGCAACTGCTTTGGCAAGATCAAGCGTCACGACATTGCCGTTCTGGAGGTGGACGAGCGCTCCTCCAACCGGGTCTACCCCTACGTGACGCCGGATTACGTGGTGGTCACCAATCTGTTCCAGGATTCCATCATGCGAAACGCCCATCCGGGCTTCATCGGGGAGCTGATCGGCCGCTACGTGGCCAAGAGCGCCAAGATGATTCTCAATGCGGACGAGATGATCTCCGGCAGCATCTGCCCGGAGAATCCCAGGGTCTATTTCGGCATCGGCCCCATGGAGACGGATGTGAAGGACTGTGTGAATCTGCTGAACGATATGCGGATCTGCCCCAAGTGCAATGGCAAGCTGAACTATGAGTACCGCCGTTATCATCACGTGGGCCGTTTCGTCTGCGCGGACTGCGGCTTCCACTCCCCCGATCCAGAATACCTTGCGGAGCAGGTGGACTTTGAACACCGGACCATGAAGGTGCGGGAGGGCGGCAAGCTCTATGACTATCCCCTGATAACCGACAACGTGTTCAACGTCTACAATCAGATCACCGTCTGCGCCATGGCCCGGCAGTTGGGCATGTCCCATGAGAAGATTGCCGCCTTCATGGCAAAGAGCCGGGTTCCCTCTACCCGCCACAATGAGGAGCGGGTGGGTGACTTCACGCTGATCCGTCAGATGTCCAAGGAGAACAACTCTATGGCCGGTTCCCGGGCCTTCGACTATATCTCCTCCCGCCCCGGCGAGAAGGAAATGATCTTTATGATGAACAGCCTCAGCGACACCGGCAAATGGTCGGAAAACACCGCCTGGCTCTTTGATACGGACTTTGAATTCCTGCGGAAGGACAATATCCGGAAGATCATTTTCACCGGTCCCCGGATTATGGACTATAAGCTCCGGGCCCAGATGGCAGGAATCGACATGGACCGGATCGCCTACGTGGAAAATGAGAACGACGCGCCGGAGCAGCTTTCCTATACCCCCGGCGTAGACATTTATCTGCTCTACGGCACAGATTCTCTGAAGGAGGCTGCCAGAGTCTACGATAAGATCAAGTCCCTGGCGCTGTCGCACAGCGGCGGAAAGGAGGCCCAGGCATGAGAGTCGAGGTACTTTTCCCGGAGATCTGCAATCTGTTCGGTGATATGGCCAATATCCGCTATCTCAAGCAGTGTCTGCCGGATCTGGAGATTATTGAAACAAGTCTGAAATCCCGCCCCGTCTTTCTGGACGAGCCGGTGGAGCTGGTCTATATGGGCTCTACCTCTGAGCGGGGGCTGCAGCTGGTGGTAAACGCCCTCTCCCCTGTCCGGGATCAGCTGATCCGGCGGGTCAAGGCAGGGCAGCTGATGCTGGTTACCGGCACCACCCTGGACGCCCTTGGCAGCTCCGTCCACTCCGATTGGGATCTGAACATCCGTGGCCTTGGAATCTTCGATACCAAGGCAGAATATAAAATGCTCAAGCGCCATAACAGCATGTTCCTGGGAAAGTTTGAGGATATGGAGATCGTGGGCTTCAAGAGTCTCTTCGGCCTTACCTACGGCGCACCCGCCGGCAGCGAGGCCTTCCGTAAGATCCGGGGTTTCGGACGGAATGAGACTGTGGAGGAGGAGGGGTTCCGTCTGGGCGGTCTGCTGGCGACCCATTTGATCGGGCCCTTGCTGCTGATGAATCCCCCCTTCACCAAATGGCTGCTGCGGCAGATGGGCGCGCCTGAAAAGCTGGCCTTCGAGGAGACCATGAATGAGGCCTATCGCCGCCGGCTGGAGGAATTTCACAGCGAATCCTTTGATTTTATCTATCATTAGGCAAAGAACGTCAAACGGCTCCCGGAACAGATCCGGGAGCCGTTTTCTGCCTGATGAGACGCAGGGAGCTTCGCGCTTACTTTCTCTTTCCGCTCTTCCTGCTGACGGGATCCTTCTTGTCCAGGAACATCCAGATCAGCGCAGCCAGGATGCCGCCCGCCAGCGGGGCCAGGATGAAGATCCAAATCTGCTCCAGGGCCTGTCCGCCTGCGAAAATGGCGGGGCCGAGGGAACGGGCAGGATTGACGCTGGTGCCGGTGATGCCGATGCCAAGCAGATGCACAAGCGTCAGAGAGGCGCCGATGACCAGACCGGCAACCTTGCTGTAAGCCTCACGGGAGGTGACGCCAAGGATGGCCAGAACGAAAACGCAGGTCAAAATAAGCTCCACCAGGAAGCCGCCGCCCACCTTGGCGGGGTCCACCGCGTTGGCACCGAAGCCGCAGTCAAAGCCGAAAATCACACCCAGCAGAGCCGCGCCGGCGATGGCGCCCAGCACCTGAGCGATCACGTAGCAGCAGAAGTCCTTGACATTCATCTTCCTGCTGACCAGCATGGCGATGGAGACAGCGGGATTGATGTGGCAGCCGGAGATATTGCCGATGGAATAGGCCATGGCAACGATTACAAGGCCGAAGGCGGCGGCAGTGGCAAAGTAGGCGGCAATACCGCCTTCCCCGCCGCAGCCGGTCACGATGGCCGTGCCGCAGGCTACAAGCACCAGGACAAAGGTTCCAATGAATTCCGCAATGTACTTCCTCAGATCTTTCATAGTTTTACCTCCTTCCAAGATCAAAAGCCTACGCTTTTGTCCTGTCTATTATACCGCAAACAGACGGTGTCCGCAAGCCTTTCCTGAAAAATATTGTTTCCGGACTTGACAAAAACAACGATATATTGTATATTTCATTGCACACAATCTAATTGCGGAAAGGATGAAGTGTATGCGTTATTCTTATCGTACCAAGGGCGTTTGCTCCACGCAGATCAATTTTGACCTGGATGGCAGCGTCGTCACAAACGTGGAATTTATCTCCGGCTGCAACGGCAATCTGAAGGCCATCAGCAAGCTGGTCAACGGCATGACGGTGGACAAGATCGAGGAAGTGCTCCGGGGCAATACCTGCGGCTGGAAGCCCACCTCCTGCGCCGATCAGTTGGCGATTGCGGTCCGGGAGGCCTACAACCGTGCAAACGCCTGAGACCATGCAGCCGGACCGATATGCCGGTCTACGGCTGAACAATCAGCTCTGTTTCCCACTTTATGCAGCGTCCAGGGAGATCATTCGCCTCTACCGTCCCCATTTGGAAGCGCTGGATCTGACCTACACCCAATACATCACCATGATGGTGCTTTGGGAAGAAAAGTCCGTCAGCGTCAAGCAGCTTGGCGCGCGGCTCTATCTGGATAGCGGCACCCTGACGCCTCTGCTGAAGAGTCTGGAGGCCAAGGGCTATGTGACCCGCAGCAGAAGCGAGCAGGACGAGCGGGTGGTGCTGGTGCGTCTGACGCCCCAGGGGGAGGCCCTGCAGGAGCGGGCGCTGGCCGTGCCGGAGGGAATGCGGGCCTGTGTGCAGCTTACGCCGGAGGAGGCCGCCGTGCTCTACAAACT
>CAMNHH010000158.1 GCA_946539175.1 uncultured Clostridia bacterium | reverse complement strand
GCACCGGCTGCGGCATCCCCGGCGTTATGGCCTCCCGTACCATTGAAAACGAGCGGGACCGCCGCATGACCATCATGACCACCACCTTCATCCCCTGCGGCGCCAAGACCCCCTTCATCGCCATGATCGCCGGCGCCATCTTCGGGGGCTCCCCCTGGATCGCCGTGTCCGCCTATTTCCTGGGCATGGCCGCCATCATCATCTCCGGCATCATCCTGAAGAAGACCAAGATGTTCGCCGGCGATCCCGCCCCCTTCGTCATGGAGCTGCCCGCCTACCACTGGCCCACCCTGTCCAACGTGCTGCGGTCCATGTGGGAGCGGGGCTGGTCCTTCATCAAGAAGGCCGGCACCATCATCCTGCTGTCCACCATCCTGGTCTGGTTCCTCACCTACTTCGGCTGGGTGGACGGCGCCTTCCGGATGCTGGGGGAGGAGGAGATCGAGTTCTCCATCCTGGCCCGGGTGGGCAGCGCCATCGCCTGGATCTTCGCGCCTCTGGGCTGGGGCAACTGGCAGGCCGCCGTGGCCTCCATCACCGGCCTGGTGGCCAAGGAGAACATCGTGGGCACCATGGGCATCCTCTACCGTGCGGGTGAGGGCTCCGTCTACGCCCACCTGGCCCAGGCCTTCACCGAACTCGCCGGCTTCAGCTTCCTGACCTTCAATCTGCTTTGCGCCCCCTGCTTCGCCGCCATGGGCGCCATCAAGCGCGAGATGAACAACCGCAAGTGGACCTGGTTCGCCATCGCCTACGAGTGCGGCTTCGCCTACCTGGTGGCCCTGGCCATCTATCAGATCGGCGCCATCTTCTCCAGCCAGGTGGAGGTCAACGTCATCGGCCTCATCGTCTCCCTGGCCGTGGTGGCCTTCGGCGTCTACATGCTGGTCCGCCCCTACAAGGAGGCGACCACCCTGACCAAGAAGGTCCGGGTCAAGTAAGCGCCGTTTCGAGGGAGGGGAGAAATCCGGTTTCCCCCCTGCGACAATCAAGGAAAGGAGCTGTTTCAAATGCTTGCCTGGCTCCAGGCCAATCTTCTGACGATCCTGGTCAGTTTGATCCTCCTGACGCTTGTGGCGCTCATCGTCCGGCGCCTGATCCTGGACAAACGGGCGGGAAAGCACGTCTGCGGCGGCTCCTGCGGCTCCTGCGGCGGCGGCTGCGGAGGCTGCCCCATGCACGGACAGTGCCACAAGGTATAACAAGCGAAGGGCCCGCGGCGCAAGCCGCGGGTCCTTTGCCCCGCCCGTAGGGGACGGCGACGCGAAGCTGGTCCCGTCCCGCCGTTCCCCGCACGTTCCGAAATTGAGAATTGAAAATTGAGAATTGACAATTGTGGTGTTTTCAAATTGCCATTTGAAAACATTGAAATAAGGGAGGTATGCGGTGCGGGTAAGCAGCCCGCCGCCCCCTGCAGAATTATACGGATTTTCAACTTTACATTTCCACAAAACCTGGGTATAATAAGAAAAAACCGAAAGGAGCGAATCTGACATGACAAAAACCACCCTGAAGATTGAAGGCATGATGTGCGGCATGTGCGAGGCCCACGTCAACGACGCCATCCGCAAGAACTTCCAGGTCCAGAAGGTGACCTCCTCCCACAGCAAGAACCAGACCGAGGTGATCTCCGAGGAGCCCCTGGACGAGGAGCTGCTGAAGAAGACCATTGCCGAAACCGGCTACGACCTGAAGGGTATCAGCTCAGAACCCTACGTGAAGAAGGGCTTCAAGCTCTTCGGCTGATCGAGACGCAAAAAGACCGCTTCCCGTGTTGACAACACAGGAAGCGGTTTTTTGCATGGAGCAAGCCCGCCCGCAGCGGCGAGCACCTGTGCCCTTTATGGGTATCGCTCGCCACCCCGCCTGTAGCGCCGGCAATCTGCCGGCCCTTTGTTCCCCACCCCGGCGAGGCATCAGGCATCAGACCCGCCCGTAGGGGACGGGTTCCCCGGCCGACGTATCCCCGTCGTAGGGACGAGCCTTGCTCGTCCGGTCCGGCCTGGCCGGACAATTTGCCGCAGGCAAATCCAACCCGGCTGCGATCATGGAAAACGATTCGGTATACGCTGCGCGGATCGGCTGCTGCCGCATCCGATTGTTTGCTGCGCAAACCGGACGAGCGCGGCTCGTCCCTACGGCGCGGTCGTTATGTTTTGCCACCGTCGCCTCGCTTCTGCGGGCGTTTACAGTGGGCGGTCGTGCGTCAGGTTTTGCGGCCTGCTTCCGCCAGGCTCCGCAGCTCCTCCGGGTCGAAATCCCCGAGGATCCGATATTCCGGTGACAGCCTGTCGTCCTCCCGGTAAAAGTACAGCTTGTCGTCGCTGAGGACGAGATGCGCGGTGGAGCCCTCGCCGTTTTCCAGTGTGACAAAGATCCCGTCCACACTGAAGCTGCTGTCCCGCTTCCATTCCACCCACAGGGGCTTTGTCAGCCGCAGCTCCGGCAGGCAATCCGCCGCGGCCTTCAGAAGCGCCGGATCCCGGCTGGGCTCCTCGCCGCCGCCTGCGACAAGCTGAACCACCTGCCAGGTTCCCGCCTCTCCGTCCAGGAGCTCGCTTCGCACCGTTCCCACGTCCAGCTCCAGCCCGATCACGCCGAAGAAGAACATATACAAGGCTGTCAGCAGTCCAATCAGCGCGATTGCGTTTTTGCTTTTGCGCCGCCGCATGATCCGCCGCAGCCGATAGCGAAGTCCCCGGGCCGAGGCGGAGAGACAGGTGGTGAAGCCCTGCTCCGTTCCGGCGCTGCTGAGCAGCAGGGCCGCGTATTCCCTGCGTTCCGCTTTCTTCATGCCCGCGGTGACGAGCTCGTCGCAGCAGAGCTCCAGATCCTCCGAGGCCCTCCGCATCACAGCCCAAAGGGATGGGATGAACCAGCCCGCGGCGCAGAGAAACACGGTGGAAAACTTGAAAACGTTGTCCTGCCGTATCAGGTGGACGCCCTCATGCCGGAAGATCAGCTCCAGCTCCTCCCGGCTGTACTCCCGCGTCGGCAGCGCCAGAACCATGGTCCTGGAGAACAGCCCGACGGTGAGGGGAGAGGCCAGGGCGGGGGAGCGGACCAGCTTCAGCCGTTTGCCGTATACGACGCAGCCCTTATCCGGCTTCAGCTCGGCCCAGATCTGCAGAAACAGCTCCTGTTCGGCAGGGGAGACCGGCACGGCGTCCCGGAGAATGGCGCGCCGCAAACGCAGATGCGACCCGATCTTCCATACCATTATCCCGCAGAAGCCGGCGGCCCACAGCCCCAGCAGCGTCCATAACGCGAAACGAGGCAGGCGAATGCTCATCCAGGGATCAAGGTGAATTTGCCAGTTAAAAAGAAACGCATAGGTCAGCAGACCGGGCAGAGCCCACAGATCGGCGCAGCTCTGGGCGGAATAGCGCCGCCGCAGCCAGGGCGAAAAGGCGAGGGGCAGAAGCGTGGAGAGAAACAAGGTCGGCATAAGCTGCAGGTGCGCATGCAGGAAAGCAATCTTCGTGTGCTGCTGGCGCAGCAGAAATATGATCGGCATGAACAGAAAGACCATGGGAACATAGGCAATATATCGTGAGAGTGGGCGGCGCAATACTCGCAAATAGGTGTCAGCAAAACAAATTCCTGTGAGAAACAGAGACCATAGAACGGCATGAAAGATCCTTAAGCCAAGCTCTGCCGTCATAGCTTCCCCTCCTCTAACAGTCGCCGCAGCTCCGCCAGGTCCTCCCTGGGGATGCCGGAGGAAGTCAGGGCGGAGGCGAAGGCGGTGACGCTGCCGCCGAAGAGCTGGTCGAAGAAGCGCTTGCTCTGCCGGGCCTGGTAGTCCTCCCGGCTGACTAAGGGGGTGTAGACGCTGGAGCGGCCCTGCTTCTCGATGCGGACGAAGCCCTTCTCCGAGAGCCGGGTCAGCAGGGTCAGCAGGGTGGTCTGGGCCATGGGCCGGAGCTTCTGCATCTCAGCCTCCACTGCCGCCCGGGGCGCCGGCGCCTCCAGCTCCCAAAGAACCTGCATCACCTCCAGCTCCGCGTCCGGGAGCTTTTTGAGATCGTCTTTCACAGAATCACATCCTCTACATTTGTAGTGTAACTTTATTTTACAACTGTAGAGCAAAAATGTCAAGGGGGAAAATCGGAACAGAGCGGAATCACGAGAAAACCGTAAACAGTTTTTCCGGCTATCGGCATAACGCGGCAAATACACCGTAGGGACGAGCCCTGCTCGTCCGGTCCGGCCTGGCAGGACAATTTGCCGCAGGCAAATCCAACCCGGCTGCGATCATGGAAAACGATTCGGTATACGCTGCGCGGATCGGCTGCTGCCGCATCCGATTGTTTGCTGCGCAAACCGGACGAGCGCGGCTCGTCCCTACGGC
>CAMNHH010000157.1 GCA_946539175.1 uncultured Clostridia bacterium | reverse complement strand
GCAACTGCGCCACCTTCATCAGCCCCATGGTTCCCGCCACCCTGCTGGGCACCGGCCTGGCCGACGTGGACATCAAGGACCACATCAAGGCCTCCTTCCTGTACGTTTGGGTCTTCTCCATCCTGTGCATGATCTTCGCCGTGATCCTGGGCATCCTGCCCCTGTAAGCAATCAAATATTCCCGGTGCCGGTTCGCCGGCGCCGGGATTTCCAATGGAAAATTGGAAGCTGAAAGTTGAAAATATTTGGAGCTTTTCAAATCGGGATTTGAAAACCACATTCATTTTCAATTTTCATTTTTCAACTTTCAACTGTATTCGGGAGGTTCTCATGAGCGTCTCACAGGTTTATCAAAGCGACAAAAGAGCTATGGCGAAGATCAAGGCGCTCCTGGAGAAGGTGGACATCACCCTGGACGAGCACCTGGACTACAGCTGCGCCGTCTTTGACGAGGCCGGCAACCCCATCGCCACCGGCTCCGCCTTCGGCTCCACCCTGCGCTGCTTCGCCGTGGACCCTGCCCACCAGGGGGAGGGTTTGCTGAACGAGGTCATCACCCACCTGATGGAGGACCGGATGAGCAAGGGATACCTTCACCTGTTCGTCTACACCAAGCCCGGCAGCGCAAAGTTCTTCCGGGATCTTGGCTTCTATCCCATTGCGGAGGTGCCGGGGCTTCTGGTGTTCCTGGAGAACCGCAGAGACGGCTTCTCCGGCTATCTGAAGCGGCTGGAGAAGAAAAAGCGCCCCGGTCAGGCCGCCGCCATCGTCATGAACGCCAACCCCTTCACCCTGGGCCACCGTTACCTGGTGGAGACCGCGGCCCGGGAAAACGACCTGGTTCACCTCTTTCTGCTCTCCGAGGACGCGGGCCCCATCCCCGCCGCCGTCCGGCATCGCCTGGTGCGGGAGGGGGTGGCGGATCTGGAAAACGTGGTGATCCATGAGACGGGGGAATATCTGATCTCCTCCGCCACCTTCCCCGGCTACTTTCTGAAATCCGAGGAGAAGATCCTCCGGACCCAGGCCCGGCTGGACACGGCCCTCTTCGTCCAGATCGCCAAGGCCCTGGATATCACGATCCGCTACGTGGGCCACGAGCCCCACTCCGTGGTGACGGCCCTGTATAACGAGGTGCTCAGCGAGGCCCTGCCCGCCCAGGGCATCCAATGCCGCGTCATCCCCCGGAAGCAGCTCCCCGACGGCCGGGTGATCTCCGCCTCCGCCGTCCGCCAGGCCATCCACGACGGCGCCCCGGAGGCCGCGGCAGATATGCTGCCGCAGAGCACCCTGGACTTTTTCCGCAGCCCCGAGGCCGCCCCCGTCGTCGCCGCCATCCGCCGCGAACAAGACGTGATCCACTACTGACGCCCCCTGTAGCGGCGAGCATCGCTCGCCACCCCACGTCCCGGCAGCGGCGGCCATTGGCCGCCACCCATAGGAGGCACCCCATGCCCCACTTTATTCGCAAACGAAACCGGATCCCCGGCTTTGACTACAGCAGCGCAAACATCTATCTGTTGACTGTATGCACGGACCGATTTCAATGCATGTTCGGGGTTGTTTCTTCTGAGGGAGATACGCCGCATACAATCCTTTCTCCTTTGGGAGAACTGGTGGAGGAGGCTGTTCTGGGGGTCCCCGCTCACTATCCCAACGTCACAGTGGACGCCTTCTCCATTCTGCCAAATCATCTGCATTTGCTGCTGCGGCTGGACCCTGTGGACGTGCCCAATCCCCCCACCGTGGGGCGGATGATCCAACAAATGAAGGGTTTCGTCACGAAAGCCTGTGGGAAAAGCGTCTGGGAGAAGGGCTTTCATGACCGCGTGATCCGCTCAGAGCAAGCATACGAGGACGCCTGGAGTTACGTCACCTACAACCCCGCAAAATGGGAAACGGATGAGTATTTTACGTTGCAATAAATTGGAACCTGTGGCGGCCAATGGCCGCCGCTACGGAAAGCGCCTTGTCTGAAAAGCTGCGGCGGCCAATGGCCGCCGCTACGGAAGGAACTCTGATGATCGAGCAAGAAATCACACTCTCTGAAATACTGCTTGCCCGGGAGGAACGGGTGGCCATTCAGAACGCCCTGCTGGCGGAATACAAGGTCCCGGTGATCTCCTTTACCATGAACATGGCGGGGCCCGTGAAGCGCACGGCCCTGTCCCACCGGGCCTTCCTCTGGGGCCTGGAGCAGCTGCGGCTGGGCTTCCTCCAGAACCGCATGGCTGTGAAAAAGGAATACTCCCGCTCCCTCCCCACGGGGGACGAGGCCTACTTCGCCGTGGACGCCCCTGCGGAACGGGTCAAGGCTCTCTGCGTGGAGATCGAGGAAGCCAACCGCATGGGCCGCTTCTTCGACATGGACGTGATCGGCACCGACGGAAACAAGCTGGAGCGCGGCGCAGAACGGTCCTGCATCGTCTGCGGCAAGCCAGGGCGGGACTGCGCCTCCCGGCGGCTGCACACGGTGGCTGAATTACAGGCCGCTACCGCGGTACAGCTTTCATGGGGGCTGCGCGAGGATGACCGGCGCCGGATTGGGGCCCTGTCCACCCAGGCCCTGCTGGAGGAGGTGGCCGTCACCCCGAAGCCCGGCCTGGTGGACCGGGCCAACAACGGCGCCCATCGGGATATGGACCTGATGCGCTTCCAGGCCTCCGCCGCCGCGCTGGCGCCCTACTGGGAGGAATGCTTCCTGCACGGCTGGCAGGATGCACATGTGGAGGAGCAGGATCGGGCTTGCCCGCGCCTGCCCGCCGAGACCTTTGCCGCGCTCCGTCCCTTCGGCAAGCGGGCCGAACGGGACATGCTGGCGGCCACCGGGGGCGTCAACACCCACAAGGGGGCCATCTTCACCCTGGGTGTCCTCTGCGGGGCCATTGGGCGGCTCTGGACCGCGGAAGCGGGTCTCCCGGACACGGAAGCGATATTGAACGAGGCCGCCGCCATGACCCGGGAAACCCTGGAGGCGGAGCTGCCCGCCGCCAGCTGGAACACCGCCGGGGAGGCCGTGTACCGGAAGTACGGCGTCCGGGGCATCCGGGGCCAGGCAGCCGACGGCCTGCCCGCGGTGCGGGAGATCTCCCTGCCCGTCTTCAGAAAGCTCCTGGCTCTGGGCCTGGACCGGAACCACGCCGCCGCCGTGAGCCTGCTGCACCTGATCGCCAAGGTGGAGGACACCAATCTCCTGCACCGGGGCGGCCCCGAGGGAGCCGCCTGGGCCAAAGACGCCGCAGCCGCGCTCTTGGCTGCCTGTAGGGACGAGCCGTGCTCGTCCGGCATTCGGAACGAATGCGATTTGCCGGAGGCAAATCCCGACGACGGATCGGCTGCCAAGGATCGCCCTGCGGGCGATTGTTTGCTCCGCAAACCGGACAAGCAAGGCTTGTCCCTACACAAGATTCCATCCCTGGAGGAGATCGCGGAGCTGGACCGGCAGTTCATTGAAAAGAACCTCTCCCCCGGGGGCTGCGCGGATCTGCTGGCCGTGACCCTGTTTTTGGACGCTCTGTCCCGTGAAACAACGTAAAAACGGCGGACAAGCACAGCTTGTCCCTACAAATCATTGACCATAGCAAGGAGGACCGCCATGATTACCAACGACAAAGGCATCGTCGAGCTGAAACATTTTGTGCTCCGGGAGATCTGCCGCATGGCTTGGGAGGACCGCCTGAGCCCCCAGGAGGCTGAAAAGCTGGTTTACCAGGTGAGCCCCGGCCCCAAGCCGGAGTACCGCTGCTGCGTCTACAAGGAACGGGAGATCGTTCGGGGCCGCATCCAGTTGGCTCTGGGCAGGGACCCGGACCCCAGCCACCCCAGCGACAACGTGGTTGCGGTGATCCCCGCCGCCTGCGACGACTGCTCCCTCCAGGATTACTTCGTCACGGACATCTGCCGCTTCTGTCTGGGCAAGGCCTGCCTGAACTCCTGCAAGTTCGGCGCCATCAAGCCCGGCGACTCCAAGATGAAGATTGATCCCACCCTCTGCAAGTCCTGCGGCATGTGCGCCAAGTCCTGCCCCTACGGGGCCATCATCCACCAGGAGCGCCCCTGCAAGAAGGCCTGTCCCGTGGGGGCTATCTTCTATGACGAGGCGGGCATCTGCCAGATCGACGAGAAGAAGTGCATCCGCTGCGGCCACTGCATCCACAGCTGTCCCTTTGGGGCCATCGGCTCCAAAATCTACACCGTGGACGTCATCAAGGCCATCAAGAGCGGCAAGCGGGTCATCGCCATGTGCGCCCCCGCCACGGAGGGCCAGTTCGGCAAGGGCGTGGGCATGGCCTCCGTCAAGGCCGCTCTGAGGAAGGCCGGCTTTGCCGATATGGTGGAGGTGGGCCTGGGCGGCGACATGACCGCCGCCTACGAGGCGCTGGAGT
>CAMNHH010000156.1 GCA_946539175.1 uncultured Clostridia bacterium | reverse complement strand
CTGTTGCGGGATAGGGCCGATGTGGGCATCGACCCCTACGATGATACAACGCCCCACTTGCGACCGTCATCCCTGTACCAAGGCCTCGTAGCCGCCGCCGTCCGAGAGCTCCGTGGGGGAAAAGGCAGCCAGACGCAGGGGGCTGGGCTTCCCGTCCCGGGTGATCCGGTCCAGCCGCAGGGCCAGCAGCAGGCCCCCCTCGGTCCCCACAGCCCGGTAGGGGATCAGCCGGACCCGCAGCTCGGGCCGCTCCAGGCTCAGCCGCAGGGCCAGGGCCGCCGGATCCTCAAACTGGGCCCGGCTCAGCCCCAGCTCCGGCAGCAGCCGGGCTGCCAGCTGCCAGCGGGCCACCAGCACCGGCTCCCCGGTGGCGGGATCTGAAAGGCTGTTGCCTGTGTCCCGCAGGGCGCTGCAGCTCAGGCTCCGCTCGCCCAGCTGCAGCTCCAGCCGCACCAGCTCCCGGCCCCGGTGCCGGGCAAAGTGCTCCAGTCCCAGACGGCAGAGGCCCCAGACCGCTCCCGCCAGCAGGATCAACAGCCGCCCCGTGACCCGGTAATAGACCCGTCCGCCCCGGGAAAAAGCCGGGACCGCCAGCAGACCGCAGACCGCCAGCACCAGCCCGGCAAAGCCGCAGCAGACGCAGAAGAACCAGAGCCAGCTTTTCCAGGCCCGGCCCCGCCAGCCGAAGCAGAGCAGGCACAGACCCAGATAAGGCAGGGCCGCCCCCGGGAGCCCGCCCAGCCAGCGCAGGCCCGGAACGCAGGCCAGCACCGCCGCCAGGCCCCCCAGGGCCGCGCCAGCCCGGAGCCGCCAGGGCCTTACCCCGCAGCCCGTCACCGCCACCGCCGTCTTCAGCAGCAGCCAATCCACCAGGCCGTTCACAAAAAAGACCTGATCCAGATAGACCGCCAAGGCTCCACCTCCCACGCCGGATCCATTATACACCCGCAGGCAGGAAAAACAGGTCGCTTTCCCCATGGGAAACGACCTGTTTTCTGTCGCTTTTGGTCCTCAGTCCGCGGGCTTCTCTTCCAGGACCCGGTCAAAAAAGGCCTCCAGCCCCTCCATGTCCCGGAAGCGGGCCATGAAGCAGTAATCGCCCATATCGGTTGCCAGGGCTTCATCCAGGGGACCAGCCTCCACGATCTGGTCCCGGTACTCCCGCAGGGCCTGCTCCACGCTCAGAACATAGCGCCGGGACCTCCGCCGTCCCGCCAGGCCGCAGAGCTGCCGCTCCCCCACCTGCTTCAGGCTCCGGTCATAGACCATCATATCCGCCCAGATCTGATAGACGTCGGTGCTGTGGGCGTAATTCATCATCGTGGGCAGGATCCCGCCGCAGGGCCGCATATTCACCTCCAGCGCCGCGAACTCCCCGGCCTTGCCGATGGGCTGGTCCCGGTTGAGCTGGAAAAACTCGAAATGCACCATGCGCTTTCTTACGCCGAAGGCCTTCAGGGCGGCCCGCCCCATCTCCCGCAGCTGCTCCGGCAGCCGGTCCCGGATCAGCAGGCGGCAGCTTTTCAGCTGGTTCACGTTGTCCAAAATGCTGCCGATGGTGAGATTGCCCGCCTCGTAGATCGCCTCGCCCCGGCTGTTGACAATGGCGTCATAGGAGACGATGGCGCCGTCGATGAACTCCTCCATGATATACTGCGTTCTGTCCTTCCGGGCCAGGAAGCCTTCCAGTTCCGCCGGGCCGTTGAGCTTCCAGGTGTCGTTGGCGCCGACGCCGTTGTCCGGCTTGACGATCACCGGGTAGCCCACCTCCCGGACAAAGGCTTCGCAGCCGGCCCTGTCCTCCACCAGATGCCAGCGGGCCGCCGGGATCCCCGCCCGGGCATAGCCCTCCTTCATCCGGGATTTGCGCTTGATGGCAGGCATATCCCCGGGGCGGAAGCCGGAGGCGATGTTGAAATCCTCCCGCAGGGCGGCGTCCTGCTCCAGCCAGTATTCATTGTTGGACTCCAGATAGTCGATCCGCCCGTATTTGTGGATCAGAAAGGCCACCGCCCGGTAGACCTCGTCGTAGTCCTCCAAAGAGGGGACCCAATAGTATTCCGCCAGAGAGCTCCGCAGCTCCCAGCTCAGCTTGTGATAGGGGCAGTCTCCGATGCCCAGCACCCTGACGCCGTTTTCCTGGAGCCTGCGGCAGAACAGCCAGTGATTCTCCGGGAAATTCGGGGAGATATAGATAAAGTTCATTGCGTTTCCTTCCTTTCCTCCAGCAGATAGGGGAGAAAATAGGCGGCCTGCTTGTGCCACCAGGGCCAATCGTGGCTCACGTCCCAGCCCCAGAAATCCACCCATACCCGGATGTCCAGCTCCCGGAAGCGCTGCTCCAGGGTCCGGGTGCTCCAGGGCTCCTCCCAGGGTCCCTGCCCGGTACAGACCACGGCCCGGTTCCGGTTGTACAGCGCGATATAGGGATGCCCCGCCGGAAAGTGCGCCATATAGTCCGCGGGCGAGTTCTCATAGACCAGGGGATCCATATAGTCTCCGAAAAAGTAGGAGGCGTGGTACATGCCGCTCAACGCCAGGCAGCGGTCAAAGAGCTCCGGGAAGCGCAGATAGAGATTCAGGGCGTGGCCGGCCCCCAGCGAGCAGCCGAAGCTCATGATGCCCGAGGCGCCTTCGCTGCGGGCCAGGATCTCGGGCGCCAGCTCCCGGACCAGATAGCTGATCCAATCCTCATGCCGGCGAATGCGCTGTCCGGGCTCGCCCTCCTGGTCGCTCCAGCTCTCCGCGTCCACGGTATACACCGCCCATACTCTGCAGCGTCCGCTTTCGATCCAGGGCGCCAGGATCCGCGCCATGCCGAAGTCCTCAAAATCCCAGGGGCGGCCATTCTGGCAGGGAATGAACAGGATCGGCTTCCCCGCGTGTCCGTAAACATGAACGGGCATTTCCCGCCGCAAATTGACGCTGTAAAATGGGAACACTTCTTTTTCCATGGCAGTTCTTCCCTCCTTGCGGTAAAATTTACGTATTATTATACGCTTTTGGGATAAAATTGCAAGCCCTGTTTCTCAATTCCCGCAAAAACGAACAGGCCGAAGCGATCCGCTTCGGCCTGCCGCATGCTTCCGGCGCTCGCGCCGCTTTTTTCCGCCGGCAGAAGGGCGCGCAGCGTCACGGCTGCTCCGGCCGGGCAATCTGCCGGATCCCCTTCTCGGCCTTGGACCGGGGGATCATAATCTCATGGCCGCAGCCCCGGCAGCGGAGCCGGAAATCCATGCCGGCGCGCAGCACCAGCCATTGGGCGCTGCCGCAGGGATGGGGCTTCTTCATGGTCAGAATATCTCCGACCCGGATGTCCATGGGCATGGTTCCTTTCCTCCTGTTGAGAACGCAAAATCAAAACGAGACGAAGGGATCCGGATCCCTGCGTTTTGCATGCCGCGTTATCCCTTGATTTTCTCCCAATACTGCTTTGTGGCCTGTTCAAATTTATTATCGCCCGCTTCGTAGTACACGCTGCCCGCCAGATTGTCGGGCAGATATTGCTGCCTGACCCAGTGGCCGGGAAAGTCGTGGGGGTAGAGATAGCCCTGCTCCCGCTCGAAGCCCGCCCCGTCGGCGTGGACGTTCTGCAGCTCCCGGGGGATGGGACCCGCCTTGCCCTTCTTCACGTCGGCCATGGCCCGGTCGATGGCCATGACCACGGAATTGGATTTGGGGGCGGTGGCCAGCAGGATCACCGCCTCCGCCAGGGGCAGCCTGGCCTCCGGCAGCCCCAGCTGCAGGGCGGAATCCACGCAGGCCTTCACGATGCTGACGGCCTGGGGATAGGCCAGGCCGATGTCCTCGCTGGCGGAGCAGAGGATGCGGCGGCAGGCGCCGGGCAGGTCTCCGGCCTCCAAAAGCCGGGCCAGATAGTGCAGGGCCGCGTCCGGATCCGAGCCCCGGAGGGACTTCATCAGGGCGGAGACGGAGTCGAAGTGGTTGTCCCCCTCCCGGTCGTAGTGCATGGAGGACTTCTGGCTCACGGCCTCCGCGTCGGCGGGGCTGATGCGGACGACGCCGTCCGGGGCGGCGCAGGCGGTGAAGAGCACCTCCACGGCGTTCAGGGCCTTCCGCACGTCGCCGCCGCAGGAGGCAGCGATGTGGGACAGGGCGGCCTCGTCGGCCTCCACCCGGACCTGCAGCTTCTCCGCCAGATGGGCCACGGCCCGGTCCACAGCCTTCCGCACGGCCTCCGGGCTCAGGCTCTTGAACTCAAAGATGGTGGAGCGGCTGAGAATGGCGTTGAACACGTAGAAATAGGGGTTCTCCGTGGTGGAGGCGATCAGGGTGATCTTGCCGTTCTCGATGTACTCCAAAAGGGTCTGCTGCTGCTTCTTGTTGAAGGACTGGATCTCGTCCAGGTACAGCAGCACCCCGTTGGGGGCCAGCATGGT
>CAMNHH010000155.1 GCA_946539175.1 uncultured Clostridia bacterium | reverse complement strand
CCATGCGCTGCATCACGTCGCCCAGCTGCTCCTCGTTCATCTTGCCGTGGGCCACCGCCACCTCGGCGCCGGGGTGCCGGGCGGAGAGCCGGGCCGCGCACTGGGCAATGGACTCCACCCGGTTATGGAGGTAGTAGACCTGGCCGCCCCGGGCCAGCTCCCGGCGAATGGCGTCGTCCAGCACCGGCTCGTTTTGCTCCAGCACGAAGGTCTGTACCGGATAGCGGTCCATGGGAGGCTCCTCAATGGTGGACATGTCCCGCAGGCCGGAAAGGGCCATGTTCAGGGTCCGGGGGATGGGGGTGGCGGACAGGGTCAGCACGTCAACGCCCCGGGAGAGCTCCTTCAGCCGCTCCTTGTGGGTGACGCCGAAGCGCTGCTCCTCGTCCACGATCAGCAGACCCAGGTCCTTGAAGACCACGTCCTTCTGCAGCAGCTTGTGGGTGCCCACGATGAGATCCACCGTTCCCGCCCGGAGCCCCGCCAGGGCCCGCTTTTGCTGGGCTGGGGTGCGGAAGCGGGAGAGCACCTCAATGTTCACCGGGAAGCCCTCGAAGCGGCGGGTGGCGGTGACGAAATGCTGCTGGGCCAGCACCGTGGTGGGCACCAGGATGGCCACCTGCTTGGAGTCCAGCACGGCCTTCATGGCGGCCCGGAGGGCCACCTCCGTCTTGCCGAAGCCCACGTCGCCGCAGAGCAGCCGGTCCATGGGGGAGGGGGACTCCATGTCGCCCTTGATCTCATGGATGCAGCGCAGCTGATCATCGGTCTCCACAAAGGGGAAGTTGTCCTCAAATTCCCGCTGCCAGGGGGTGTCGTCGGCGAAGGCAAAGCCCATGCGCCGCTTGCGCTCGGCGTAGAGCCTGATGAGTCCCTCCGCCAGGTCCTTCACGGCGGCCTTGGCCCGCTTCTTGGTCTTCTCCCAGGTGTCGCCCCCCAGCTTGTTCAGCTTCACGGGGCTGTCCTGGGCGGCGCCGATGTATTTATAGATCAGGTCCATCTGGGTGGCGGGCACGTAGAGCACGTCGCTGCCCTGATAGGCGATTTTTACGTAGTCCTTGACGGCTCCGTCCACCTTCATCTGCTCCATGCCCACGTAGCGGCCGATGCCGTGGTGTTCGTGGACGATCAGATCGCCGGGGCTCAGATCCGTAAAGGAGTTGAGCTTCTGCCGGTTGGTGGTCTTCACCTTGGAGCGGGGCTTCCGGGCGGCCCGGGTCAGCAGCTGGCCCTCGCTGAGCACCGCCAGCTTCAGGGTGGGGTACTCCATACCGCCGGGCAGAGAGCCCTCGGTGAGATAGATCCCGCCGGGGGCGGGCCAGCCCTCCGCGGGGAAGGCCATGGAGACGGAGATCTCCTTGCCCCGCAGATAGTCCTCCAGGATCTCGCCCCGGCGGCGGTTGCCGCAGAGCACCAGGGTCCGGTAACCGTTTTTCTGGTAGTGGGCCAGATCCTGGGCCGCCACCTCTAAGTTGCCGCCGTAGGAGGGCAGCTGCTTGGCCACGATGTCCAGCAGGGCGGCGGGCTGCAGCCGGTCCGGATAGGCGGCCCCCAGAAAAGCGTCCAAAAACAGAGCCGGATGGCCCGCCAGGCTGTCGCAGAGGGGCTCCCAGCCCTTCCCGAAGTCGCAGAGCTCTCCCGCCAGAATGCCTCCCTGCAGCAGGGAGTCCAGCTGGAGCCCCAGGTCCTCCTCCCAGCCCGCGGCGGCCCGGCGCAGATTGCCGTGGTCGCAAAAGACGGCCAGCCCGTCCCCGGGCAGATAGTCGGCGGCGGTGCTGAATTCCGGGTAGATCAGGCTCATGTAGCGGTCCGCGGCCCCAAAGAAGCTGCGGCTTCGCAGCTTTTCCAGGTCAGCTTCCAGGGTTTTGATCAGAGCCTCGTTGCGGTTCTTCCGGCGATTTTGCCGGGCAATCAGCCGCTCCAGATCGGCGCAGAGCCCGTCCAGGCCCGCAGGGTGGAGCATGGGCAGGGTCTCCGCCACCGGCAGGATCACCGCCTCCTCCAGATTCTCCACCCGGCGCTGGCTCAGGGGATCGAAAAGCCCCATGGTGTCGATCTCGTCCCCAAAGAACTCCACCCGCAGGGGGTTCTCCATGGCGGGGCTGTATACGTCCAGAATACCGCCCCGCAGGGCGAACTGGCCCACGCCCTCCACCATCTGGCAGCGGGTGTAGCCCCCCTGGACCAGGCGCTGTGCCAGTCGGTCCAGGTCGAAGAGGGCGCCGGGCCGCAGGGTGACGGCGGCCCCCAGCAGGGTGCTTTTGGGCAGGGTCCGCAGGGCCAAAGCGTCCCAGGAGCAGATCACCAGGGACTCCAGCCCGGAGGCCATCCGGTACAGCAGCCGCAGCCGCTTCTGCTCCCACTGGCGGGAGGCCGCCGCGGTATCGTAAAAGGTCAGATCCCGCCCCGGCAGAATGGGGTAAGAGACCCCCAGGAAGGCGGCCAGCTCCTCCTGGACCCGGCGGGCGGCCAGCTCATCCTGGCAGAGCACCAGGATGGGGCAGCTCAGCTCCCGCCGCAGCCCGGCGATCAGATGGGAGCGGTTGATCTGGGCAGCCCCCGAGACCCCCACGGCCCGATGCCGCCGGAGGGTTTTCAGGATGGTTTCATATTCCGTTAATTCATGCAGGGCGCTCAGCAGCAGGTCCATATAGCATCCTTTCCAGTTCGGGTCGATCAACGATTCCTTCCACGCAGGAACGCGGAAAGAGGCATAGCCCCTTCCCGTAACGGCAACAGTGTACCATATCCCGGCGAAAAAATCCACATTTTTTTGCGGGAAAGCAGAGAAAAGCTGTTGCAAACGGCGCCCCTGCGTGCTAAGATAGAAACAGAACAGCCCCGCGGCCCGAGGCTGGAAAAAAACGGAAGGGAAGGAAAAACTATGGGTACTACCAAAATCGGCGTTCCTGCCAAGCTGCTGGCGGGCTTTGCGTATCTTGCGGCGTTTTTCAGCGGCTACACGGCATTCCTCCTGATCGGCGGCTACGTGCTGCTGCGGGAGCAGAACGACTGGCTGCGCTTCCACGCGGTCAAGGCCGGCGTATTGATGATCTGCTTCTCCGTGGCCGACGCCCTGGTGGGGCTGATCCCCAACCTGTTCACCTGGATCGGTGATTGGGTCAATCTCTTCGGCGGCAGCTTCCGTCCTGCCTTCATCTATGACATCCAGAGCGTGCTGAACAGCACCCTGAACCTGTTGGAGAAGCTGCTCTTCCTGCTGCTGGGCCTGTTTGCCTTCCAGGGCAAGGACCTGCCCCTGGGCCCCCTGGACAAGCTGGTCAGCGGCCTGCTGGACAAGATCACCCCCAACAACGGCGCCGCGGAATGATCCGTCCGCCGGGAAGCGAAAGACCTCGGGCTCAAAGCCCGGGGCCTTTCGTTTGCGGCGAAGCCCGCCCGCGATACCGCGTCCAAAAGCAGGGCGGAGCTGTTCAGCACTTGTTTTCCTTCTGAAAATTGCTTTTGACTGTTTCTCGTCGATTTGGTTTTCACTTGACAGCTCCGCCCTATTCCAGGGAGCAATCCAGGACGAAGCCGGTGGTACAGCTCATGGAGAGCTGGTAAACCCCGGCGGGCAGACGGACCCGCAGATTCCTGGCCTCAAAGTCCGTTTCGGTTTTGGTGAAGACGGCCTCTCCCGCCTCGTTGAGAATGGAAAAGCGCATGGGTGCCTCCGCCTGCATCTTCAGATCCAGATAGTAGTTGTCGGGGTACGTAACGACGAAGTGCATCCAGCGGTTGTCCTCCACCGGGGCCTCCACCGATTCGGTCTGCTGGGAGTTGAAGAAACGGGGCCGCAGGACGGTCAGAGTAATGGCGGCGGCGGAGCCCAGGACAATCACCGCCAGGAAGGCCGCAAGCAGGCGACGCTCCCCGCCCCGCTTCCGGGGGGAATTGGGGCTCCGCATGATGTACCAGCCCCGCAGCAGGAAGCCCGCCTCCACGGCAAACATCAAGGTCATAATCAGATTGGGCAGCTGGAAGCGGCGGATGGCGTTCCAGAGCCAGAACCCGGCAAAGCCCAGCAGCACCATGCCGACGATCCCGGCGAACCGGGTCCAGCGCTGTTTCATCTCCGGCAGTTGGCCGCGCTCCGTGTAGATTTCATAGGCGCTTTCCGGCAGGGCAGGGTCCCAGGCCTTGCGGAAGTAGTGCCAGCCGTTGAAGGTGGAGTTGACGTACTCCCAGCCCTGCTCCCGGAAGGTCTCGATGTAGCGGCCCATATCCTCGATCCGGCCGAAGTCCAGCTGATAGCGGTAGCGGACCCCGGGATTCTTCACGAATTTGTTGTGGAAGCAGCCGCCCCGGATTAGCTGCCAGCCCTCCCGGGAGGCCCGGTCCAGGTCCTCCAGCTCTTTCTCATAGTCCCAGGCGGTATAGGTCCGCCAGATACTTTTGCGATCCTTTGCCATG
>CAMNHH010000154.1 GCA_946539175.1 uncultured Clostridia bacterium | reverse complement strand
CGGGCCGCGGTGTAGCCGCCGGAGGCGCCGCCCAGGGCCTTGCCGAAGGTGCCGGTGATGATGTCCACCCGGCCCATGACGCCGCAGTATTCCGCGGTGCCCCGGCCATGCTCGCCCATGAAGCCCACGGCGTGGGAATCGTCCACCATCACCAGGGCGTCGAACTCGTCGGCCAGGTCGCAGATGGCAGGCAGATTGGCGATGTAGCCGTCCATGGAGAAGACGCCGTCGGTGGCGATCATGATCTTCTTGGCGCCGGCCTCCCGGGCCTCCGTCAGCTTGGCCCGCAGGTCCTCCATGTTATTGTTCTTGTAGCGGTAGCGCATGGCCTTGCAGAGCCGGACGCCGTCGATGATGGAGGCGTGGTTCAGCTCGTCGGAGATGATGGCGTCCTCCTTGCCAAGCAAAGTCTCAAACAGACCGCCGTTGGCGTCGAAGCAGGAGGAGTACAGGATGGCGTCGTCGGTGCCGACAAACTTGGCGATGCGGGCCTCCAGCTCCTTGTGGATCTCCTGGGTGCCGCAGATGAAGCGGACGGAGCTCAGGCCGAAGCCCCAGCGGTCATAGCTCTTCTTGGCGGCCTCGATCAGCTCGGGGCGGGTGGACAGGCCCAGGTAGTTGTTGGCGCAGAAGTTCACCACGCCCTTGGCCTGGGTGGTGTCGATGCGGGAATACTGGGGGGTGGTGATGATGCGCTCCTCCCGCCAGGTGCCGGCCTCCCGGATGGCGTTCAGTTCGGTTTCAAACGCAGCGTAAGCAGATTTCATATTGTCGTTTCCTCCATTTTCGTAGGGGCCGATGCCCACATCGGCCCGCGTGTATTTTCAGGGCCGATGTGGGCATCGGCCCCTACAGGTTATTTTTTCGTTGTCCAGTCGAGGATGACCTTGCCGGACTTGCCGGAGTTCATGGCGGCGAAGCCCTTCTCGAACTCAGTGTAGTGGAAGCGGTGGGTGATGACCGGGCTCAGATCCAGGCCGCCCTGGACCATGTAGGACATCTGGTGCCAGTTGTCCATCTTCCGGCCGTAGATGCCCTGGAGCATCAGACCCTTGCCGATGATGTCGTTCATGTTCAGGGTGAAGGGCTTGTTGCCGATGCCCAGCAGGGAGATCTTGCCGCCGTTGCGCATGCAGGAGATCATCTGCTTGAAGGCAATCTCGGAGCCGGACATTTCCAGACCCACGTCGAAGCCTTCCACGATGTTCTGCTGCTTCATGACCTCCCGCAGATCCTCCCGCATGGTGTTCACCGCGGCGTCCACGTTCATCTTCTTCGCCAGCACCAGACGGTCGTCGTTGATGTCGGTGATGATGACCCGGCGGGCGCCGGCAAATTTGCAGATGCCAGCGGCGATGATGCCGATGGGGCCTGCGCCGGTGATCAGCACGTCCTCGCCCACCAGGGGGAACATCAGGGCGGTGTGGGTGGCGTTGCCGAAGGCGTCAAAGAAGGCGACCACGTCCTCGTCCAGGGACTCGTCGATCATAATGACGTTGGTGGCGGGGATGCAGACGTACTCGGCAAAGGCGCCGTCCCGGTCCACGCCCACGGAGACCGTGTCCTTGCACCACTGGATGTTGCCGGTGTGGCAGTTGCGGCAGTGATGGCAGGTGATGTGGCCCTCGCCGGAGACCCGCTGACCCACGTGCAGGCCGGTAACGCCGTCGCCCAGCTTGGCGATCTCACCCACGTACTCATGACCGATGGTCATGGGGGGATGCTTGATGTGCTCGGCAGCCCAGGGATCCCAGTTGTAGATGTGTACGTCGGTACCGCAGATCGCGGTTTTGTGGATCTTGATGAGGACCTCGCCCGCCTTGGGTTCGGGAACGGGAACGCGCCGCAGCTCCAGACCGGGTCCGGCAATGGGTTTGACGATGGCGTCCATGAAGGCTTGCATAGAGAATCTCCTTTCGGGTGTGGAATACAGTATATAATGTATATTCAGAACCGGCTTAGACAAAATACCCAATTTCGCCTGTTCCACCCCATATTATACTCGTTGATTTCCACATAGTCAACAGGAAAATACCACGAACTCTTCAAAAAAAAGGGATTGACAACGGAGAAGAAATAAGTTACAATTTGGTTACAGATATTATGACAACCGCTTACTTACAAGGAGGCATCGTCATGAGACGCGTTTGTATCATGCTGCTGACCCTGGCCATGACCCTGGGGCTGCTGGCCGGGCTTTCCTCCGGCGCGGAGGCCTCGGAGATGAAAAACGCCATCGGCACCGTCAACGCCGGCAGCCTGCGGCTGCGGGAGGAGCCCTCCACCGACAGCGACGTTGTGGCCACCGCCTACCGGGGTGACCAGGTGGTGGTGATCGAGCGGCAGGGGGACTGGTACAAGGTGGTCCTCAATCTGAAGACCGGCTATATGCACAAGGACTACCTGGAGCTGGACCAGGTGAAGAATGTGAAGCTGGGCTACGCCCGTTTCGACTACGCCTCCAACGTCCGCAAGACTCCGGACGTCCGCAGCTCCGTTGTGGCCCGGGCTCCCAAAAACGAGACCTGCTTCATCGTGGGCTTCAACAAGGGCTGGTACAAGGTCAGCTACAACGGCCGGTCCGGCTACGTGCGCTCCGATCTGGTCACCATGCTGGAGATCCCCTATACCAACTACGGCAGCCGGGGCAACACCTACAGGGAGGACGGCGGCTCCGCCGGCAGCACCGACAGTTCCGCCGACAGCGGTACCGCCGACAACAGCCCCAGGCTGGGCAGCGCCGACATGATCGCCTACCAGAAGGCCATGATGATCTTCGGCACCGTAAAGTTCAGGGACCACCGCCTGGTTTACAGCACCCCCGCGGAGGCCCTTTCCCACATGACCACCATCACCGTCAAGACCTGGGACGTCAACGGCAGCGGCCAGAAGTATACCCGCACCTGGGGCCTGACGGTCCACAAGAATATCGCGCCCACGGTGCAGGCCATCTTCGATGAGATCTACGCCCTGCCGGAGAAGCCTCCCATCCACAGCCTGGGCGGCTACCGCTGGGAGAGCAAGTCCGAGCATACCGTGGGCCTGGCGCTGGACATCAACGCCAGGGAGAACGGCTATTTCGACCCCGACGGGAAGCTGCTCTACGGCAAGGGCTTCGACCCTGCCAACGATCCCTACGCCATCCCCGTTGGGGGCAGTGTCGATCAGATTTTTGCCAAGTACGGCTACATCAGAGGCATTTACTGGCGCAGCGGCTACAAGGATTACATGCACTATTCCTTCTTCGGGACCTGACAGAGGGCTTCCCGGAATGAACGCACCCGCAAGGGTGCGTTTTTTCTTCCCCGAGACAGGGAAATATGAAAAAAATGATTGAAATTCCTTTTTGAATGTTCTATAATAATATAAATAAACTGGCCGGGTATGCCCGGCAGGGAAGGACGGGAAACTATGGGTCAGGTTATTGCCTTTACCTCGGGCAAGGGCGGCACCGGAAAAACCACGGTCTGCGCCGCTGTGGCAGCCTGCCTGGCGGCGGAGGGAAACCGGGTGCTCTGCATCGACGCCGACATGGGACTGCGCAATCTGGATATCTCCCTGGGCATGGCGGAGCTGGCTCCCATCTCCTTCGCGGACGTGCTTTCCGGGCGCTACAGCCTCAGCGAGGCCACGCCCCATCCGGAGATTCCCGGCCTCTATTTGCTGACGGCCCCCGTGGCGGAGCGGCCCGAGACCATCCGCTTCCAGGACTTCGGCGCCCTGCTGGAGACGGTACGGGAATATTTTGACTATTGTCTGATCGATTCGCCCGCCGGCATCGGGGACGGCTTCCACTTTGCCGCCCTCTACGCTGACCGGGTGCTGGTTGTCGCCACCCCGGACCCCGCCGCCCTGCGGGACGCCTCCGGCACCGCCGATCAGCTGCATCTGATGGGTAAGCAGGACGTGAAGCTGGTGGTGAACCGGGTTACTCCCGCCATCTTCCGGGGTTTGGACTGGACCGTGGACGACATGATGGACGAGACCGGTCTGCCCCTTCTGGGCATCATCCCGGAGGACGAACGGGTGGTGCTGGCCGCTGCCGCCAATCTGCCCCTGATCCTCTACACCGATCGGGGCGCCGCGCTGGGCTGCCTCCATGTGGCCCGCCGCCTCCAGGGCAGAAAGGTCCCGCTTCTGAAAATCTGAGCAAGCAACGAAGATTATACCCCCGACCCAAAAGGAGGTTTCCAATATGAATATTACCATTATGGCCCACGACAAGAAAAAAGAGCTGATGGTTCAGTTCTGCACCGCCTACAAGAGCGTCCTTGCCAAGCATAATCTATCCGCCACGGCCACCACGGGCCGCCTGGTGGCGGAGGCCACCGGTCTGCCCATCTCCCTCTTCCTGGCCCATAACCAGGGCGGCCACCAGCAGGTGGACGCCCGCATCGCCTACAACGAGATCGACATGGTCCTGATGTTCACGGACCCCAACAGCCAGGACCTGTGGG
>CAMNHH010000153.1 GCA_946539175.1 uncultured Clostridia bacterium | reverse complement strand
GGAGGAAATGACGATCGGTGTTTCACGAATTGATGAATAGACAGCAGAAAGGAGACAGTGATGACAGCAAGAAATTGGAGTGACGAATACACCCGACGTGTGGAGTGGATCCGCGCTCTGCTGAGCGAGAGCGGCGCTGAGGGCATCGTCTACGGAAACTCCGGCGGCAAGGACAGCGCGCTGGTCGGGATCCTCTGCAAAGCGGCCTGCGACAATACGGTGGGCTTGATCATGCCCTGCTCGTCCCGGCGAAACTTTCATTTGGACATGGAGGACGGGCTTGCGGTCGCAGCCCAATACGGGATCGAAACCCGTGTGACGGATCTGACCGCCGTCCGGGAGCAGGAGTTATCCGTGCTGCAAGGAGCGACAAACATCTCAGCGCTTGCTGTTGCAAACCTCGCGCCTCGCCTGAGGATGCTGACCCTTTACGCAGTCGCGGCATCGGAAAACCGTCTCGTAGCCGGAACCGGCAACCGAAGCGAGGCTTATATGGGCTACTTTACCAAGTGGGGTGACGGAGCGCACGATTTCAATCCGATCGGCGATCTGACCGTGACAGAGATTTTTGCTTTCCTGGCATACCTGAAAGCTCCGCAGCAGATCATCGACAAGGCCCCGTCGGCCGGGTTGTTCGACGGGCAGACCGACGAGACGGAGATGGGCGTGACGTACCAGGCGATCGACGATTGGATCCTGAACGGGAAGGGAACAGAACAGGACCTTGAAGTCATGCGCCGTTTCCATGATAAAAGTGAGCATAAGCGCAGACCCATTCCGGTATACAGAGGAGAATGAAATGCACGAATCCTATGTGAATCCTCTCTGCACCCGCTATGCCGGGAAAGAGATGCAGAAGATCTTTTCAGATGACCGAAAGTTTTCCACCTGGCGCAGACTTTGGCTGGCCCTGGCGGAGAGCGAGCAAGAGCTTGGCGTCCCCATCACAGAGGAACAGCTGGAGGAAATGCGTCTCCATCTGGATGATATCGATTATGACCTGGCAGCGAAAAAGGAAAAAGAGCTGCGTCATGATGTGATGGCCCATGTCCACACCTTTGCGGCATGCTGCCCGTCCGCAGCGCCGATCATCCATCTGGGCGCCACCTCCTGCTATGTGGGCGACAACACGGATGTGATCAATATGCGCGACGCGCTGCTGCTGATCCGCCGCAAACTGCTGGGAACGATGGCGGCGCTGGCAGATTTTGCGGAAAAGAAGAAAGACCTGCCGACCCTTGCCTTTACCCATTTTCAGGCGGCGCAGCCCACGACTGTGGGAAAACGCGCCTGCCTCTGGCTGCAGGATCTGGAAATGGATCTGGCTCAGATTGATTTTGCGCTGAGCCAGCTGAAGCTTTTGGGCTGTAAAGGCACGACCGGGACGGCGGCAAGCTTCCTGGCGCTCTTTGATGGAGACGGGGAAAAGGTTCAAAGGCTGGAACAGTTGATCGCGCAGAAGATGGAATTCCCCTCCTGCCAGAAGGTGAGCGGGCAGACCTATAGCCGCAAGCAGGACTTCGCGGTCTTGCAGGTGCTCAGCGGGATCGCCCAGAGCGCGTCCAAATTTGCCGGAGATATTCGCCTGCTGAGCCATCTCAAGGAGCTGGAAGAACCCTTTGAAAGCGGGCAGATCGGCTCCTCCGCCATGGCGTACAAGCGCAATCCCATGCGCAGTGAAAGAATTGCTTCCCTGGCCCGCTATGTGATCTGCGACTTGCAGAATGCTGCCTTTACCGCCGCTTCTCAATGGCTGGAGCGCACGCTGGACGATTCGGCAAACCGTCGGATCGCCATCCCGGAGGCGTTTCTGGCCTGCGACGGGATCCTGAACCTGTACGGGAATATCGTTTCGGGGCTGCGTCTGTTCCCGGCGGTGATGGAAAAGCATCTGGCGGAGGAACTCCCATTCCTTGCCACAGAGAACATCCTGATGTATTGCGTCAAAGAAAAAGGCGGAGATCGGCAGCAGCTGCATGAGAGCATTCGCCTGCATGCGATCGCCGCGGCGGAGCAGGTCAAGCTTTACGGGAAGGAAAACGATCTGTTGCACCGGCTGGCAGATGACGCGGCGTTTGCGCTGAGTGAGCGGGAATTGAAAGAGCTGACTGATCCCGCAGGATTCACAGGCCTGGCCGAAGAGCAATGTGAACAGTATCTCAGGGAAGAGATCCGGCCTCTGCTTGCGGTAAACAGTTCCTCCATACAGGAGGCGGAAGAGATCCGGGTATAAGAGGGAGGAATTAAAAATGCTGACTTCTATTGTGGGCACGAACTGGGGCGATGAAGGAAAGGGCAGAATGGTCGATCTGCTCAGTAAATCTTACGACATCGTTGTCAGATATCAGGGCGGCAACAACGCCGGACATACCGTGGTAAATGAATACGGAAAGACCGTGCTGAATCTGCTCCCGTCCGGTATCTTACGCCCGGAGACCGCCAATGTGCTGGGGCCGGGAATGGTGATTGATCTGGAGCATCTGAGCAAGGAGACGCAAACGCTGAAAGACCGCGGCGTGGAGATCACACCGGAACACCTGGTTCTCAGCTCCCGGGCCACCATCTGTCTGCCGTATCATCGGCTGCTGGACGTGTTGGAGGAAGAGCGCCTAGGCAGCAAAAAGTTTGGCTCAACGCGCAGGGGGATTTCCCCTGTTTACGCGGATAAATATATGAAGAAGACTCTGCGCCTGGGAGATCTCCTGTATCCCGCTACTCTGCGTGAAAAGGTGGAGGATCTGGTGGAGTGGAAAAACCTCACCGTTGAAAAGGGGTACGGCAGTGCGCCGATCAAGGCGGACGGGCTGATGGACTGGCTGCTTGCCTACGGGAAACCTTTTGTACCCTTTGTGAGAGATACGAGTCTTTACCTGCAGGAGGCGATCACCGCCGGGAAATCCATCATGTTTGAGGCCCAGCTCGGCGCTCTGCGGGATGTTGACTTTGGTATTTATCCCTATACCTCCGCCTCATCGACGCTGGCGGCCTACGCCACTTTGGGCGCGGGAATCCCCTTTGCTGCGCTTGATCAGGTGATCGGGATCATGAAGGCCTACTCCAGCTGCGTCGGCGAAGGCCCCTTTACCTGTGAGCTCTTTGGGGAAGAAGGAGACAAGCTCCGTGAAGCCGGAGCGGAATACGGTGCCGCAACGGGAAGACCTCGGAGAGTTGGCGGCTTTGATGTGGTCGCCTCCCGTTACGGAACCAAAATGCAGGGCTGCACCGCGATCGCGCTGACAAAGCTGGATGTGCTCTCCTATATGGAAATGATCCCCGTCTGCGTGGCATACGAAATCAGAGGAGAACGTTGTGACAGCTTTCCGTCCGGCATTGACGATCTGATGGTGGCAAAACCAATCTACGAGTATCTGCCCGGCTTTCATTGCGACATCAGTCATTGCCGATCTATAGAAGAACTTCCCCGGGAAGCGATCGATTATATTCGTTTTATCGAGTCTGCTGTGGATTGCCCCATTCGCTATCTTTCCGTCGGGCCGGAGCGGGAAGCATATATCTGGATGCCGTAAACTCTTTTAAGCATGGAACTTTTTGCTGGTCAAATCTGGCTTTCTTGACACCGAAAGTGGTCTCTTTATCATAGTAAAGAAAAAACAAGTAACGAGTGGGAGAGGCGAATGTTTACCTCTCCCACTCATTTGACCTTTTCCTCCGTGTTAGCTCGCACTTCCGGACTTCTTTCTTTTTCGCCTCAGATTTCGCGGAGGGAGCACGGTTTGGTTTCAGCGTGTTCTTTGCCCAGCAGATTAACGGCAGTTGAATGTGGACCCTGGGAGGATAATGGGACACCCCTTTGTGTTACTATCCTCTCGTAGGGAAAATCTGACCTGAAAAATCAACACTTCAGCCTTTGGCATCTCTGCGTCCCCCGGGCTTCCAGTTACATAGTCCATATCAAATATGGTTGTCTGGAGGTCATTTATGAAAACACAATATGACAATTATCCTATCTGTCATGTATCACGGGAAGTTCGGGACTATCTCAGAGAGAGCGACAAAGAGCTGAAGCGCCAGCAAGACCAGGATTACCAGTACGGCGTTTTCTTCCACGCCTTCGACATGGAAGAGCGGGTGCGCGGGGATCCGGGCAACGGCACCTGTGATCCGATCTACGCGGTGGGCTCAGCAAGCAGTCTGTCAGCGGAGAAAGCCTATTTCCGGCAGGAGGCACAAAAAGCCCTTAGGAACGCCATCATGGGGCTGAGCGCTTCTGCCCGGCGCAGGCTTCTGCTCCACTTCTACATGCAGCAGACCTTTACCGAGATCGCCAGGAGAGAAGGAGTCACCGAGGGCGCTGTCCGAAACCAGATGAGCGCCACCCTGGCAACCCTCCGCCGGGCGTTGGAATCGCAGGGGATCAGTCGTTCGGACTTCAACTGTCCGCCGCCTTACGACTACACGGACTTTTATACGAAGAACGGCCGAAAAGCACGCGCGAAGGCGGAAAGCGCAGCAGGTCAGAAGCAAGCT
>CAMNHH010000152.1 GCA_946539175.1 uncultured Clostridia bacterium | reverse complement strand
TGAACACAGGGGACGGTTCTCTGTGTTATCCTTCCTTTGCGCCGTATTCAGTCAACACAGAGAACCGTCCCCTGTGTTTTTTGCCGCTCATGAAAGACGTGCAGACACAGCTCCCGGGAGAGCAGCTTCATCATCTCGCAGCCGGCGATGCAGTTTCCTCTTTGATCCAGTGAGGGACCGTAGATGCCGATGCCGCAGCGGCCGTATACCGGGGCCATCAGTCCGCCGCCGACGCCGGATTTTGTGGGGACCCCCACCTGTACCGCGAAACGGCCGGAGCCGTCGTACATCCCGCAGGTCAGCATGATGGACAGGACGATCCGCACGGTCTCCTCCTTCAGAAGCCGTTCCCCGCTGCCGGGACAGACGCCGCCGTTGGCCAGAAGCAGCGCAAAGTTTGCCAGAGCCTCGGCGGTCACGTTCAGAGAACACATTTTGGTGTAAAGCTCGATGCTGTTGTCCACGTTGGTGGTGATGATGTCTTTGCTTTTCAGCAGATAGGCAATGGCCCGGTTGCGGTCACAGGAGTTCATCTCGGAGTGATAGACCTGTCGGTTCAGGGTGATGCCCGGATCGCCGCACAGGCGCTGGGTATAATCCAGCATTTCCTCGAAGGATACGTAGTCGATGATCGTGCTCTCCACCGCGATGGCGCCGGAATTGATCATGGGATTGAAGGGCCGGTTTGACTGCAGATCCAGCTCCACGATGGAGTTGAAGGCCTCTCCCGAGGGCTCCATGCCCACGTGCCGGAATACCGTTTCCGGGCCCCGGAGCTCCAGGGCCTTACACAGGGAGATCACCTTGGAGATGGACTGGATCGTAAAACGAATATTCGTATCCCCTGCCTTATAGACTGTCCCGTCCGGCAGAGAAATGCAAAGCCCCAGTGCATCTTTGCGTGCCTTGCCCAGCTCCGGGATATAGCTGGCCACGTTGCCCAGGGAGATCTGTTGACGGCCAAGCTCCATGGCCCGGTTGATGGCTTCCGTAATCCGCTGCGCGTTCATAGCAGTCCCTCTTTCGTTTTTTTTCTTGGGCGTTTTCCGGCTGATCGGATCCGAAAGTTATTATATTGGACCCGACCCGCCTTGTCAACCGCTTTGCGGGAAAGGCGCGCATTTTTTCAGAGGCTGAACCGTTCGGGCCGTTCCGGCGGCCTCGGCTCAGACGGCGGGACAGAAAAACCGTCCGGCTCCCCTCTGGGAGTACCGGACGGTTTTCGGAAGAGCTTACAGACCCTTCTTCTCGGCCTTGGCGCGGGCCTTTTCCTCCTTGGCCTTCTGGGCGGCCTCTCTGGCCTCCGCGGCGCGCTTGCTCTTTTCCTTCTCGGCGGTGTTGTTGGTCATGACGGACCACTTCTGCAGCTCCAAACGGACCTGATCCTCGCCGGTCTCAATGACGATCTTGTCGTCCTTGATGTCCACGATCTTGCCCATGATGCCGCCGATGGTGGTGATCTTGTCGCCCCTGTGCAGGGAGTTCCGCAGATTCTCCTGCTCCTTCTTCTTCTTGTTCTCCGGACGGAGGATCATGAAGTAGAAGATGGCGATGAAGACCACCAGCATGATGATCATGTAGGGGCCGCCGAACATGCCGCCCGCAGCGGCGGCGTCCGTGCCGGTGGCAGCGGTAGAAACAAAAGACAGCATTGGAATACCTCCGTTTTGAAATCCATATTATTATACATGGGCTGAGCCCATAATGCAAGAGGGGAAATCAGATTTTTCGGCTGAGTTTTTCGGAATACTCCGCCCGGAAGGCGGCGAAGCGGCCCTGGTCCAGGGCCTCCCGGATCCGCTCCATCAGCTTGTTGTAGAAATACAGGTTGTGCATCACGCTGAGCCGCAGGGCCAGAATCTCCTCGGCCTTGAACAGGTGGTGCAGATAGGCCCGGCTGTAGCGGCGGCAGACGGGGCAGTCGCACTGGGGGTCAATGGGACCGTCGTCCAGCTCGTATTTTGCGTTTTTCAGGTTGATCGCCCCTTCCCAGGTGAAGAGCCGGGCGTGGCGGGCGTTCCGGGCGGGCATCACGCAGTCG
This sequence comes from uncultured Clostridia bacterium, assembly GCA_946539175.1. Classification (GTDB taxonomy): domain Bacteria; phylum Bacillota; class Clostridia; order Oscillospirales; family Oscillospiraceae; genus JAFRPC01. The sequence continues at coordinate 2,480 of CAMNHH010000152.1, read as the reverse complement.
AAGAAGTCCACGCCCCGCCACACCGCCTCGATGATGTTGGAGGGGGTGCCCACGCCCATCAGATAGCGGGTCCGGTCCGCGGGCAGGAAGGGCTCCACCGCCTCGATGATCTCGTACATGAGCTCCGTGGGCTCGCCCACCGCCAGGCCGCCGATGGCGTAGCCCGGCAGATCCAGCTCCGCGATCATCTTGGCGTGCTCGATCCGCAGATCCGCGTAGGACCCGCCCTGGTTGATGCCCCAGAGCATCTGTTGGGGGTTCACCGTGTCCGGCAGGGCGTTGAGCCGGGCGTTCTCCGCCTTGCAGCGCAGCAGCCAGCGGTAGGTGAGGGCCATGGATTTTTTCACGTAGTCCCTGGGGGAGGGATTCTCCACGCACTCGTCGAAGGCCATGCAGATATCCGAGCCCAGATTGGACTGGATCCGCATGCTCTCCTCCGGGCCCATGAAGATCTTCCGCCCGTCGATGTGGGAGGCAAAGTAGACCCCCTCCTCCTTGATCCTCCGCAGGCTGGCCAGGGAGAAGACCTGGAAGCCGCCGGAGTCGGTCAGAATGGGCCCGTCCCAGGTCATAAACTTATGTAAACCGCCCAGACGCTTCACAATCTCGTCGCCGGGCCGCAGATGCAGGTGGTAGGTGTTGGACAGCTCCACCTGGCAGCCGATGCGCTTCAGATCCTCGGCGCTGAGGCCGCCCTTGATGGCGGCCTGGGTGCCCACGTTCATAAATACCGGGGTCTGCACCGTGCCGTGGGCGCAGCTGAATACGCCCCTGCGGGCCTTGCCCTCGGTTTTCATTATCTCAAACATGATTCCTCCGTCGTTTCAGGGTGTATCTGAGCTTTCGTACAAATTATGATCCGGGATAAAGGCCAGATAGTCGGGATCCAGGATCCCGTCGCAGGCGGGCAGCAGGGGCGCCAGCAGTGGATCGATATAGCGCCTGGAATAATAGTCCATCACCTTTGTGGACAGGCCGAAGTAAAAAGGCGCTGCCCAGATCTCGTCATAGGAGCTGTCATCCCAGGTAACGTCGAACAGATACCAGTTCTCCTCAAACTTTGCCGTGTTCCAGGCATGACGGGCGAGGGCTTCCTTCCCGGCGTCGAATACGTAGCCGCTGATGAAGACGCAGTCGATGCCCGACAGATTGAACAGGCAGCACAGGGCCTCCGCATAGCCGCTGCAGACAGCCGAGCCCTGGACCAGGGCGTCGTACAGGGCGTTCCAATCCTCGTCGTCATAGTAGTCGTCGTAGTCGTAGTTGATATTTTTGGCCAGATATTCATAGAGCCAGCGGGCCGTATCGAGCTCATTCATGCCCGCGGGCATCTCTTCCAGGATCTGCCGGGCCTTGGCCAGCGCCTGGACGTGGCGGTCCAGATCCGCCTGCTCACAGTGGTTGAGGATCACGGAAAGGAAATGGAAATGTTCCCCGGCGTCGTCGGTGTATTCCTTTGTAGAATTGACCTGCGGCGTGCTGACGTTCATTTGATAGGTGTAGGACAGCTCCCGGTGGATGGAGGACAGGTCGGAGCTGCGCAGATCCCGGGTGGAAAAGGCAAAGCGCGGGCTGCCCAGCTCCATGGCCATGTCGTAGACCCGGAAAAAGGGACGGAAGCGCGCGTCCACCAGCGACTCAAAGTAAGCGGACCGGGGCGGATGGCCCAGAGCGTCAAGACGCTGCTCCAGCTCTTCCAGACTCATCACGGTGACGCTGGAGCTGCCGTCGGCCTCCTGCCGGTAGAAGGCGGCCTGGCCTTCCTCCAGAACGTTCTGCTCCGGCAGACGCTTATCATAAAAGAGCTCCCGAAGGCTTGCGCCGTTTTTGACCGGCGCCTCGGTGGGAGGCGGGGCAGGCTCGGTCTGCGTCGCGGGCTGCGTCGTGAGGGCGGCGGTCTCATCGCTTGTCAGAACCGGCCCGGCCTGGGGCGTTCCGCAGCCGCTGAGCCCGCCAAGCAGCAAAAGGACGCAGAGCAAAGAGGAGATCAAACGCGAATGTCTTGCCATAATCATCCACCTTTCGCACATTTGTTTGGCGTAGGCTTATCGAATGAACATTGCGTCTCCGAAGCTGAAGAAGCGGTAGCGCTGCTCTACGGCGATCCGGTAGGCGTTCAGCACCCGCTCCCGGCCCGCGAAGGCGGAGACCAGCATGATCAGGGTGGACTCCGGCAGGTGGAAGTTGGTGATCAGAGCGTCCATGGCCTTGAAGCGGTAGCCGGGATAGATGAAGATGTCGGTCCAGCCGGACTTTTCCTCAAAATGACCGTTCTCGTCGGCAAAGCTCTCGAGGGTCCGGCAGGAGGTGGTGCCCACGCAGACGATCCGGCCTCCGTTGGCCCTGGTCTCGTTCAGCAGCCGGGCGGTCTCGGCGGAGAGCATACAGAACTCGGCGTGCATGTGGTGGTCGGTGATCTCCTCGGCCTTCACGGGCCGGAAGGTGCCCAGGCCCACGTGGAGGGTCACCCAGGCCAGCTT
>CAMNHH010000151.1 GCA_946539175.1 uncultured Clostridia bacterium | reverse complement strand
GCACCTGGACGGAGCTTTTGCAGCTGGGAGAGGCCCCGGAGACACTATTATCCTTGTTAAAGGAGGAAAAAACCCATGATTGAAGTACGCAATCTGCGGAAGACCTTTGACGGCTTTCCCGCACTGGACGATCTGAATATGACGGTACCCGCCGGGGCGGTCTACGGCCTGGTGGGCCCCAACGGGGCGGGCAAATCCACCGCGATCCGCCACATCACCGGCATCCTCCGGCCCGACAGCGGCAGCGTCAGCGTGGACGGTCGGCCGGTCTACGAAAACCCCGCCGTGAAGCAGGGCATTGCCTATATTCCCGACGACGTGTTCTATTTCCCCTCCTCCAGCCTGACGGATATGGCCCGCTTCTACCGGGGCACCTACCCGGATTTCGACATGGCCCTCTATGAGGAGCTGCGGAAGGACTTCAACCTGGATCCCAAGAGCCAGCTGCGCCGCTTCTCCAAGGGCATGCAGAAGCAGGCGGCCTTCCTGCTGGCCATCGCCAGCCGCCCGAAGGTCCTGGTCCTCGACGAGCCCGTGGACGGCCTGGACCCGGTCATGCGCCGCCAGGTCTGGGGCCTGCTTTTGCAGGACGTGGCCCAGCGGGGCACCACGGTGCTGGTGAGCTCCCACAATCTGCGGGAGCTGGAGGACGTCTGCGACCACGTGGGCATCCTCCACAAGGGCAAAATGCTGCTGGAGCGGACCCTGGACGAGCTCCAGGACAACGTGGTGAAGGCCCAGCTGGTCCTCCGGGAGGGGACCGAGCTGCCCGAGAGCCTGAAGGTCCTGCACCGCTCCCAGGTGGGCAAGGTGGAGACCGCCATCATCCGGGGCAGCCAGGAGGCCGTCAGCGCGGCCCTGGCCGCCGTCAATCCGATCTTCTTCGATCTCGTCCCTCTGACGCTGGAGGAGGTCTTCGTCTATGAGCTGGGAGGTGTGGACTATGAAGTCAAAAATGTCATTCTTTGATCCGACCCTGCTGAAAAAGAACGTGGGTCGCTTCGCCCCTGCCTGGGCCCTGCTGACCCTGGCCCTCTTTCTGAGCCTGCCCCTGCCCCTGCTCCGGCAGCTCGGCGAGCGGTACGGCGGCGAGTTCACGGAAGCGAATTACCGCCAGAATGCCGTGCAAAACCTGCTGAACAATTCGATTCCCGTCGGCGTCGTCTTCGCCTTCCTTGCGGCCCTGCTCTTCGCGGCCCTGGTCTTCAAGTACCTGCACCGGACGAGGGACGCCTATATGATGCACGCCTTCCCCATGACCCGGAGCTGCCAATTCCTGACCAACGCGGTCTCCGGCCTGCTGTTCTGGCTGGTGCCCACCCTGTTCATCGGCCTTTGCACCCTGGGTATCCTGGCGATCCACGGCGTACCGGGCTGCGGCAGCGCGGTCTGGGCCCTGCTGGGCAAATGGCTGCTGGCCTTCCTCTGCTTCTACGGCATCGCCGTCTTTGCCATGCAGCTCTCCGGCAATCCCTTCATCGCCGTCATGAGCTACGGGGCCCTGAACTTCATGTTTTTGGTGCTTCCCCTGATGCTCCTGCTGCTGACAGGCGTCTACTTCAAGGGCTTCGACTATGTGATCACCGAGAACATCCTGCGGCTGTCGCCCATCGTGGATCTGCTGTCTGGGGAGGAACCCGCCGAAACCCTGATGCTCTGGGTCTACGGCGGCGTGGGCTTGGCGCTGCTGGTCCTGTCCTGGATCCTCTACCGCCTCCGTCACGTGGAGCGGGCCGGGGACGCCATGGTCTACGGCTGGGCGCGCGTGGCCTTCCGGCTCCTCTTCACCCTCTGCGTCACCCTGGGCTTCGGCTGGGTCCTGGCCTCGATCTTCGGCCTGATCGGGAACGGCGGCAGGGGAGACGGCTTCCTGCCCTACGCCCTGATTGGCTGCGTGCTGGGCTGGTTCGGCTCCTCCATGATGGTGGAGCGGACCGTCAAGGTCTTCAAGAACAAGAAGGTCTGGCTGGGCTTCGCGGCCTTCGCCGGGGTGCTGGTGCTGACGGTGCTCTGCCTCAAATATGACGTGCTGGGCTTCCAGCGCCGGGTCCCCGAGACCGCCCAGGTGGAATCCGTGGAGATCTGGACCATCGGTGACTACGGCGATCAGGGCGGGGACTGTATCGAGCTGACGGCGCCGGAGGATATCGACCTGGTCCGGGCCTTCCACAGCAGGGCGGTCCAAAGCGACGATCAGTGGCGCAGCCGCCGGGAGCTCTTCGGCTACGACAGCTATGACCACGTCCACATTCTCTATCACCTGCAGGGCGGCGGCACCCTGCGCCGGGTCTACGCGGTCCAGGTCCAGTCCATGAACGAGGATTTCTCGGATCTGTCCGGTCTCTACTGCCGCCCGGATATCGTTGCGGCCTGGTATGAAAAGACCCTGCCCCAGCAGCCGGAGCGCTATGGGCACGTTACCCTCTACGGGGTCACCGATCATGAATACGGCCTCGGCCGGCAGGAATTCATGAGCGGCGAGGAGCTGGAATGCAAGGACAAAAGCGCCCTGCGGGCCGCCGTCCTGGCGGACGCCGCGGCGGGCCGCCTGCCCATCATGAACTTCCTGACCCAGGGCGCCTACTTTGACGATGGCAGGATCGTGGAGCGGGGCTATACGGAGCTGTATCTCTGCTTTGAGGGCCGGGAACGGGACGATCAGCCGCGGCATTATTTGCAGATTCCCATCGCCAGCAGCGCCCAGGAGACCCTGAAGCTCTTCCTGCCGTGAAAAAACCGGCGCTGCACCGCGTATTCGACGGCAAATCCGTCTCATAAAACGTACAATAGACGCACACGGACAACCGCGTGCGTCTGTTGTTTTTGCGGATCGGGAGTTGCATCCCCTACGGAGCGACAGATCCAAATCATTCAAAACCACACAAAGGAGTGACATACCTATGCAATACACCAGCCTCTTGCAGGACAAGCGGCTCACCATTCTGCTGTCGGGGGAGATCGACCACCACTCCGCCCGGCAGACCATGGAGGCCATTACGTCCAAAATCGACGTGTACCTGCCCCGCCGCTGCGTACTGGACTTCGGCGGGGTCACGTTCATGGATTCCAGCGGCATTGCCATCGTGATCCACACCCTCCGGGCCATGGAGGAGCTGGGGGGCCAGGTCTGGCTGGCCAACATCCCCGCCCAGCCCATGAAGGTGCTCCGGGCGGCGGGCATCGAAAAACTGGTACGCTTGGACGCGGAAAGGAGCCCCGCATGAAGCCGGAAAACGAAGTCGTCACCCAATTTCCCTCCCTCTCCGCCAACGAGGCCCTGGCCAGACAGATCGCCGCCGCCTTCACCGCCCAGCTGGACCCCACCCTGGAGGAGCTGGGGGACGTGAAGACCGCCGTCTCCGAGGCGGTCACCAACGCCATCGTCCACGCCTACCCGGACCGGATCGGCCCGGTGAGCCTGCGGCTGCGGCGGCTGCCGGGGAACGTGCTGGAGATCACGGTGAAGGACCGGGGCTGCGGCATCCCGGACGTGGCCAAGGCCCGGGAGCCCATGTTCACCACCGGCGGGGCGGAACGCTCCGGCATGGGCTTCACCATCATGGAGAGCTTTATGAACAGCTTTTCCCTCCGCTCCGTCCCCGGCAAGGGGACCACCGTACGGATGCGGAAGAAGCTGACCGGCCGAGGCGGCGAATGAGGGAAGCGTCCGCCGAAGCCTTCCCCTTGAGGGGAAGCTGTCCCAGCGCGTATGCTGGGGCGGATGAGCTGCAGGATCGCCGGGCAGATGCGCTCGACCCACCGTCGGCAGACTGCGACGCCACCTCATCCGGCATCCGCCTTGCGGAGGACGTCGGATGCCACCTTCTCCTCAAGGAGAAGGCTTTGGAATCCGCAAGGACAGTGGAACTGATCCTCCGCGCCCAGGCGGGGGACAAAGCCGCTTCGGAGCGGCTGGTGGCGGAGAACACCGGCCTGATCCGGGCGGTGGCGAAGCGCTACCAGGGCCGGGGGGTGGACCCGGAGGATCTGTTCCAGCTGGCCTGCCTGGGCTTTCTGAAGGCGGCGGCGGGCTTCGACCCGGCCTTCGGCACCCAATTTTCCACCTACGCCGTGCCCAAAATCGCCGGGGAGATCCGTCGCTTCCTCCGGGACGACGGGAGCGTGAAGGTCAGTCGGACCCTGAAGGAACGAGCCGCCGCCATCCGGCAGGCCCGGGAGCGGCTCTGCCGGGAGCTGGCCCGGGAGCCGCTGCTGTCCGAGCTGGCGGAGAGCCTGGGGCTAACGCCGGAGGAGATCGCGGAGGCGGAGACCGCTGCGGACCCGGCGGTCTCCATCCAGCAGCCGGCGGGGGAGACGGGCCTGACCCTGGAAAATCTGCTCTCCGACAGCCCCATGGAGGAACAGCTGGTGGAGCGGCTGGCGCTGCGCCAGGCGCTGGACCGGCTGCCGGAGCGGGAGGCCCGGGTCATCGCCCTGCGCTATTTCCACGATCTGACCCAGGACCGGACCGCCAAAGTCATCGGCGTCTCCCAGGTCCAGGTGAGCCGCATCGAGAAGAAGGCGCTGGCGCGCTTGCGGGAGCTGCTGACGTAAACGAA
>CAMNHH010000150.1 GCA_946539175.1 uncultured Clostridia bacterium | reverse complement strand
TCCGTCATCTGCATGATGCCGTAGCCGTGGTTGGCCCCCTTGGCCAGACACAGCAGAATGTAGTAGTAGCTCTCCGACATGGGCTCGCTGCGTTTCATATTGTCGCCTCCCGATATGTCGTGTTGCGGTATGTCGCCTTACGACTGTATCATAGCACGACATATGTCGTATGTCAACATAATTTTGAAATTTTTTTGACAGACAGCGTAAGGCCGGGACCTGGGGTCCCGGCCTTGTTTGGTACGTTTTTTTCACCGTGCGGTCCGGGCCTCAGCAGCCCTTTCTGCCGGACTTGTGATCCTCGATGGAGCAGGCGGCGGGGCTGCCGTATTCGATGAGGCCCGCGTCCGCCGGGTCGATGGAGATTCTGCCGTCCTCGAACACGAAGGCAGGGATGCCCACGTCGCCGATCTGCTTGCAGTGATCGAAGACGGGGCTCGTATCCCGCAGCCGGGTGAAGGCGCTCATGCTGCGGATGTTCTCTCCGATGTTGACGTACTGAAATTCGTCCTCCCGGCCCGCGATCTGCGCGTGTACGAAATCGCAGTAGGGGCAGCCGGGCATACCGTAGATCTTGATCATGGGGGTGGCTCCCTTCCTTTTTGATGGTTTTTTGCGGCGGATCTGGCGGGCGGCGCTGGCCGCTACAGATTTCCCAGCATCTGCGCCGGATGATCGGCGGGCTTCACCTTGTCGAGGGCCTTGACGATGATCCCGTTTTCGTCGATCAGATAGGTGCTGCGGACCACGCCCATGCTGGGCTTGCCGAAGCTCATTTTCTCCTTCCAGACGTCGTAGGCCTGGATGACCCGCAAGTCCGGGTCCGACAGCAGGGGGAAGGGCAGTCCGTGGGCTTCCTCGAATTTCTTGTGGGAGGCCACGCTGTCCCGGCTGACGCCCAGGATCACGGCGCCCTTCTCCCGGAACCGGGGCATCAGATCCCGGAAGCTGCAGGCCTGCTTCGTGCAGCCGGAGGTCATGTCCCTGGGGTAGAAGTACAGGATCACCTTTTGCCCCCGGTAGTCCGACAGGCGGCGGGGCTCCCCGTTCTGGTCCAGTAATTCAAATTCCGGCGCGGTTGTATGGATTGGCAGCATTGCTTGACGCCTCCTTACCGTTCAGATTCTTCCGTTTTGGCTTCCTCGTTTTTGGGCTTTTGCTCTTCCTTTGCCACAAGCTCCGCCAGGGCGGCGATCAGCAGTCCGCAGACGGTGAACACGCCGCCGATCAGAAACTGTCCCAAGCGTTTTCTGTTCATGTTCCCTTCCTCCCTATGTCTCAAACAGATAGTTCAGCATTCGCTCCGGGTCGTTGAGAAACTGCTTTGTGATCTGGTAGTGCTCCGTTTCCCGGTAGTCCACGCTGCGGACGCCGGCCTCGTCGAAGAGCTTGACCTCCGCCCCCGGGAAGGCCATAACGATGGGGGAATGGGTGGCGATGATGAACTGGGAGTCCAGCGCCACCAGATCGTGGATCGCCACCAGCAGGGACAGCAGCCGCTGGGGGGAAAGGGCCGCCTCCGGCTCGTCCAGCAGATACAGGCCGCGGCCCTCGAAGCGGTTCTGCACCAGGGCCAGGAAGGCCTCCCCGTGGGAGCGGGTGTGGAGCTGCCGGGATCCGTAGCGGCCCAGGCGGCTGCCGCTTTGGTCGATGTAGCTGGAGGTGTTGTAGAAGCTCTCCGCCCGCAGGAAGAAGCCGTCCTCCGGGTAGCCGGCCTTCACCGTGGTCAGCAGCCGCCACAGCTCCGAGTGGGAGTCCTGGGTGGAGAAGCGGTGCTCCCGACCCCCGCCCTCGGCGTTGAAGCCCATGGCCACGGCGATCGCCTCCAGGATCGTGGATTTTCCGGTGCCGTTTTCCCCCACGAAAACGGTCACCGGCTTGGGAAACGCCATGGGCTCCCCCCGCAGCAGCTGCTGCACCGCGGGGATATCCCCCAGATACAGGTCCTGCCGGGGCGGCTCCCGCAGGAGAATGGATCGCAGATAGATCATGGGGGCGCCTCCCGCCGTCAGAATTCCAGGCAGAACTCGTACACCGCGCCGGGCTCCCGTTTCAGGAGCTTCCAATCCCGGTGCTTGTGGGATTCCGCCTCCGCAAAGAGGAAGGCGTAGATGTGCCTGCCGTACAGGGGGAGCTTGGTGAAGGGATCCTCGCCGGGATAGCCCCAATCGTCGATGGAGAAGCTGGCCCTGTCGTTGCCGGAATAGTGCATCCAGTTCTCGAGGAGCACGAAGCCCACCAGCCGCCCGTTTTCAAATATGGCGTTCTCCGGGTTCCAGTCAAAGTAGCCGCAATAATAACCCCAGGCGTCCTCTCCGCTTTCGGAGTCGGCGGTGAACTGCTGGCTTCCCGCCCGCTGCAGGAGCCAGTTGGCCGATTCGGCCCGGAACAGCGCCAGCTCCTCCGGAGTATATTCCCGTTTTTCCAGACATATTTTTCGCTCCCCGGTCAGCTCGGCCTCCACGATTTGACCGCCGGCGTCCTTCGGCCGCGTCGGTACGATCTCCGCGTGCGTCATAAATCGTTCCCTCCGTTCTGGATTTCAGATTATATCTTTCATTTCCAGCGCCTGTCACAGCAGCGAGACTGTACACAGCCTTCCCCGCAGCCGATAGCCGATCTTTTGATAGCAGGTGTTGGAGGCCGGGTAGTTTGCGTCAGTATAGAGCACGGGCAGGAAGCCCGCCTCTCCGGCCCGCCTCGTCAGCTCGTAGACCAGATTCTGTGCGCAATGTCTTCTGCGGTATGCGGGCAGGGTATAGACGTCGGTGATGGTCGCCAGCTCCTCGCTGTGCCGCCAGCCGCAGCAGGCCGCAGTCCTTCCCGCCGGGTCCCTCCAAAAGAACAGCGCGCCCTGTGCGATTTTCTGCGCGGTTTTTTCCAGCACCGTCTGCTCCGGCAGGGGATGCTCGCCCACCTCCGCATAGAAGCGGGTCAGCAAAGCGGCTGCCTCCGTCAGATCTCCCGGGCCGCAGGGATGCAGGCCGCCCTCAGCCCGGTGCGTCGGCTTTATGGGGGCCGGGCAGTCGTAAGAAAGCAACTCCTTCGAGATACCGACATTCAGCCCGAGCGCTTTTGCCTGTTCTGTAAAATAATCCGCCAGCTCGTATTTCATCATGAGCCGGTATCCGTCGGTAAGCGGGCAGAGCTCATCCGCCAGCCTCCGGGCCCGTTCCTTTTCCTTCGCCGCGAGGCCGTCCGCCGTCCAGATCCATACAGGATATGGCGGCGTCGAGTGGCAAAGAATCAGCCGCCTGTGATCGCTCCGAAGGATGGCACAGGGTCCCCGCAGGATGCTGTCCAGCACGGAGAAGCTGACCCGATCTCCCCGGAGCAGCGCAAAGTCCTGTTCATTTACAAAAGCGTCCATGCCCCTCGTTCTCCCTGATCGTTCTGATCGATCCATTCCTGCTTTTCGGCTTCGGGCTTCTGCGCTTTTCGCGGGCAGCGGCAGCTTTTCGCGGCGTCCCGTCCGGCTCTCCATGCGCGGACGCTGCCCCGGGCCGGAAGCCCGCGCTGCTGAGCTGCAGGCGCTTTTCCGATTCTGTCTTTCCTGTATACGAACTGTATATTTGCAGTATATCACGTTTTATGAAATCGTGCAACTTTTTTCCGGCTTTTCCGCATATCTGAATTTGAGCCTGTGTTGCGGCGGAGCCCGGTCCGGAGCGGCGGAAGAAAAAGGAGCACGGAGTCGGAAGCGTGCTTCCGATTCCGTGCCCGTTTGTTCTTGCGTGTCTGGCGAAATATGGGCTTGTCGGATTTCCGGGCCCCGGCCTTCCGCTGTGGCCGCATTTGCCCTGGTGTTCCCCAGCCTCGGGAGGCAGGGCTCAATCGAAGTGCTCGCGGCGGCGGGCGGTCTCCTCCCGGGTCTCCGGGTGGAGGAACAGGAACTTCCGCACAGCGAACAGGATGCCGATGGAGACCACGCTGAGCAGAACCGACAGACTGTCGCCGTGGTGGAGGATCAGATAACGGGTGACCGCGAACAGCAGGACCTCCACCATCGAGGTCAGATCGTGGCGGCACAGGAGCTTCACCAGCTCGATGCCGATGAGCCCGTCGAACAGATACTCCAGGTAGTTTTCCAGACCGTCGACGCCGAAAAGCGTCCAGTAGGGCCGGATCAGGAACAGGTGCGCGAGAATCCCCACCGCGATCATGATCGCCGCCACCAGCTCCATGCAGCTGACGGTGTAAAACAGCCCTTTGCGGATCTTATGCAGGATTTTTGCCATGACGTACCTCCTCTTTCCGATTTTTTTCATTATACCATGCGTCCTTCTGTTTCGCAAGCGGAAATCGCGTCGGATCCTGATTTCTCCGGAGCTGTGCCGCCCCGTAAAAAAAGCTCCCCCGGCAAGGGCCGGGGGAGGGCTGCGTTCAGAACAATCCGCCCAGACGGAAGACGCCGATCCAGGAGAGAAGCACGTTCAGCAGGACGTTGCCCACGGAGAGGAGGAAGAGGAACTTGAAGATCTTGTTCAGCTCCTCGTTGGTGGTCTCCTTGGAGGCGGAGTAGGAGGACATGATGATGGCGCCGCCGGTGGACAGGGGCGAGATGGCCGCGGCTTCAGGGGCTTCGCCCAGGGCGACCATGGTTTCCTCTGGCGCAGAAGTCTCAGCGGGTGCGTCAGCGGCAAATACGCTGGGGATCAGAGTTG
>CAMNHH010000149.1 GCA_946539175.1 uncultured Clostridia bacterium | reverse complement strand
CAGGGCCTTCATTTCGTTCCTCTTTGTTTATGCGGCGCAGATTCTGACCTCGCCGGGACTCTGTCGCGATGATCAGGCAACGTGTTGCAGGGGAAGCTGACCATCCAGTGGATCATAGACACGCTCATCGGGGATTTCTGTGTCACGCTCATCCGGTATGATCCCGTAGAAGAAGAGCCGATCGTGGATGCCCGCTATCACGGTAAGCACCTCTTCCACGGTATCCAGATCATCCGCGGGCCAGTACAAGGCCTTCGGCTTTTTCCCGGTCCAATAATCCGGCCATTCCGCGTAAACCTTTCTCCAATCCCGGATCGCCCGGCCCTGTTGGAACGCCCGCAGATTGTCCCAAAGAAGCAATACCTTTAATCGGTGCTTCAGAGCATCCAGCTGTTCAAGCAGCTGAAATCCAACGGGCAGAATGCTGTGATCGATCCAGGCTGCATCATTCGACAGCATCTCCTCCCGCTCCATCCAGGTGATTTGATATTCAGACCAGTACCCCATTGTTCTTCCTCCCTGCGGTTCAAAAAACCGGCGCTTCCGTAACGACGACGCTACGCTTGATCTCGCGGATGTCGGAAGAAAGCAGATTGCCCTTCTCAACCAGAGCGGCAGCGGTTTTTTCAAGAAAGTCCCGGTTTTTGAGAAGGATGTTTTTGGTAAGCGTCATACAGCGTTCCAGTTCTGCCTGGGTGATCGCTTCGCTACGGGCGTTCATATTTTCGGAAGGATTCCGGAATCGGAATGGCGAAGATACGTCTACCAGCCAGAACCCCAAAGCAGCTTCCTCTGAGATGTTGTCCCGAAGCCTCCTAACGGCTCGCCGGATATCGCTTTCCGCTCCTTGCGGACATACGTCCGCATAGTACAGATCCACCGCAGCCTTTCCCGCCAGAGATACCAGCACCTGCTGCATTTTGTTATTGAGCTTTTTGCAGCGATGGATGAACCCGCCCGTGGAGCTTCCGTCTGTCGAACGAACAGAGGCAAAGCCCACGCTTTCCGGAAGCAGGGCTTCGCACACCACGAGGTGTCCGGCCTCATGGATGGCCGTTTTCCGAAGCTGGTCTGCCGGGATCTCCGTATCGCTGTCGGGAGAATGGTATGTCACCCGAAGCACCACCCGGATCAGATCCTCCATCCCGATCGTTTCCTTCCGCTGGAAAGCGGCAAGAATCGCGGCTTCGTTGATCATAGCCTCCAGCTCCGCGCAGCTGCTGTAGGAGATCATTCGGGACAGGTCCTCCAGACTGACGTTCTCAGCGAGCTTCTTGCCCGTGAGATAATGCTTGATAATGGCGACGGCGTCGTCGCCGGAGGGCTGCTCCACAACGAGGTGCTTGTCAAAGCGGCCTGCTCTCCTCAAAGAATCCGGAAGGGCATAATAGTCGTTAACCGTCGCAAAAACGTACACGTCGCTGTCCGCCACCGTGTCGATTCCGGCCTGCACCGCGATGTACTCCGGGGCGTTTTTGTGCTCATGATCCTCGTTCGCGAATTTGTCCATGTCATCCAGCACCAGCACAGACGGCGCTTGTTCCCTGGCCTGCCGGAAGCTCTCTGTGATGAAGGAGATAAATTCGCCGTTGGCCTTGTCCCGGCGGATCACGAAGGATGGCAGGCCGCTCTCTTCCACAAAGCACCTGCTCAGGAGCGTTTTCCCGAGGCCGGGCTCTCCGCTCAGAAGAATGCCGCGGGGCGGCTTGGCCCCCATTCTTTTATAGATCTCCCGGTTTTTGATCATATCACAGACCTGAAGCAATTCCTGCTTAATTGCCGTATAGCCGATTACCTTGTCAAATGCGCTCATTGGAATACCTCCTTGATCGTAAGTGATGCAGGAGGGCTTCTTTGCCTCCTGTGATGCAAGCATATCAGGAGGCATGGTCTATTTTTGGTACATGTATGGCAAAAGAGCGGAAGGGGCTTCCTTCGGCTCTTTTGTTATCGCTTCTATGTAACTGCCTGGCGGAGCTTTTCCCAAACCTTGACCATGGCGTAGGTGTCCAGCTCGCAGTAGCGAAGCAGGTTTTGCCGGGTACGAGCCCGTTCCTCCGGCGTCATGTGTTCCATGGCTGGGAAGGCTGCCATGGCTTCGCTGCCGTTGTGGATTCCCTCCAGATTGTGGTAGTTCAGCGCCGGATCATCCGGAAACAGAGCGGGCAGCACGCTTTTGATGGAAAAGCTCCCGCCCATGGCGCGGTTGTAATACCAGCCGGATTGGAAGGGCGTCAGCAGGTCTACAATATGGTCCCGGATGTTCAGCAGATGGTCTGCCAAATCCGGGAAGGTATCCGCCAGCTCCTGAATCCGAGTGCATTCAAAGCCCATATAATAGGCGGTCACACAGACATCCTGCGGAATATCCGCGCAAAGCTGCTCCGCCAAAGCCCGACGCGGGTCTGTTCCAGGCTCCGCCAGAAACTCCCTGTGCATCAGCGGGCCGCCCTCTCTCTCGATCCAGTGCAGCGAGTATTGGAACGGGATTTGCGCGTAAGGCCTCGTTCCGATGTACCGGGGGATCGCCGTCTGGACCGTTTCAAAATCCAGAAAAAACAGCGGATAGGAGAGCTGCCCGAGGAATTGCCGAATTTGCTCCCGATCCACATAGTCCGGGCACTCCCGCACACCGTGCTCCAGCTGCCGGAGCTGCTTCTCATTGGTGATGCTCTGCGCTCCAATCAGATCCGCAAAGGAAACCAGACCCTTCCGATAAAAATTGATCTTCTTTTTGATGGGAAGGCGGTACAGGTCGAAGACCGACGGCTTGGGCAAATGCCTGGCGCAGTGGCCCCAGAAGGCACATATATAGGGGTTATTGCATCGCTCCGAAAGATCGATTGGCGGCTCCGTTTCCGGGTCGGACAGGAAACGCTCTGCCAGGGCAAGATTCGGTTCGATGTTCGGAAATTCCGCTTCCACGGCCTCGGAGGCGTCCGTGACCCGGAAAAGCTCTTCCGTTCTCAGGGTCCCGTCAAAAACATAATCCCGGTTCAGAACCACCAGGTACGTCCCGGTCACATGAACTCCGCAGTGCGTCAGAACGTATTTCTGATAGGCCACGTCTGCGGCGTAGATGCTCTTATCCTCATGGGTGGAGCTTTTCACCTCGTAAATGGCCCAGCCCTCCCCCTCGCGCCGCAGCAGATCCACCGCGCAGTACAGGCCGCGCCAGGAGAAGGAAGCCTCGCAGATTACCGGCGTTTCCTTTGCCATTTCCTCCGCGGTCCGCTCGATCATCCGTGCAAGGTCCAGGCGGTCTCCGTCCAGAACTGTGACCTCAACAAAGTCTCCGAAAAGGCCCATGGCCAGGTCGCCCACCTCGCTGCCGACCGCCATCCGCTGCTGCAGGAGTTCGTCAAACACCCGCTCCTCCGGCCGGAATTTTTGCAGCCAGGGGATCTTCGGGCACTGCCAGAGACTGCAGTATTTTGATTTGGAAAGGTTGAGTGACATGTTAGCTCCTCCAGCGTTAATCTTTCTCCTTTTTCTCCTGCTGCTTCTCCTTCTCCAACTTTGCCTGTTCTATCCAAACTTTGGATTCCCAATCCAGCGGACAGCTAATATCTTTCCAGTTGTTCGCTTTTTCTTTTTTACACTCAATTATCTCTCTGCGAATATCTTTCTGTAAATCGATGTAGTCCAGTCGATTAAGTTGACTCCACGGCTGTGTTGTACCGTCAGAAAAGTATATCAACTTATCTGCCTTGTCGTCGCCATTATGATTTTTGGGCGCAATCATTTTTTTCAAAGAATGCTCTCCACGGTTCTTCTCTTCCGCTGCAGCTTTTAAAATATACTGATCTATCGGAACATGAAGGAGATCACGAACATTGAGGACTTCCTCTACATTAAGCAGCGTCATATACTTCAAAGTCATATTCAACCACTTTTGCGCCTGACCATAATAGAACTGTTTATTCTCTTTTTTCTTCGACTGCCTGCATGCCAAATCGGCAGATTTTTCCCCACAGGCAGTAATGCATGAGCACACATCATCATGCCATTTATTGAACTCATCTCGGGATAGTGTGTTATTGGATTTTTGACTGCCAAGAAATGCCGATATCCGCTCTCCCAAGCAAACACAGATGTCTTCTTTAAAGGCAGTATTTTCTTTCTGTTCTGCATCCGTTTGCTGGTTGTCGTTTGCCCCGGTTTTTTTCTTCTGATAGGTCAACGTGCGTGCAAGGTCCAAGTATGCTCTTCTAGCGCAAATCACAGCCTTTTCTTTTAGGGACATTTTTATAATCTCTGAATAAGTGAAGCCAAAATAGCTGAAGGTAAGGAAATCCAACAATTCCTCGCTCTCCATTCGTGCGCTCTCCTTTCTATGTCAATAATTTATAGGCTTTCAGCAGATCTTCCGTGCTGCGGCGAACCGAATCCACCAAGGTCTTGGGCTCCAGCACCAGCACGTCCGGGCCAAAGTTTTTTGCAAACTGCTCCATGGCCCGCTCCGTGACCCAGGCGGTCACCGTGACGTAGGACTCCTCCTCGTCCGAGAAGCTCACGTCCGGGCCGAAGAGCTCCAGCACGTCGCTGACCAAGTCCTTCCAGACCCGGAATTTTGCGCGGACGCTGCCGCCGGCGTACATGTAGATGTGCTCCGCCATGTATTTCTGCAGGTCCAGGCGCTGACCGTCGGCTCCGTGCAGGGAGGCAAAGGGTTTTGCAGGCTCTTCCAGAAGCCGGATATCCGCGATGCGTTCCACGCGAT
>CAMNHH010000148.1 GCA_946539175.1 uncultured Clostridia bacterium | reverse complement strand
GTTCCCCTCCGTCAGCAGATCGTATAGGGCGTCCTGGGACAGGACGCCCCGCTTCAAATCCGGCGGCAGCTCGCCCCGTTCGTCCGCTTCGTAGTCCTCCAGCCATTGGCCGGAGCGGAAATAGGCGTCCAAAAGCGACAGCGCCTCCGGGTCCCGGTCGGCCGCGGCCCGTTCAAACAGGGCCTCATAGCGCTCCACCCGCTCGATCCGCTCCAGCAGGCAGAAGCGCCGGCAGCTCCTGCCGTCCCGGGTCACCGTTTCGTTCCACATGGCGGCCGGACGCACCCACAGCGCCCCTTCTCCGTAGAGCGGGCGGTAAACCGCCATCGGCTCCTCGGTCTCGCTGTGGCGGGCGATGCCGATCAGCTCATAATCCTTCCCCTTGAAATGGCGATAGCGTCCAAGGGGGATCGTTTGCAGCGCTTCCTCATAGGTCATGCTTCCTTCGCTCCTTTCCGATGGGGCTTCAGCCGAAGTAGGCCCGGATTTCCCGCATCCGTTGACTTTGGGCCACGGAGAAGGGACAGCGGCTGTCACAGTGGCCGCAGCCCACGCAGGCGGAGGCGTTGATCTCCAGGCTGCGGTAATGCTCCGCCGCCAGGGGGTCCCCCGCCCGGGCCAGGTCGTAGTACTTGTTCACCAGCCCCACGTCGATGCCCATGGGGCAGGGACGGCAGTGGCCGCAGTAGACACACTTGCCGCTGGCCTGGGGCGGGGCGAAGCTGCCGATGACGGCGTAGTCCTTCTCCTCCGCCGGAGCGGCGTAATATCCCAGCAACTTTTTGACCTGCTCCGTGTCGGCGGCGCCGGGCAGCACCGTCAGCACGCCTGGCTTGTCCAGGCAGTATTGGATGCACTGATACGGATTCAACGCCCTGCCGAAGGGGGACTGCTTCGCGTCCAGCAGTTGGCCGCCGGAGAAGGGCTTCATGACGGAGATTCCGACGCCCTCCGCCTCGCAGCGGCGATAGACGGCGCTGCGCTCGTCCACGCTGCCGTTGGCGTATTCCCCCTGACCGTAGTCGTAGGCGGGATTCACGGAAAACATCAGCATGTCGATGGGCGCCTCGTCCAGGATCGTCTGGATCACCGCCGGGGTGTGGGAGGACAGGCCCAGGTGCTTCACCACGCCCTGCTCCCGCAGGGAGCAGAGATAGGCGTAGACCCCGTTCTTCTGATACTGCTCCCAATCGGAGCGCTCATCCTGGCAGTGGATGAAGCCGTAGTCCACGTAGTCTGTTTTCAGTTGACGGAGCTGCCAGTCCACGGAGCGCTTCACGTCCTCCAGCGCCAGGGACCAGCCGTAGCCGCCCTTGGAGTAGTCCGCGCCGAAGTGGATCTGGAACAGGACCTGTTTCCGGACCGGGGAGAGGGCGGCGCCCCAGATGGGGAAGGCCCTGGCGTCTCCCGCCGCCAGATCGAAGTAGTTGATCCCGCCCTCCACGGCGGTCTCCAGGGCCCGAACGCCCTCCTCCATCCCCGCCTCGAAGAGATAGGCGGAGCCAAAGCCGATCTCGGAGACCCGGTCTCCGGTTCGTTTGTTGACCCGGTATTGCATGCTCATTCTCCTCTTTTCTGAAATAGCAGGCGGGAAAGCCCCGCCGGGGTCCGCTTCTATTCTACCGGATTTCAAGCCCGTACGCAAGACTTTTTTCGCGTCGGCCCCGGATCGGCTTCGCCGCCCGGCGCCGCGGGAGCTCTCAAAAACGTTGCGGATTCACGCCGGGCGTGCTATACTGTAGCTGATACCGAATCAAAACGATCGGAGGATCGAAGCATGAAAAACAAGCGCAAGCTCATTTGGATCGCCGCCGCGGCGCTGGCCGCTGCTGTCCTGGCGCTGATCCTGCTTTGGCCGGGGAAGGACCGGGCCCTGCCCGATTACGCCGCGGCGGAGAACTGGGCCTGGTTCGGGCTGGGAGAGGACAAGTCCGCGGACCTGTTCCTGCTCTGCCCCACGGTGGACATGAAGGACGAATACAATATGTCCCTGGAGGACGCCGAGACCAAGGCCAGCTTTCTGGGGGCCCTGAACATGGAGCGGGGCATCTATGCCGACAGCGCCCGGCTCTACGCCCCCTATTACCGCCAGGCCGCCATGAAGATCTACGGACTCAAGCCCGAGGAGCGGGAGCCCTGGCTGGGGCTGGCCTACAAGGACGTGTCCGCCGCCTTCTCCTGGTATCTGGAGCACGAGAACCGGGGGCGGCCCATCATTCTGGCGGGCTTCTCCCAGGGGGCGGATATGTGCTACCGGCTGTTGGAGGAGTATTTCGACGACGAGGCCCTCTCTGAGCGGCTGGTGGCGGTTTACGCCATCGGCTGGCCCTGCACCGAGGAAATGGCGGCGCGCTGTCCCCAGATCAAGCCCGCTCAGTCCGCGGAGGATCTGGGCGTGGTCGTCAGCTTCGACTGCGAATCGCCGGAGCTGCGGGAGACCTTTATTATCCCCGCCGGGACGAAAAGCCGCAGCATCAACCCGCTGAACTGGAGAACCGACGGCACCCCCGCGGACAAGTCCGAAAACCTGGGCGCCTGCTTCACCGACTACAGCGGCGCCGTTACCAGGGAAGATCCGGGGCTCTGCGGGTGCTATCTCGAGGAAGGCAGAGGTGCCCTGAAGGTGACGGACCTGGACCCGGCGGACTATCCCGCCTTTGTGCCGGGCCTGCCGGAGGGCGGCTACCACGTCTATGACTACCAGTTCTTCTTCCGCAATCTGCAGGAGAATGTGAAGACCCGCACCCGGCGCTATCTGGAGCAGCGGGCCGGGGAGCAGCTCCCGGACGCGGCGTAAGGGAGGTACGGGTATGGTACGGGAAATCGTCAAGGACCCCATCTTCCTGGCCCGGCGGTCCAGAGCGGCCACGGCGGAGGATCTGCCCATCGTCCGGGACCTGCTGGATACCCTGGAGGCCCACCGGGCCCACTGCGTGGGCCTGGCCGCCAATATGATCGGCCATTCGGTGCGGATCATCGCCTTTGACAACGAGGGCCGGGCAATGGCCATGCTGAATCCGGAGATTGTGAAGGCCTCCGGCCAATACGAGACCGAGGAGGCCTGCCTCTCGCTGGAGGGCAGCCGAAAAACCAAGCGCTATCAAAGCATCAAGCTGCGCTATCAGAATGAGCGTCTGCAGCTTCGCTTCAAGAGCTTCAGCGGCTGGACGGCCCAAATCATCCAGCATGAGCTGGATCACTGCAGCGGGATTCTGATCTGACGGAGCCCGGAGAAAGAAGGAAAAACAGCGATGAAACAAAGTGACAAGACATCCATTCCTCCCGTGGAGGATCCGTTGGAATTCGCCGCAGCGTGGCTGGCCCGCTGCGACACCCTGTATGCCGGGACCGTCGGACTGGATGGGCGGCCCCAGGTCCGGTCCCTCTGCTTCCTGTTCAGCCGGGAGGGCGCCCTGTATTTTCTCACGGCCAAGAACCGCAGATTCTACGCGGAGCTCTGCAAAACCCCCTTCGTCCAGATCTGCGCCTTCGACCCGAAGACGGAGCGCCTGCTGCGGCTCTCCGCCAAGGTCTGCTTCACCGAGGACGAAGGGCTGCTCCGGGAGCGCCCGGCGCTGCCGGAGGCCCTGGGCGGGGATGAAAAGGCTCTGATTGCCTTCTTCCTCCTGGGGGCCAGAGCGGAACTGACGGAGCCGGATCAGGAGACCCCGCTGTCGGAATTCAGTCTGCCGGACCCGGAGGGCCTGCTGATCGGCATTACGATCAAAAAGAAGACGGAGCTGCGGGACCGGATCGCAAGGCTTCTGGAGCGCCGGGAGGCGGAGCCTCCGGCCCTCGCGCCGGAGACGCTGCGGCTTCTGGACGGAGCCCTGTTCCTCTTCGCGGAGGCTGCCAAGGCCCTCTGGCCCCGGATGGACGTCCGGCCCATCGAGCGGGCCGCGGTCTTTGAGACCTGGGACCAGCGGGAGCGGTACACCAGGCTGGCGGCGGAGCTGATCGGAAACGCCGTCATCGACAAGCCGGAAGATCTGAGCCACTGGCTGAACCCGGAGACCTTGGAGGCTCTGCGCGGCGCCCGGAATGGGAACTGAGCCGCCTGCTTCCCCCTGCGCCTCTCCCCGGCAAAGCGATTTCAGACGACCGAAATTTGACCCACGAAAAAACGGCCCGGCGGGCCGTTTTTTTGTGCTTTATTTTGCTGTATGCACCAGGCCCCGCTCCCAGCGGGAGACCGCCTTGTCCGTCACGTGGAGCCGTTCCGCCAGGGCCTTTTGGGTGAGCTTTTGTTCGTGCCGCAGCCGGGCAATCTCCCCGCCCAATTCCTTTGGCGTCCGCATCGCGCCACCTCCTTTTCACCGCCATTTTAGCACGGAGGCGGGGAAAAGGCAATCTGCGATTCGTTTACCCGGGCCTTTTGCGGGAAATGGGGTCTATCTCCCGCCCCGGAGATTGCTGCTCAAATCCGGCCACAGGGAGAGGATGGCCTGCTCCGGGGCGCCGAAGGCGGTCTCCGTCACCCGGAGCTCCACCCGCATCGCCGCGTCCCCGGGCTGATTGGGGAAATCCAGGGGGATCCAGGTGAAGAAGTCCCCCTCCGTCAGGGCAAAGCTGCCCGCCTCCTGCCCGTTCACCGTGACGGAGACGGTTTTCGCCGCCAGGGTGGGGTTATAGACCAGCAGGCCGTGGAGATCGAAGCGGAGCGTTTCGCCCTCGGCGGCGCTCTGCCCGGCGTAGCCCAGCAGCCGGTCCCGTTCAAAGAGCCGGGCCTGGCCCGCGATCTGCTCCGCCAC
>CAMNHH010000147.1 GCA_946539175.1 uncultured Clostridia bacterium | reverse complement strand
GTCCCTACAGGTGATGGAGCCTGTCCCTACAGGGGCAGGGGCTTGGTGTTGGTGTACTCCACGAAGCGGAAAGGGGTGCGGCCCTCGATCTGGGTGGGCTGGATGGCGGTGACGTACCAGTTTTCGTTCCGGTTCAGGTTGGGGAAGAACTTGTCCGCCTTCTGCTCGGTGTAGCTGAAGGTGACGTAGGCCTTCTCGCAGTGGGGCACCAGCAGCTTATAGACGCTTTCGCCGCCGATGACCCAGAGATTTTCGCTGTAGCGGTCCCGCAGGACGCTTCTGAGCTCGTCCATGTCGTGGCAGATGATCGCGTCCTCCGCCTGGAATTCCTTGTCCCGGGTGAGGATGATGTTCTCCCGGTCCCGCAGAGGCCGTCCGCCGGGGAAGGTCTCCAGGGTCTTGCGGCCGTAGATGACGGTCTTGTGGATGGTCAGCTCCCGGAAGCGCTGCAGATCCGTGGGAATGGAAACCAGCAGCTTCCCGTTCTTTCCAATGCCCCAATGGGGCGTGACGTTCACGATTGCGTTCATGTTTATCTCCTGTTTCAGGGATCAGGTCTCAGGCGCCGAAGCGGACCCGTAGCGATTCCCGTTCGTTTGTCGGTTCAGATCGCCACAGCGATGCTGTGGTCGAAGGGGTGGTACTGATAGTTCTCCACCGTGAAGCTGTTTTTGGTAAAGGCGTAGAAGTCCGTGACGTCGGGATCCATGCGGAAGGCGGGGGCGTCAAAGGGCCTCTTTTCGATCATTTCCTCCACCAGGGGGATGTGGCGGTCATAGATGTGGCAGTCCGCGATGACATGGACCAGCTCGCCGGGCACCAGGCCGGACACCTGGGCCAGCATGTGGACCAGGGCGGCGTACTGCACCACGTTCCAGTTGTTGGCGGTGAGCATATCCTGGGAGCGCTGGTTCAGAATGGCGTTCAGGGTCCTGCCGGACACGTTGAAGGTCATGGAGTAGGCGCAGGGATAGAGCCCCATCTCGCTGAGATCCGCGAAGTTATACATGCTGGTGAGGATGCGGCGACTCTGGGGGTTGTGCTTCAGATCATAGAGCACCCGGTCCACCTGGTCGAAGTCCCCCTCCCTGTAGTGGTGCTTGACCCCCATCTGATAGCCGTAGGCCTTGCCGATGGTGCCGTTCTCGTCGGCCCAGGCGTCCCAGACGTGGCTTCCCAGCTCCGCGACCCGGTTGGATTTCTTCTGCCAGATCCACAGCAGCTCGTCGATGGCGGACTTCCAATAGGTCCGGCGCAGGGTCATCAGCGGGAATTCCCTTTGCAGATCATAGCGGTTCACCACGCCGAAGAGCTTTACGGTGTGGGCCGGCGTTCCGTCCTCCCAGCGGGGCCGAACGGGCAGATCGTCGTCCCGGACGCCCTCCTTCAGAATTCGTTTACATGTTTCGATGTAGACTTGATCGGCGTAGCTCATGGCAGTACCGCCTCCGTTTCCGGGGTCTCCCCCGTGGCTTCCGTGCTCTGCTCCGGCTCCCCGCTTCCGTTCAGCTCCTCGAAGGACACGCTGGCGTCCGCCAGGCTCCGGCCGCCGGAGCGGTGGAAGACGAAGTCCACCGCGGGCTGCAGGCTTCCGATGACGCCGCGATTGGCTATGACCGCGTTGGAGCGGAACAGCAGCGGGCAAAAATAGGCGTTCTCCATGACGCCCCGGTACAGGTCGTAGCAGTTCCCGGAGTTTTCCAGGGCGTCGTAGCACAGCTGCTCCATGCCGGGGCTGCGGATGCCCCCGAAGCCCAGGCTGCCGTAGGCCTTGAAAAACTCAGTCAGATCAAAGTTGCCGGACAGCCGCACCTCTCCGATGAACAGATCGAACTGGCCGGCGTTCAGACGATAGCGGTAGCTATCGTGATCCAGGGCCTGTGCCTCCATGCTCAGCCCGGCCTCGGTGAAGGTCTCGGCAATGCGGCGGGCCAGCTCCACCCGGGCCGGGTCCGAGGCGGAGACGATCAGGGTGGCCACGTAGCCCTCGGAGATGGAGGCGGCGTTCAGGGCCTGGGTGAACTTTTGCGGATCATAGCCGTAATTCCGGGCCAGTTCCTGGTCATAGAGGGGGCTGGCAGGGGCGCAGGGCAGATAGGCCGCCTGGGCAAAGCCCTTGTAGACCGTGCTGATCAGCGGCTCACGCTCGATCAGATGGGTCACGGCGGCCCGCAGCTCCCGCTGGTAAAAGACTCCGCCCGTCAGATTGAAGCCCAGATACTGCATGGTGGCGGTGGGGCTGTCCCACAGCTCATAGTCGCAGCGATAGCCCACGGCGTTGGGGGCATTCAGATCCACGCAGACCACGGAGGTGTTGCCGAACTCAAAGCTGTCCCGCACCTCCGCAGCGTCCCTGGCGGCGGTGAGCAGAATGGTGTCGTACTCCACCGCGGCCCGGTCGTCCTGCCACCAGCTCCGGTTTCGGCGCAGACAGAGGCCGCCGTCCTCCTGGGAGAAGGCGTAGGGGCCGGAGCCCAGGGGCCGCTCCTCCCCCTCCGTACCGGCCTTGACGATGGGCACGTCCAGCAGCAGGGGCAGGTTTTCATAGGCCTTGTAGAGGCTGATCTCCAGGGTCCGCTGGTCCCGGGCGGTAAAGGACAGCACCTTGGAAAAGCGGGTGCCGTAGTAACCGGAGTCCCGGGCCGCCTCCAGGGAGGCGGCAACGTCATAGGCCGTCAGCGGGCTGCCGTCGGAGAAGCTGACGCCCTCCAGAATGGTGATCAGACAGGTCCTGCCGTTTTCGGACAGGGCAAAGCGGTCGCAGAGCAGCGGCTCCGGCTGGAAGCTGTTGCTCAGCACGAAGAGGCTCTCATAGACCAGGGAGAATACGGGCCGGTTGGTCAGACAGGTGCAGGAATAGGGATTGAAGCCGTATTCCGGGATGTAGGCCAGGCCAAAGGCCTTGGGGGTCTGGTGGGAGGCCTGGTTGAGATTGTTCTCGTGACTTTCCAGGGTCTCTGTCTCTGTGTCGGCGCTCTGTTGGTTCGGCGTCACGGCGCAGCCGGTGAACAGCAGCAGCGCCAGCAGCAGGCATAGCAGGCGTTTCAAGCAAATCGCTCCTATTCTTCTTTGAGCATGATGAGATTTCCCATGTTGCCCCGCTTCAGACCGGTGACCCGGTGGGACCAGAAGCGGTCCGGGTGGCACTTGGTGCATTCCGGGCAGACGTCGATCTTCATCACGCCGCAGCGCCGGAGCCAGAGCTCGTTGATCCCCTTCACGTCGGGGAAAAACTTGCCCGCCGGGGCCCCCTCATGGGTGATGAAGCTCAGCGGCTCCGCCTCGGGACCCAGGGCCTTCACCATGGCGTCTGGCACGTCCCGATCCGTCTCGAAACAGCAGGAGCCGATGGCGGGGCCGATGGCGGCCTCAATGTCCGCGGGATCACAGTTGAAGTCCCGGACCAGGGCGTTGACGCAGTTGGCCACGATGCCCTTGGCGGTGCCCATCCAACCGGAATGGACGGCGGCCACCACGTGCTTCACCGGATCGTGAAGCAGGATCGGGGTGCAGTCGGCGGTGAAGACCACCAGTGCAACCCCGGGCTCGTCGGTGTACAGGCCGTCCTGATGCTCCCCCTGGGGGTGGAACAGGCCCATGCCCCGGTCCGCCTTGCCCATCCGGTCCACCCGGCCGCTGTGGGCGTGGTTCACCAGCACGGTCTGCTCCGGGGTGAAGCCCACCGCGGCCCCCAGACGACGGTAGTTTTCATAGAGATGCTTCGGGTCGTCCCCCCGGCTGAGCCCCAGATTCAGAGACTCGAAGATGCCGGTGGACACGCCGCCCCGCCGGGTGGCGAAGCAGTGGACCGCCTCTCCGGTGATCACATCGGAGCACAGATACTCGGGATCATAATGCGTATGAAACATGGAGCCGACTCCTTTCGTTCAGTCGATTGTTGTGTGCAGCAGCGCTTCCACATTCCGGTAGAAGGCTGCCATCTGAAGCCCGTCCACCAGACTGTGGTGGACCAGCAGAGTCAGGGGCATCATCAGCCTGCCCCGGTAATCCGGGTCGTACCTGCCCCAGGTGATGGCGGGATTACTGGCGTCCGGGCCGTAGTTGGGCTGGGAAAAATCCCGGTAATGGAGCCAGGGGATCGTGGAGATGAAATACATCCGCTCCACGTCGGCCTCCTCCTCGATGGAGGCGCCGGCCCTGGCCCGCTCCCTCTGCGCGGCGGCGTAGGCCATATACTGCTCCCAGCTCCGCTCCGGGTCGTGGCGCAGGGTGCAGTAGCAGTAGGTCCCGTCCTCCAGCAGCTCGATGTGGGAGGTGTCGCAGCGGGCGTATTCGATCACTCGCTCCCCCCGGATCCGGCGGCGCAGCTCCGGCACGGCATTGGCAGCCATGGCGGCGACGCGGATAAAGGCCGGATAGAAGGACCAGCCTCTCTGCCGGCAGAGCCCCACGAAGTCCGTCACGTCCACGTCCACCGTCAGCCCCACGTGGGGGTTGGGCGCATGACGAAAGTGGTCGAAGTGGGCCCTGCGGGGGTCCTTGCGCATATCAATTTCAATCGCGTCCATATGCACTGTCATCTGAAGGCGCTCAATCGTACAGGCCCTTGCCGCGGCAGCACTTCTTGAACTTCAGGCCGGAGCCGCAGGGGCAGGGATCGTTGGGGCCGACTTTGATCTTCTTCACCACGGGCTTGCGCTTGACGGTCTTGTCGCCTCCGTCGCCGGTGCCGGTGACGGTGGCCACCTGCTTGCGCTCCACCACCCGGTTGGGACGGGGCTGGAAGGCGAAGATCCGGCGGACGGTCTCCTCCTTGATGGCGTTGATCATGCCCTCAAACATGGCGTAGC
>CAMNHH010000146.1 GCA_946539175.1 uncultured Clostridia bacterium | reverse complement strand
CAGATCCGTCTCCGAGAAGCGCAGCCCCTCCAGGTCCACGCCCAGCACCAGCAGCCGGGCCAGCTGCTCGTAGCTGTCGCCCCGCAGCAGCACCATCTCCTCGGGACAGCCGTCAAAGCGGAATTTGTAGTGCCGGTCCCCGAATTGGGAGGCTCCGTCCCGGTCCGTCCGGAAGAGGAAGAGCCTGCCCCGGTCCGTCACAAAGACGGGCATAGGGGCGTAGCTGCCGATGTGGCTGTGGGGTTTTTCCCGGTAGATGGAGCGGGGCAGCACGGTTTTTTGCAGAATGGTGGAGGCCTTGATGTGCTCGGAGACAAAGTTGACCACCCGCTCCCCCCGGAGGTTCAGCTGCCGGTACTGCTCGCCGCCGCCGAAGACCGCTTCCCCCTCCGCAGCCTGGAAGGAGAATTGATAGGTCCAGCCCGGTTCTCCCCCGAAGCTGCAGCGCACGCCGCCGGGACAGGGCCGGAATTCCATCCGCAGACTGTGGCCGTCGCCCCGGAACAGGACGGCGCCTCCCCGGGCTCCGGCCTCCTCCGCCCCGGGCAGAGGCTCCGCTTCCGTGAGGGGGACCCGGTCGGTCTCCTCCACGGTGGTTTTCACGCTGCCCCGATTGGCGCTGTAGCGCTTCTCCAGGCGGATCATGGTGACAAAGGGCTGGTCCTGGCTGTGTTGTACCAGGACCTCGTCTCCCAAACAGAGGCTCCACTTGTCCCGGTCCATCAGCGCGTGAAGCATAGGCGTTCCCTCCAAACCTCAGTTTCTGGATATCTATAGACCATCATACCATATTTTACGGCAATTCGTCAACTGAATTTGTATATTTTCGACAAATACAAAAGGACCGCCCCAGGGGGCGGTCCTGAATTGGAAAAAGCTCAGGAGTGCAGTGAGCGCCGGCGGGTCCGGCGGACGGGGTGCAGAGCCAGATGGGCGGCCTGACCGATGCCGAAGGCCAGCAGGAAGGCCAGGAAATACAAAAGCAGCATCAGAAGCGGGTTCAAAAAACCCAGCCCGGCCCCGGTCAGAGAGGCGGCGACGCCCTCAAAGATGGGCACGCCCCCCAGCTGCCGGTAGAGCATAAAGTCAAAATCAAAGAGGTAGTCCACGGCGATGACCGGCAGGGAGAACAGCAGATGGAGGGCGAAGCCCCGGCATACCGCCTCTCGCAGCCGCAGGCGGGGCTCCGTGACCGCCAGCAGCAGCCCCAGCAGCACCATGACAAAGTGCCAGAGCATGGAATAGAAGGCGCCAAAGGAGAAGAAGGGGTAATACTTGAAGGCGTTCAAGCTTACCATGGCCCCAAGGCCTCCCACAATGCCGCCGGTCTGCAGCCAGGCCGCCGCCAGACGCCGGGCTTTGCCCCGGCCAAAGCCCGCCAGCAGGGCCGCGGGCATCACGATGGAGCAGGTGTCCAGGGGCAGTAGGCCGGTGTTGAAGCTGCCCTCCAGCCGAAGGTCGTAGACCGTTTCCCAGGCCGTTTTGCCCAGGTACAGGAGGGTGAGGAACAGGCCGACCCAGCCCGTGAGCCGCAGGGCCTGCTCCCGGCTGCTCCGGCGCAGGCGCGCCAGCAGCAAAACCAACAGGGCGGCGCTGATCCCCAGATAAAGGGTCTGGGCGGGGCCGCCGAAATCCTGGCCGGAATAGCCGGCGATGTTGTACTTATAATCAAAGAAACCGTAGTCTCCGCTGAACAAGGAGATCCCTTCCTTCTGTCGGCGGCACAGGGGCGCGGACGGCTGCCGCTGTGCCGGAGATCCTGGATTGTTATCGCATGACGCAATTTCTGGTATTATACTACTGAGATGCAGAGAATGCAACCAGAATATTCATACAGGAGGACGGATGGCGGCGACAGGGGAGGGCGTGAAAAGAACGGCTCCGCCGAACACGGGATCCGTGTCGGCGGAGCCGGGAAAAGTCAGCAGAGAGGTCCTTGCATCATCCCTCAGAGTCAGCGGGCGCGGGCTCCGTAGGCGCGGGCTCCGTGGGGGCCGGCTGTGTGGGGGCCGGTTCCGTGGGGGCCGGCTGCGTGGGGGCCGGCTCCGTGGGGGCCGGCTGTGTGGGGGCGGGCTCCGTAGGCGCGGGCTCCGTGGGGGCCGGCTCCGTGGGCTTCGGCTGTGTGGGCGCGGGCTCCGTGGGCTTCGGCTGTGTGGGCGTGGGCTGCGTGGGCTTGGGCTGCGTGGGTGTGGGCTGCGTGGGCTTGGGCTGGGTCGGTGTGGGCTGCGTGGGCTGTGTGGGCCGCACGTAGGGGCCGGTCACCTTGGCCACCACCTTGTCCCGCTTGTTGTAGCGGCTGATGGCGATCTGGGTGGTCTCCAGCTTCTTGCCGTCCTTGTCCCGGGTGGTTTTGTAGGTGGCGATCTTGTAACCGGTGTAGGGGGTGGTGATCACCTCGCCGTTGCGGTAGGTGCCGTCGTTGGCCACCTCCCGCTCCACGGTGGTCCAGGCCTCGGTGTCCAGAACTTCGTAGGTCAGCTCCACGGTGTAATCCTTCCACTCGGTGCCCAGCAGGGTGATGTGGACCTGGCCGTTGGAGACGGAGGACTCGATCTTGATGGGATAGGGGCTGTCGTTTTCAAACTTGAAGTCCAGATAGCCCCAGTAGATGGTGGTGTCCATGCCGCTGGGCACGTAGTCCACCAGGAACATGTGGGGCTCCCGCTCCACCACCTTCAGGTCGGCCTGGAGCACGGCGTAGTAGATGGAGGAGGCCACCTGGCACACGCCGCCGCCCACCTCGGGCTTGGACTCGCCGCCGCTGACGTAGGCGATGGCCTCCTTGTAGCCCTTTTCTGCAGTGCGCTCGCCCACCACCTTGTTGAAGGAGAAGGTGTCGCCGGGCAGCAGGATGGTGCCGTCAATGGCCTCGCAGGCCAGCTTCAGATTGGTGGTGCGGTTGTAGATATTGGTGTGGTTGGTGTGGACCTCCGCCAGCACGTCCTTGAACAGGCTCTCCCGCAGGGTCTCAGCGTCCATCTCAGGCTCCAGAATGTTCAGCGTCACCCGCAGCTCCTGGCCGGGGGCGGCCTCCGCCAGCCGGGCGATCAGCTCCTCCTTGTCGAAGCCGTAGCCGTCGCGGCCCTCCTTGACCTTGCCGGTCTCGGGGTCGAGCTCCGGCTCCTGGGGGTCCTTGCAGTAGCGCTCGTAGAGGGCGTCCACGTCCAGCTCCTGAGGCTGCTCAAACTTGTAGCTGAGCTGAGGCTGGAGGGCCTCGGCGGGATCCTCCGCCACCAGAGCGGTCTCCAGGGCCTCCTTTACGGTGTCAAAGAGCTGGTCGGCGTCCAGGCTGCGGCCAACGACGCCGGTGTGGAGCACCAGGATCTTCTCCTGATCGTCCTCGGCGCCCGGCTCCAGGTCCGCGGTGGCCTCGGCGTAGGCGGTGCCGTACTCCTCCACGAAGCGGTCCAGGGCCTGACGCAGGCTCAGATCGTCCAGGGTGAGATAGTCTCTGGGGTCCAGCAGATAGCTGTCGCCCCGTTCCTGGCCCACGCCGTTGTCCAGATCCGCGGCCAGCTTGGCAAGATCCAGGCCGGCGCCGCTCTGGGCCTGGGTCAGAGTCAGGGTCAGAGGCTCCTCGGTGCGGGTGGGGTCCACGGGCTCCGGGGTCAAGGTCAGCGTCAGATCCTGCCGGATCAGGCTGTCCAGCTCCCCAAAACGCTTCTCCAGCTCCGCCCGGGGCATGCCCTCCAGCGGGAGGGTGACGGCGGTGGTGCCGGTGGTCTCCGGGGCGGCGGGGCGGTTGTGCTTGGTCAGAAGCAGGATGCCCACCACCAGCACCGCCACGCCGGCCACAGCGGCCAGAATGGGCCAGAGCTTGCTGCCGATGCCGCTGCGCGCGGCGGTCTGACTGGGCTTATCCTTTACGGCGTAGGGATCGCGGCCGCCGGAGCTGCCGCCCTTGCCGGATTCAAATTTTCCTTTTGCCAAAGGAGGTTCCCCCTTTCGGTGTTTTGTTCTGAAATGTTCCTTGAAATGCTATTATACCCATAGGACGGAAAAAATGCAATGACATTTCGTAACGTCGCGGAAAATATTTTTCGGCCTCTCAGGAATTGACCAGGGCCGTAAAGGCGTCCACCAGCTGTCCTGCCGCCTTCAGGCTGTTTTCTCCCTTGCTCAGCCGCAGCCGCAGCACGGGCTGCCTGGTTTTGGGCAGCAGGAAGAGCCGTCCCGACAGGCCCGGCGCGGCGCAGAGGGCGGAGATGGTCGGATAGTCCGCCGTCAGCAGGGTAAAGAGCAGGTCCTGCCCCTTCTGACTGATGTCCGTAATGGTGAGGGGAGCGGCCTTGGCCCGGAGCAGGGCCACGTCGATCAGGTTCATGACGCCCTTGGGCGGGTCGCCGTAGCGGTCCACGATCTCGTCCAGCAGCTCGTCGGCGTCGCTCTGGGAGCGGATGGCGGCCATGCGCCGGTACAGGTCCATGCGCTGTTCACCGTTTTCCACGTAGTCCTTGTCGATGTTGGCGGTGATGTCGAAGTCCGCGGTGCAGTCCACAGGCTTGGCCTCCGGGCCCTCCTGCTCCTCCAGCACCGCCTCCTCCAGCAGCTTCAGGTACATGTCGTAGCCCACGGAGAGGATGTGGCCGGACTGCTCGGCCCCCAGCAGATTGCCCGCACCCCGGATCTCCAGATCCCGCATGGCGATTTTGAAGCCGGAGCCGAACTCCGCGTATTCCCGGATGGCCTCCAGCCGCTTCTCCGCCACGTCCGTCAGCACCTTGCCCCGCCGGAAGCAGAGATAGGCGAAGGCGTGCCGGGAGGAGCGGCCCACCCGGCCCCGGATCTGGTGGAGCTGGGCCAGACCCAGGCGGTCCGCCTCCTCAATGATCAGGGTGTTCACGTTGGGAATGTCAATGCCGGTCTCAATGATGGTGGTGCAGACCAGAATCTGAATCTCTCCGTCGGCCATGCGCTGCATCACGTCGCCCAGCTGCTCCTCGTTCATCTTGCCGTGGGCCAC
>CAMNHH010000145.1 GCA_946539175.1 uncultured Clostridia bacterium | reverse complement strand
CGCGGCCCAGCTGATCAAGCTGATGCGGACCCGCTTCCGCATCCCCAACGACTGGGCCGACGAGGACGTGCGTGGGGTGCTGGGTCTGCGCTACGAGCTGGATCTGCGGAACTACACGAATCTGCCCACCTACACCCTGCTCTCCGACGTGGACGCCGCCCGGCTGGCGGAGCTGATGGAGCTGAACACGCCCGGCCTGCAGGTCCAGGCCAGCACCGTCCGGGAGTACAACACCACCTACGCCGCCCATATCCTGGGCCGCACCGCCGCCATGAGCCCGGAGGAATGGGAGGTCTACAAGGAGAAGGGCTACGCCATGGATGCCTTTGTGGGCAAGGACGGCCTGGAGCGGGCCTTTGAGGAGGAACTCCACGGCACCGACGGCATCCTGCGGACCACCGTGGACCGCTCCGGCAACATCATCTCCCAGTATTACGCCGTGGAGCCCAAGGCGGGCTCCAACGTGGAGACCACGCTGGACATCAACTACCAGCGCACCACCGAGGACGCTCTGGAGGACTTCATCCTGAAGCTCCGGGAGACCGGCGTGGGCGCCAAGGAGGAGGGCAAGGACGCCGAGGGCGGCGCCTGCGTGGTGCTGGACGTGAAGACCGGGGCCGTGCTGGCCTCCGCCTCCTACCCCAGCTTCAATCTGGCCACCTTCTCCCGGGACTACAACGAGCTGGTCCAGGACAAATATTCCCCCATGTTCAACCGGGCCCTGATGCAGGCCTATCCGCCCGGCTCCATCTACAAGATGTCCACCGCCATCGCCGCCCTGAACGACGGAGTCATCTCCAAGCAGACCACCGTGGAGGACCGGGGCATCTACGACTACTACGAGGACTTTCAGCCTGCCTGTTATCTCTACACCACCAGCCGCCAGACCCACGGCGTCATCAACTGTGTCCAGGCGCTGACGGTGTCCTGCAACTACTTCTTCTATGAGGTGGGCCGTCTCACGGGCTGGGAGCGGATGGACAAGACCGCCAAGGCCCTGGGCCTGGGGGAGGCCACCGGCGTGGAGCTCTATGAGACCACCGGCTGGCGGGCCAACCCGGAGACCAAGCGATCCCTCTACGCCGATCCCGCCTATCAGGCCTTCACCGACGGCGACATCATCGCCATGGCCATCGGCCAGTCGGAAAACCGCTTCTCTCCCCTGCAGATGGCGGTCTACACCGCAGCCCTGGCCAACCGGGGCGTCCGCTACAAGGCCACCTTCCTGAACCGCATCATCTCCGCGGACTACCAGGAGCTGCTCTATGAGCTGAAGCCCACCGTGGCCTCCCGCCTGGAAATCACCGACGAGGCCTATCAGGTCTACACCGAGGGCATGCGTCAGGCCGTGGCGGCCCCCAACGGCACCGCCAACAAGACCCTGGGCAGCTATCCCGTGGCGGTCTGCGCCAAGACCGGCACCGCCGAGCACGGCGCCGCCGGCTCCGACAACGCCTCCCTGGTCTGCTACGCCCCGGCGGACGATCCTCAGATCGCCATCGCCATCTACGTGGAGAAGGGCGCCCAGGGCGGCAACCTGGGCTCCATCGCCCGGCAGATCTTCGACGCCTATTTCGCCACCACCGCCGTCAACGACACCCTGCCCCCGGAGAACGGGCTGAATTAAGGATCCGGGCTCAAGCAGGCCCGGGCCCAACGGATTGGAAGGAGTCGATCAATATGGAAGCGCAACTGACCAGAGAGATCACCGTTCTTCCCTCGGTCTGTGACCGGGAGATGAAGCTCTCCGTGCCCGACCTCTTTGCCTGGTTCATGGATATTGCCACCCTCCACGCCGAGGCGCTGGGGGTGGGAGCCGACGCCATGTTTGCCCGGGGCCTGTTCTGGCTTACGGTGAAGACCAAGGTCCGCATCCTCCGGCGGCCCCGGATGCTGGAGACCGTCAGCTGCTCCACCCGGCCCCTGGTGCCGGAGCGGGTGAAGGCCATCCGGGAGTACCGGCTGGAAAAGGAGGGAGAGCTGCTGGCCCAGGGCAAGACCGAGTGGGCCGTCATCGACACCGGCTCCGGCAGGCTTTGTCCCATGGCGGGGATCTTCCCGGCGGAGCTGGAGCTGGCGGCGGAGGCCGCCTATCCCGCGCCCTTCGCCCGAATCAAGCCGGACTTCTCCGGGGCGGAGACCCTGGGCAGTTACACGGTCCGCTCCACGGACATCGACCTGGGGGGCCACATGAACAACGTGGCCTACCTGCGGGCCCTGCTGGGGACCCTCTCCGGGGAGGAGCTGGCAAGGCTGCCCCAGGGGGAGGTCGAGATCGTCTTCCGCAGTCCCTGCTTCGAGGGCGAGCGGCTCATCGTCCTGCGCCGTGAGACCGAAACCGGCTGGGAGCTGGCGGCCCTGAAGACAGACGGCACCCCGGCGGTCTTCGTCAAAGCCGACCGCTGAAAAAACCTCCCCTGCTTGCAGGGGAGGTTTTTGCGGAAAATGCCTGGTTTTTTCGCCGCGCAACCTGAGCGGGCGGAATTGGCGGGGCAAATTGGTGGAATGCAACCTGCGCTTCTGCTATGGTTTAGCCAGTCGATGCGGGAGACCGCGGATACAAATCCATCAAAATGAGGTGTTTCAGATGTTATTCCATGAGAAACTGATCCAGAGCCGCAGGGAAAAGGGCATGACCCAGGAGGACCTGGCGGAACGGCTCTCTGTGAGCCGCCAGACCGTCAGCAAATGGGAGAACGGCGAGTGTATGCCGGACGCCGACAAGTTCATCCGCCTTTCCGATATTTTGGAGATCAGCCTGGACGAACTGGCCGGGCGGGAGGTGGAAGTGGAGCCCATTGTGCTCCCGGCGCCGGAGGTCCCCCAGCCGGGGAAGAAGCTCTCCCGGATCGCGGCCCTGGCCGCGGTTCTTTGCCTGCTGATCGGCGCGGCCTGCTTCTGCCTGGGGCGCTACGCCTTCCCGAAGGCAGCCCCCGCAGAGACCGGACAGGCGGTCCGGCTGCCGGAAACCCTCACCGTCGCCGGGCTTTCCTTCTTTACGGACGCGAACGGAGCCAATGCCCTGCGCTTCAACGTCAACGTCCCTTTCGACGGGACCGTGTTCTTCTATCGGGGGGAGATGAAGCCCGTGCAGCTGCCGGCGGTCTACAAGGACGGGGTCCACACAGTCACCGGGATCCCGGCGGGCAGCTATGAGAAGGTGGCCCTCGTGATCTCCACCGGGGACCAGGAGCGCAGCACGCTGGTGGCCCAGAACCTGACGATCGACGCGGACGGCGGAAGCTGGAGCAATCCCGACTGACGCCCTCGCTGCGTTCATACAATCGGGATTTGTAAGTCTGTAGTGCCGGCAATTTGCCGGCAGAATCGACAAGCAGGCGCAGCTCGGGCCGGCAAATTGCCGGCACTACAGAGCGTTCGCCAAAACCCAATTTGTGCCCTTTTGTGCCCTTGGCCACAAGATCTTGTGGCCCGGAGGGGTCCCGGAAAACTGTACAAAAATAATTGAAAAAATTTATAAAAAACGCCAAAAAAGTTCTTGACATTCAGCCGTGTGTGTAGTATTATATCGGAGCGCGCCGAAAGGATATCTGCGCGCACTGCGATGAAGCGGGAGATTGCGTGGCAGCACGGTAACTTCCGCAGAGTATGTCCGGTCATCGGGCGGCTGAGAAGGGACTGAACGCGGCGTATATCGCCACGTAAGGCAACTTGGCCGGCAAGCGTCGGCCAATTTTCATGTGCGGGGAATGATACGCACGGCAAAGCGGTCAGAAATCTTTCTCGACCGTACCCAGCGAGACTACGAAACAACTGAGTACGATTTATTAGGAGGAAACAACAATGGCAAATCAGGAAATGATCAGAATTCGCCTCAAGGCCTATGATCATCAGCTCATCGACTCCAGCGCCGAGAAGATCGTGGAGACCGCCAAGCGCAACGGCGCCTCCGTCTCCGGCCCCATCCCCCTGCCCACCAAGAAGGAGGTCGTCACCATCCTTCGCGCCGTCCACAAGTACAAGGACAGCCGTGAGCAGTTCGAGCGCAGAACCCACAAGCGTCTGATCGATATTCTCAACCCCAACCAGAAGACCGTCGAGGCCCTCATGGCCCTGGATCTTCCCGCCGGCGTTGAGATTGAGATAAAGCTGTAATACATTATATTATGGCAGTCGGCGCGCCGTATCGCCCGGCTCCGAAAAAATGAATTGCAGCACCCGCTGTCCGTCGCAAGGACGGACAGGTCATGTTGGCAGGACGGTGCCCAATGCCGCGTCTGTCAACCAATAACCTAAAAAAGGAGTAAAACATCATGCAGAAAGCAATCATCGGCAAGAAAGTGGGCATGACCCAGATCTTCGATGAGACCGGCCACGTGATCCCCGTTACTGTGATTGAAGCGGGTCCCTGCGTTGTCACTCAGAAGAAGACCAACGAAAAAGATGGCTACGCTGCCGTCCAGCTGGGCTTTGAGGACGTCAAGGAAGCCAAGCTGAGCAAGCCCGAGAGAGGCCACCTCTCCAAGGCGGGCGTCGCCTTCAAGAAGCACCTGAAGGAGTTCAAGCTGGAAAAGGCCGCCGAGATGAACGTGGGCGACGAGGTCAAGGCTGACGTGTTCGCCAAGGGCGACCACATCGACGTCACCGGCATCTCCAAGGGCCACGGCTACCAGGGCGCCATCAAGCGCTGCGGCGCACAGCGTACCCCCACCTCCCACGGCGGCGGTCCCGTGCATCGTCACGCCGGCTCCATGGGCTCCACCTCCAGCCCCTCCCGCATCTTCAAGGGCCACATCGGCGCCGGCCAGATGGGCAATGAGCAGACCACTGTTCAGAACCTCATCGTGGTCAAGGTCGATCCTGAGCTCAACATGATCGTTGTTCGCGGCGCGATCCCCGGCCCCAAGGGCGGCATCGTGTATCTGAAGAACACCGTCAAGACCATCCATGTTGCCAAGGGTGGCGCCGGCATCAGCACCAACCCGCAGAAGGCTTCCGCCCGTGTCAACCCGCAGAAGGCTTCCGCCAGAGGC
>CAMNHH010000144.1 GCA_946539175.1 uncultured Clostridia bacterium | reverse complement strand
TTGCACCATTCTGCGGTCTCCTCTCTTTAGCGCATGAAAGAATCGTGAAGAGCCTTTTTTTCTTGTCTCTTCTTTGGAGTTAGAGATAACTAACGTTTCGATATTTCGCTATTTTCCGGGAAAATACGAATATTTCACTCAAAAAAGTTCATTTTACTCTTCCCAAACTGTCGGATCTATGGTACATTATACTTGTTGTTATACGCGGTTTACTTAGGTCGTGTTGTGTTACTATTTTTAAGGAGGAGCATACAGTGACAAAGAGAAAGACTGCCGTACCATTTCAGGGAACGGCGGAGCAGGAAAAGCAGCTGAGAGAGCTGATCGCCTCCTACAAAGAGGTACCGGGCTCGCTCATGCCCGTTCTCCAGCAAGCCCAGGATATCTACGGCTACCTGCCCATGGAGGTACAGGAGATCATTGCGGAGGGTCTGGGCGTTCCCCTGGCTGAGGTCTATGGCATCGTCACCTTCTACGCGCAGTTCAGCCTCAACCCCAAGGGCAAATACGCCATCAGCGTCTGCCTGGGAACCGCCTGCTACGTAAAGGGCTCCGGCAATCTTTTGGCCCGTCTGGAGCAGGAGCTGGGGATCTCCGACGGCGGCGTCACCCCCGACGGAAAATTCTCCCTGGACGCCACCCGCTGCCTGGGCGCCTGCGGTCTTGCCCCCGCCATGGTCATCAACGGCGAGGTCTACGGCAACTTGAAGCCCGAACAGATCCCCGACATTCTGGCCAAGTATGAATAAGGCGCAGATCAAAAAGGAGGTACTCACTCATGCTGACAAAAACAAAGCTTGACGCTTTGAGAGAGGAATACCGCCCCCTGCTCGCCCTGCGCCCCATCGGAGAAGGCGCTGAGAGCGACGGCAGGACCCGCAAGGACATCTTGGTCTGCGGCGGTACCGGCTGTTCCTCCTCCCGTTCCCTGGAAATCATCGCAAAACTGGAAGAAACCCTGGCCGCAAGAGGCATTGCCAACGAGATCCGCGTGGTGAAGACCGGCTGCTTCGGGCTTTGCGCCCTGGGCCCCATTATGATCGTCTACCCCGAGGGCTCCTTCTATTCCAAGGTCACCCCAGAACAGGTGGAAAGGATCGTGGATGAGCATATCATCGGCGGCAACGTGGTCAAGGAATATCTGTATCCCGAGACCGTTTCCCCCGACGGCACCATCAAGGATCTGAACCACACCAATTTCTACGCCAAGCAGGAGCGGATCGCCCTTCGCAGCTGCGGCAACATCGCCGCCGAGGACATCCGTGAATATATCGCCGCCGACGGCTATCAGGCCGCGGCCAAGGCCCTCACCACCATGACCCCCAAGGAGGTCACCCAGGAGGTGCTGGAGTCCGGTCTTCGCGGGCGCGGCGGCGCCGGCTTCCCCACCGGCCGGAAGTGGAGCCTGGTGGCCCCCGGCGAAGTGAAGTACATCCTCTGCAACGCCGACGAGGGCGACCCCGGCGCCTTTATGGACCGCAGTGTTCTGGAGGGCGACCCCCACGTCATCATTGAGGCCATGACCATTGCCGGTTACGCCATCGGCGCCCATCAGGGCTACGTCTACGTCCGGGCGGAGTATCCCATTGCCGTCAAGCGGCTGGCCATCGCCATCAACCAGGCCCGGGAGCTGGGCCTTCTGGGCAAGGACCTCTTCGGCAGCGGCTTTGACTTCGACCTGGAGATCCGTCTGGGCTCCGGCGCCTTTGTCTGCGGCGAGGAGACCGCGCTGATGCGCTCCATCGAGGGCAAACGCGGTGAGCCCCGTCCCCGTCCCCCCTTCCCGGCGGTGAAGGGTCTCTTCGATAAGCCCTCCATCCTGAACAATGTGGAGACCTACGCCAACATTCCCCAGATCATCCTCAAGGGCGCCCAGTGGTTCCGCAGCCGCGGCACCGAGAGCTCTGCCGGCACCAAGGTCTTCTGCCTTGTGGGCAAGATCCAGCACACCGGCCTGGTGGAGGTCCCCATGGGCACCACCCTCCGGGAGATCATTTACGACATCGGCGGCGGCATTCCGAACGGGAAGAAATTCAAGGCCGCCCAGACCGGCGGCCCCTCCGGCGGCTGCATCCCCGCCTCCCTGCTGGATACCCCCATCGACTTTGATAACCTCAGCAAGATCGGCGCCATGATGGGCTCCGGCGGCATGATCGTCATGGACGAGGACACCTGCATGGTGGATATTGCCAAGTTCTACCTCACCTTCACCTGTGATGAGAGCTGCGGCAAGTGCACCCCCTGCCGGATCGGCACCCACCGTCTCCTGGAGATCCTGGACCTCATCACCAAGGGCAAGGGCACCCTGGAGATGCTGGATGAGATGGAAGAGCTCTGCCACGTCATTCAGAAGAACTCTCTCTGCGCCCTGGGTCAGACCGCGCCCAATCCGGTCCTCTCCACCCTGAAGCACTTCCGGGAGGAATATGTGGCCCACATCGTGGAGAGGCGCTGCCCCGCCGGCGTCTGCAAGGACCTTCTGAACTACGCCATCGACCGGGACAAGTGCATCGGCTGCGGCCGCTGCGCCAAGAACTGCCCCGTGGGCACCATTCTCAAAACCGACTATATCGCGCCGGGTCACAAGCTGCCCAGCTATGTCATCGACACCTCCAAGTGTATCAAGTGCGGCGTCTGTATCACCAACTGCCCCGCCAAGCCCGAGAAGGCCGTCTACAAGAGATGAGAAGGGAGTGAGGGAAATGAAAGAATTCAACGTATCCGTCAACGGCATTCTGGTCTCCGTACCGGAAAACGCCACCGTTCTTGACGCCGCCATGAAGGCTGGGGTCAACGTCCCCACCCTCTGCTACCTCAAGGACTTAAACGAGATCGGCGCCTGCCGTATGTGCCTTGTGGATACCGGCGGACGCAGCTGGGTCCCTGCCTGCGTCACCCCTGTGACGCCCCCCAGGATCGACCCCAACACCGGCCGGGAAACCCCCATGCAGATCAAAACCAACACCCCGGAGCTGCGCGAAGCCCGGAAATCTGTCCTGGAGCTGATCCTCTCCAACCACCGCATGGACTGCCTCAGCTGCTCCCGCAGCACCGACTGTGAGCTGCAGACCCTCTGCCGGGAGTACGGCGTGGACATGCATAAGTATGCCAACGGGAAGATCCAGCCCGACATCGACGACTCCGCCATCCATCTCGTGCGGGATAACTCCAAGTGCATCCTCTGCCGCCGCTGCGTGGCCGTCTGCTCCAAGAGCCAGTATGTGGGCGTTCTCGGCACCAACGACCGGGGCTATGACACCCATGTGGGCTCCGCCAACGACATGCCTCTCAGCGAGACCGCCTGCGTCAACTGCGGCCAGTGCATTGCCGTCTGCCCCACCGGCGCCCTGACTGAGCGGGACGAC
Source organism: uncultured Clostridia bacterium (assembly GCA_946539175.1). GTDB lineage: Bacteria > Bacillota > Clostridia > Oscillospirales > Oscillospiraceae > JAFRPC01. The sequence goes on along the minus strand of CAMNHH010000144.1, from coordinate 2,043 downwards.
ACCGAGAAGGTCTGGGCTGCCATTGCGGACCCCAAAAAGCATGTCATCATCGCCCCCGCTCCCTCGGTCCGGGTACAGCTGGGTGAGTGCTTCGGCCTTCCCATCGGCACCAACGTGGAGGGCAAGCTCATTGCCGCCTGCCGCCGTCTGGGTGCGGACAAGGTCTTCGATATCGACACCGCCGCCGACGTGACCATCATGGAGGAGGGCACGGAGCTTCTGGGCCGCCTGCAGAACGGCGGCGCGCTGCCCATGATCACCTCCTGCAGCCCCGGCTGGGTCAAGTTCTGTGAGACCTATTACCCCGACTTCATCCCCAACCTCTCCAGCTGCAAGAGCCCCCAGGGCATGTTCGGTGCCCTCTGCAAGACCTATTACGCGGAGAAGATGGGCCTCGACCCCAGGGATATCTTCGTGGTTTCCGTCATGCCCTGCACCGCCAAGAAGTTTGAGATCTCCCGTCCAGAGCTGGGCCGGGACGGCTATCAGGATGTGGACGTCTCCATCACCACGAGGGAGCTTGCCGCCATGATCAAGCGGGCCGGTATCCTCTTCAACGCCCTGCCTGATGAGGTCTGCGACCCCTTCCTTGGCATCGCTTCCGGCGCGGGCCACATCTTCGGCGCCACCGGCGGCGTCATGGAGGCCGCCCTGCGCACCGTATATGAGAAGGTCACCGGCCAGGAGTGCAAGCCCCTGGAGTTCCATGAGGTCCGCGGCACCAAGGACATCAAGGAGGCGGAGTACGATCTGAACGGCGTCAAGGTCAAGGTGGCCGTGGTCTCCGGCCTGTCCAACGCGGCGAAGCTTCTGGATATGGTCCGGTCCGGCGAGAAGGATTATACCTTCATCGAGGTCATGGCCTGCCCCGGCGGCTGCGTCAACGGCGGCGGTCAGCCCCACCAGCCCGGCTACGTCCGCAACTACACCAACATCCGCGCCCTTCGTGCCCAGGGCCTCTACACCGAGGATGAGAAGATGACCCTGCGCAAGAGCCATGAGAACCCCGAGGTCAAGGCGATCTATGACACCTACCTGGGCGTTCCCAACAGCCACAAGGCCCATGAGCTGCTGCACACCCACTACGTCCAGCGGCCCATCTACAACCGGTAAAGGGCCGACAATCTCCTTTATACAGCAAGCAAGCCCGCCAAATGGCGGGCTTGTTGTTTTAAGGTATGCGGGACGATCAGGGCGGATCAAGGGATCCGCCCCTACGGGATGCGGCGCAGGTGCGCCGGGCCGTCGAGGGCGCCGGCCCCTACTGCTTTGTCTCACATAAAACTTGGCTTTTCACCTCATCCGTCATCCGGCTTTAAGTGAGACGCCGGATGACACCTTCCAGCACAAGGCACCTCACCGTGGCTCGGGATCAAAGATCCCGGCCACGCTGGGCCTCCAGGGGAAGGAGTTTGGGGCGGGGTACGGATTGCCGCGACCCGGCTCCTCGTGACGCCTCATCGTTCGCGGCGGCGTGTGACGCCGTCGCTCACAGCCCGGCGTCCTCGTCGCCCACCCCAGGAAAGCCCTCCGGGCTTTCCTGGGGGCCCCGGTCTCGCAATGACATGCAGGTTGGATAGCTGCTGCGGCTATCGTTCCTCCTCTGTCATTGCGAGGAGCGAAGCCCTGTGGCAGCCGAAATCTGTGATTTCGCCGCTGCCGCTGGTGCCTTGTGCTGACGCGGCATGTGAGCCCGCATATGAGCCCGCAGGCGAATATCCGAACGAGCGCCCGCAGGCGCCGTGCTGGGCGGGCAACCGAGCGAAGCGAGGCTCTTAGCCCGCCGCTGCGCAACCGGGCGAAGCCCGGCTCTTAGCGCGGAGCGTATCCGCGTCTCCCGTCTTCTGCCCATCTCGCGGGCGGATGTAGGCATCCGCCCCTACGGGGTACGTATTTGATCCCAGCGTAGGGGTGAGCAGCGTCCCACGTCCCCATAGACGAAAGGGGCGTCCGCCGAAGCGGACACCCCTGTGCTGTCACTTATACTATTTGCCTTTATTTCATGTACCCATTGGCGTCGAAGGTGTAGCTCTTGCCGTCGAT
>CAMNHH010000143.1 GCA_946539175.1 uncultured Clostridia bacterium | reverse complement strand
CCACGGCCTTGGGGTTCTCGTACTCGCTGGGCCACAGCTTGGTGGAGAGGAAGATCTCCTCCCGGCCCAGGCCGCTGGCCCGCATGCCCCGGCCCACAGCCCGCTCGTTCACATAGGCGTTGGCGGTGTCCACCAGGGAATAGCCCATCTTCAGGGCCTCCCGGACACTGTTCTCCGCCTCGGCGGGGCTGAGCAGAAAGGTGCCGATGCCCACCGCGGGGCAGAGCTTGCCGTTGTTCAGTGTGATGTATTCCATGTTGTCCTCCTGATCGTCTGTTTTTCAAGTTTCGTTTTCCAGCAGCCCGTTGGCGCTGAGCCAGCGCTTCAGCTGCGGCTCCGCCTGGGCGGCACGGGAGCCGGTGACGGGCAGGCCCGGCTTCAGCTTGGCGCCGGGGCAAAGCCTCCGGATCTCCCGCTCGCTGGAGCCCATGCCGCTGCCCTCGTTGGTGCAGAGGGGCAGGATGGTCTTGCCGCTGAAGTCGAAGGCCTCCAGGAAGGTATATACCGCCATGGGCATGGTGCCCCAGTAGTTGGGGTAGGCCAGGATTACGGTGTCGTAGCCGTCGATGGACTCCGGCAGGGCCGTCAGCTCCGGCCGGGCCTTGGCCCGCAGGTCCTGCTTGGCCTCCTCGATGCAGCTCATGTAGACCGGGGAGTAGGGGCGCTTCATCTCGATCTTGAAGCGGTCTGCCTCGATCAGCCTCCGGATGTTGTCGCAGACAATCTCCGTGTTGCCCACCGGGACGTAACGCATGGCCCCGCCGAAGTAGTTTTCATCCGCCCGGGAGAAGAACGCGATCAAAGTTTTTGCCATGATGATGACCTCCTGTTTTTTTCTGTTCTGGCCCCATTATAGCAAAGCACTATTGCAAAGTCCAATTGAAATGTTATATAATCAATTCAGAAATCAAATAACAATTGGACAAGGAGGCAGCTATGACCACAAAGCAGATGGATTACTGCATTGAGCTGGCCCGGACCCTGAATTTCAGCCGGGCGGCGGAGAACCTGTTTGTGAGCCAGCCCAGCTTTTCCTACCAGATCCGGCTGCTGGAGGAGGAGATCGGCTTTCCCGTCTTTGAGCGCAGCGGCAGGGGCGCGGCCCTGACCCCCGCCGGAACCCAGTTTGTGTCCTATCTCACGGGGATGCGCCAGGAGCTGCGGCGGGCCGTTGAGCAGGGGCAAAACTTCAGCGCCCGGTATCATGACAGCATCCGCGTCAGCCTTATGGTGCGGCAGGCCCTGTACTTTCTCCCGGAGGCCATGCGCCTTTTCGCCCAAAGCTGGCCCCGGGTGCAGATCACCCCGGTTTTTCAGTACGAAACCGGGGTGGACAGCTTTCTCCGCAATGAGACCGACCTGCTTTTTGCCCTGAAGGAGCAGACCCGGCAGATGCCCGGCGTCCGGGTCCACTCCCTCTTTGAGAGCCGGGTCTATCTCATCGCCCGGCGGGACGATCCCCTGGCCGGGCGGGATCTCATCACCGAGGCGGAGCTCTACGGGCGGACCCTGATGGTGGGCGGAGGCTCGCCTCCGGCTCTGAAGGCGGTGCAGCACCGGCTCATCGCCACCGGGAAAATCGACTATTTCAACAGCCCGGACCACGACACCACCCTCACCAACGTGGCGGCGGGCCTGGGGCTCTGCCTGGCCCCGGGCTTTCTCAACGACCACAGCGGCCAGTTCGCCTGGATTCCCTTTGACTGCGGGGAGGGCTTCTCCTGTGTGCTGTGTACCCACCGGGAGGACAGCCGCCCCAGCCTGGCCGCCTTTGTGGCGCTGCTGCGGCAGCTCTACCGGGACGCGGTGGCCTTCCCCCTGTGAGGTCGTTCGCCTCCCGCCCCGGCCCCGAAGCCTCGCGGCGCCCTGTGAAAAAGTCCCCGGTTTTCCTGTTGCGCCGGGCAGGGACTTCCGCTACAATATAGCCAGGTAAGGCCGAGCCGAATATGAAACGGGGGTACAACAACGTGGAAAAAGCCTATAATCTGAACGAGCTGGCCATCATGACCGGCTTCACCACCAGGACTCTGCGGAGCTATCTGCGCCAGGGCCTGCTCCGGGGGGAGAAGATCGACGGGATATGGCAGTTCACTCCGGAGGAGCTGGACCGCTTTTTCAAGGAGCCCTTTGTCAAGGAGGGCCTGCGGATCAAGCGGAACGCGGCGGTATTCGATTTTCTGGCGGATACCGCGAAAAAGTCCAACCGGATCTGCGTGGTTCTGGATCTGCCGGTCTCCGACGAGGAGGGCGCGGAGCTCTCCGCCTTCTTCTGCGCCGCTATGACGCGGGCAAAGGACGCCTCCTTCAGCTACAGCCGGGACCGGGGCATGAGCCGGGTGATTCTCAGCGGGGCGGAGGATCAGGTGACGGAGCTTCTGCGGAACTACTACCGGTGGGGATAAACCCGGCAGAACAGACAATCACGCTTTCGGAAGCCGGCAAGGGGCTCCGAAAGCGTGATTTTTGATGGCTCAGATTGGCTTATTTGCCGCAGTACGCTGCCACGGCGTCCCGGATGTAGGCGGCGGCGCCGTCGCCGTGCCGGTCGATGTTCGCCCGGAAGCGCTCGTCGGCGGCGTACATTTGTCCCAGGCCCGCCAGGATATGGCGGGTGCAGGGATAGTAATGGGCGCTGATATGGTCCTGCAGGGTCTTTACCAGGCCCTGGGCCTCGGGGGAGTCCGGGGCCGCGCCCCGGCTCCTGCAGGCGGCAAAGTCCCCCATAATCCGGTCCATTCCCTCCGCGGCGGCCTTCCAATCCTGCCCGGTGTAATGCCCGGTCTTTTGCTCGTAGGCCTCATAGGCGGCGCTTTGGCCCCAGCGGGCCCTGGCTTCCGCCCGGTACTGCTCCGATTCCTTGCGGTCAATGGCGTTCATCACAGCTTCTCCTTATTCCGCAGGCCCGTCAATAGGCGGGCTCGGCCCGGCTGTACTTGGTCTCCACCTCGTACTTGGCCGTCTCGATCATTTCGGGCAGCATCTCCAGGAGTTGGTCCACCTCCTCCTCGGTGTTGTAGATGCCAAAGCTGATCCGGATCATGCCCGGGGTGTTGACGTCGGTACACTCCTCAAACTCGTTCAGCATCTCCTCGGGGATGCCCATCAGACGCCAGACATAGGGGTGGGCGCAGAAGGCGCCCCGGCGGGTGGCGACGCCGCCCTGCTCGGAAAGCACCCGGGCCAGGGCGTAGGAGTTGAGATCGGAGAAGTTGAAGGTCACAACACCTACCCGGTCGTCAATGTTCTCGGTGTCGCCGTAGATGATCACGTTGTCCAGCTTCTTGAGCCCGTCGATCAGTCGGCGGTTCAGGGCCTTCTCATGGGCCTCGATGGCGTCAAAGCCAACGCTCTGCAGCACGTCGATGGCCTTGCCCAGGCCCACTACGCCGGGGTAATTGGGGGAGCCGGCCTCGTAGGAGGCGGGGGCGTTCTTGTAGGTCTGGCTCTCGTCCCGAACGATGTTCACGGTGCCGCCGCCATAGAATTCCGGCATGTGGGCGTTGAGCACCTCAGACAGGCCCACCACCGCGCCGCCGCCATAGGGAGAGTACATCTTGTGGGCGGAGAAGACGAAGAAGTCTACGTTTTCCTCCGGCGTTTCGCCCAGCATGGAGAACTTGCGGTGGGCCACGATCTGGGCGCCGTCCACCACCAGCATGGCTCCGTGGGCGTGGGCCATCCTGGCCACTCTGTGTACGTCGGTGACGTAACCGGTCACGTTGGAGGCGGCGGTGACGGAGACCAGCTTCACCTTGCCCTCGTTCTCGGTCAGCAGGCGCTCGATCTCGTCGTAATTCACGCGGCCCTGCTCGTCCACCTCGGCCCAGATCACGTTGCAGCGCTCCCGCCAGGAGAGATCGTTGGCGTGGTGCTCGATGCGGGTCACCAGCACCAGATCGTCCTCGCTTTCGATCAGGGCGGAGGCCAGCTTGTTGAGGCCGTCGGTGGTGTTGTTCACGTAGAAGCAGGTGTATTCGTCGGGATCCGCCCCCACGAAGTCCAGCACCTTGGCCCGGGTTTCGTTGTATAAGTCGGTGGAATGGTTGGACTTCTGGGAGAAGCCGCGGCCAATGGAGCCGTAGAGCTTCAGTTCCTCGTTTACCGCGTCCGCTACGGGCTGAAGGGCGGGCGTGGTGGCAGCGTTGTCAAAGTTGATCAGCGGGCGCTTCGTGCCGTCCTTCAGCTCCACGGGCTCGTCCACGCCGATCACAAAGCTGCGGATGTTGTCAATGGTGATGGCAGCGTCGCCGCCGGGCTGCTCCGCCGCCTGCTCGGAAGGTGCGCTCCGGGTTTCGGCGGTGCTTTCGGTCTGGGCGCCGGCAGTGCTTTCGATCTGGATGCTCTCCGCGCTTTTGCCGGGCACGGCGGTGGTGCTTCGGCCCTGGACGGCACTTGTGTCCTGACTTTGCGGGTCCGGCTGCCTGGAGCAGGACGCCAGCAGCGTGCAGCACAGCAGCACGGCCAGCAGGAGGCAAAGCGCACGATGGATGTTTTGTTTCATCTCGTTCCCTCCGGGTAGTTTTTCTGATTTTGTCCGCCCGCAAAACGCGGGCAATTGCCGGGCGTTATTGTAGCACAGCCTCGACACGTTTTCAAGTCTGTTGCAGTATTGAGAACATCTCCATTTGTTTGACACTCGTCTGTCATAATACGTTTTCTTGATATGAGGCTCAGAATCCGTTTCATCAACCGCAGTTTGCAAATCCATCATGTGGATGCCGGAATCAAATGCTTCTGACGCTCAATTCAAGTATTACTATAATTCCTTGTATCTGCTGTGCAGGGCCCGGACCAGGTCAACGTAGTCCCGGGCGTAGCCGGAAAGGTAGCTGCCCTTTCGGTGGGCCGCCACAAAATCGGAGATCACCCGGCCCCGGCCCACGCTGTAGCAGTCGATCCGGTCCCGCTCCGCGTAGTGCCGCAGATGGGGCTCAAAAATAAAGGCGATGCCGTAGCCCCGGGCCACCAGGCCCATGGCGGCGGGCAGATTGGAGGTGTATACGGTATTGGCAAAGCGGAGATGCCGCTCCTGGCAGAGGGCGTCGGTGATTTGTCGGGTCCGCTGCTCCGGCTGCAGCAGAATGATCAGCTCCTTTTCCAGCAGCTCCGGGTCCAGGGTCGGGCGGCTGCCGAAGCTTTCCTTCGCGAAGCGGCCCAGGGGATGGTCCCGGCAGGTGCAGATCAGCAGCTCCTCCCGGTCCAGCACCTGGTATTCCAGCTGGGGATTTTCCACGGCGGGCCGGGAGTAGAAGGCCAGATCCACCTGCCCCTCCAGCAGCCTCCGGTCATTCTCGTCGGAGCTGCCCTCGTAGATGTTCACCTTCACGTTGGGATGGAGCTGCCGGAAATCCGGCAGGGTTCCGGGCAGCATATAGGTGCAGCGCATCCGGGCGAAGGCCAGGTTCAGCACGCCCACGTCCCGTTTCAGAATGTCCGCCAGCTCCATCGTCCAGCAGGTCCTGCCCGCCAACGTGGACACCCAGTTCATCCGCAT
>CAMNHH010000142.1 GCA_946539175.1 uncultured Clostridia bacterium | reverse complement strand
GGGCATCGGCCCCTACGGATGGGATTGCAAAATCCCGCGTCTCCCGTCAGACCAGGGCGGCGTAGAGGGCGTTTTTGGAGACGCCGGTCTCCTGGGCGATCTGCTTCACCGCGTCCTTGGTCCGCATACCGTCGGCGATCAGCGCCCGGGCCAGCTCCGCGGCCTGCTCCAGGCTGACGGCCTCGGTCTGTTGCTCCGCCCCGGCCAGCACCAGCACGTATTCGCCCCGGGGCTCGTTGGCGGCGTAGTATTCCGCCGCCCTGCCCAGCGTCAGCCGCAGGACCTCCTCATGGAGCTTGGTCAGCTCCCGGCAGAGGCTGACAGGCCGCTCCGGCCCGAAGGCCGCCAGCAGATCCTCCAGGGTGCCCCGCAGATGGTGGGGGGCCTCGTAGAAGATCATGGTCCGCTCCTCGGCCTTCAGCCGCTCCAGCCGGGCCTTCCGCTCCTTCTTCTGGGGCGGCAGGAAGCCCTCAAAGGCAAAGCGGCCCGTGGCCAGGGCGGAGACGGACAGGGCCGTTATGGCGGCGCAGGGCCCCGGCAGGGCGCAGACGGGGACCCCGGCCCCGGCGCAGAGCCGCACCAGGTCCTCCCCGGGGTCGGAGATGGCGGGGCAGCCCGCGTCCGTCACCAGGGCGCAGCTTTCCCCCGCCAGCAGCCGCTCCAGGATGCGGGGGCCGCTCTCTTTTTTGTTGTGCTCGTGGTAGCTCACCAGGGGCTTTTTGATCTCCAGGTGGTTCAGCAGCTTCAGGGACACGCGGGTGTCCTCCGCGGCGATGAAGTCCGCCGCCGCCAGGGTCTCGGCGCAGCGCCGGGAAATGTCCCCCAGATTGCCGATGGGCGTGGGGACCAGGTACAGGGTTCCGGTCATAAGTCCTCCGTCAGGTATGTGATGTGCAAAATCGGGATTTGTCGATTTCATCCGTAGGGGCCGATGCCCACATCGGCCCTCCCTGCCGACCGGGGAAAGGGCCGATGTGGGCATCGGCCCCTACGCTTATACAAATCCCGATCTGCCGCTTCAGGTCATCCGGTAGATCCGTCGGTATTCCGCCGTGGGCGTGCCGTCGGCATGGGCCAGGATCAGGGGCGGCGCCCAGGCCAGGCCCGGCTTGCCGCCCTTGACGGCGCGCAGCAGCAGCAGGGAAGGGGCGCTTTCCGGCCTGGGGCAGACCGGCCGCAGGGCCTTGGGCTCCAGGCCCGCGTTCCCCAGAGCGCCCAGGAGCTCTGCCAGCCGCTCCGGCTTGTGGACCAGCCAGAAGCTGCCTCCCGTGGGCAGCAGCCATGCTGCCGCCCCACAGTAGTCGGCCGGCCCGCAGCAGAGCTCCGTCCGGGCGACAGCCTGGGCCTCGTCCGCCGGGGCAAAGCCGCGGCCCACCGGGTAATAGGGCGGGTTGCAGACCACCTGGCGGAAGCTGCCCGCGGGCAGCAGGCTCCGGATCTGCCGCAGATCACCTCGCAGCACCCGGAAGCGGGTCTCCAGCCGGTTTTCCCTTCGGCTTTGCTCCATCAGGGCGCAGGGGGCCTCCCGCAGCTCCAGGGCCGTCACGGAGACGCCGGGATCCCGGTCCAGCAGCAGAAGCCCCAGGGCTCCGCTGCCGGCGCAGAGGTCGCAGACCGCCGCCCCACGGGGAATCCTGGCAAAATCCGCCAGCAGCACCGCGTCGGTGCTCAAGGGAAAGGCCTCGCCGCCGCGGCAGAGCTTCGTGCCGTTTTGCAGCAGTTCATACTTCGCTTCCATAGCGTCATCCATCGAAAAAGGGCCTGTGCGTCGCACAGGCCCTTTTTCTGCCTTTTACTTAGAGCTCAATGGCCTCAACGGGGCAGGCGGCGGCGCAGGAGCCGCACTCGACGCACTGCTCAGCGTCGATGACGTACTTGTCATCGCCCTCGGTGATGATGCCCAGGGGGCAGGTGTCGGCGCAGGTGCCGCACTTGACGCAGTTGTCGGTGATGGTATAAGCCATGTTCATTTCCTCCTTATGTCGTGGGTGGTTGTGTGCTTTCCTTGCTGCACTTATCATAACATGTTTTTTTCAAAATGCAATGGGAAAAATTAAAATTTCCGCACATTTTTTGTGAATAAACGGTTAAATCCCGGCTTTTCGGGGTATGATCCCCATATTTGAAGGCTGTGCCGATCTGTCCGGCGCGCCGGGAAAGGGATGGATCCGATTGCGACTGCTGGAACAGTTTGCCGCTCCGCTGGAGCGGGTGGCGGGGGCGGAGCCGGTGCTCTGCCGGGAGGAGGAGCTGGCGGAGCTGGTGCGGGTGCTCTGCCGCCGGAGCAAAAACAGCCCCGCCCTGGTGGGGCCGCCTGGAGTGGGCAAGACCGCCATCGTGGAGGAGCTGGCCCGCCGCATTGCCGCCGGACGGGTGCCCCGGCAGCTGGCCGGGAAGCGGATCTGGTGTCTGAACATGGCGGCCTTGGTGGCAGGCACCAAGTACCGGGGCGAGTTCGAGGAACGGGTCCGGGATCTGCTGACGGAGACAGCCCAGGCGGGGAACGTGATCCTCTTTCTGGACGAGCTCCACACCCTTGTGGGGGCGGGAGGCGCCGAGGGCTCCATCGACGCGGCAAACCTTTTGAAGCCTGCCCTGAGCCGGGGCCGGGTGCAGATCATCGGCGCCGCCACCCGGGAGGAGTACAGCCGCCACATCGAGGCGGACCCGGCCCTGGCCCGGCGCTTCCGGACCGTGGACGTGGCCCCTGCCACGGCTGCCCAGAGCCTGGAGATCCTGCTGGCGCTGCGCCCCGGTCTGGAGCGGCACCACGGGGTCTGTATCCTTTCCCAGGCGGCGGAGGCGGCGGTGCGGCTCAGCGAGCGCTACCTGTCGGGCCGTTTCCTGCCGGACAAGGCGGTGGATCTGCTGGACGAGGCTGCCGCGGCGGTGAGTCTCCGGGGCAGCGGTATCGTGGATCGGCAGGCAGTGGCAGCCGCCCTCCAGCGGGCCACGGGCATTCCCCTGCGGCGTCTGCGGGAGGGGGACCGGGCGGCCCTGCGGGAGCTGGAGACCCGGCTGGGGGCCGCGGTGCTGGGGCAGCCGGAGGCGGTGCGGACCGTGGCCGCCGCGGTCCGCCGGGGCAGGCTGGGGCTGGCGGAGCCGGGCCGTCCCGCAGCCGCCATTCTGCTGGCAGGGCCCACGGGCGTGGGGAAGACCGCCCTCTGCAAGGCCCTGGCCCGGGAGGTCTACGGCTCCGAGGCCGCCATGATCCGCCTGGATATGACGGAGTACGCCCAGGAGCACACGGCGGCCCGTCTGTTGGGGGCCCCTCCCGGCTATCTGGGCCACGGCAAGGGGGGCGAGCTGACGGAGCAGGTCCGGGCCAGACCCCACAGCCTGATCCTGCTGGACGAGCTGGAGAAGGCCCATCCCGCCGTGACGGCCCTGCTGCTGCAGATTTTGGAGGACGGCCGCCTGACCGACAGCCTGGGCCGCCGGGCGGACTTTCGCAATACCATTCTGGTGATGACCACCAACGCCGGGACTCTGGGCGCAAAGGCAAGGGCGGGCTTCGGCGGGGCAGCCGGGGCGGGGGAAGCGTCAGCCCGGGACCGGGTCCGGGGAGCCTTTTCCCCGGAGCTGCTGGGCCGCATGGACGCGGTGGTGCAGTTCAGGCCCCTGACGGAGCAAACACTGGAGCAGATCGCCGCCCTGCAGCTGCGGGAGGCTCTGGCCCGGGTGGAGGCCGCCGGCCTGCGGGTGGAGCCGGACCCGGCCTTCCCCGCCTGGCTGGCAAAGCAAAGCGCCCGGGACCCCGCCGGAGCCCGGGCGCTGCGCCGTCTGATCCAGGCCACCCTCCTGGACCCCGCCGCCGATCTGATCCTGGCAGGCGCAGCCGGCGCCCGCCTCAGCGCGGAGGGGCTTCGCGCCGTGACGCCGACGCCGTAGGGGCGCGCATTGAGCGCCCGCCCGGGGCTTCTGCGTTTGCGGAGAAAACAATTGCTTGCAGGGCATTCGAGGGTTGCCGGATTTGCCTCCGGCAAATTGCATTCGTTCCGAATGCCGGGCGGCTCACCCTGGGGGTAAGAGCCGCCCCTACCCGGACGGCTGCGAGCCGTCCCTACGGCGCGTCCGTCAGGGGATAGCTCACGCCGTCGATGACGAGGGCGGTTACTTCGGCGGGATCGATGATCTGCCGAAGACTGATCTGGAGCGTATAGCCGGGAACCAGCCCCTGCTCGGGAGAATCGATCCCACTGGCGCCGCCGCCTTCCACGGTTGTTCCGTCTGCCAGGACCACGGCAAAGTCCGCGTCCATGTTCCGGGTGATTCCCGTGGGGTCCAGCTCCAGGGTAAAGCGCCCGATGTTCACTGGGGTCCCGTCTTCCAGCGCGGCGCTGCGGTACAAGGGCGTTCCGACCGGCGCGGAAAACATCAGCCTGGGGAAGAGGGCGCCCTTGTCCAGATAGAGCAGCAGGGTCGTGTGCGCCCAATCCGGCTCCCTGCCGTCCAGATAAAAATCAAAGCTCCGAAGCTCTACCTGGCGGGTGGGATCGCCGCTGTCCTCCGTCACATAGCCGGTGCTGCCCTCCATGTCGCTCAGATTCGTTCCGTCAGCGTCCATCCAATACACCAGCCAATCGGCCCCCTCCGGGTGCTCCGGGAGCGGGCTGCCGTCCAGGCTTTCCCGGGTGTACTGCAAAAAGACGGTATTTCCCTCGATCAGCAGCTCGTCCACGGTCCAGCGCTCGTTTCCTACGGTGGCGGAGACGGCGGGGTGCATGATCTTTTCCAGCAGGGCGGAGTTCATGCCCGCGTTGGACAGGGCCGGCAGCAGCCAGCCGCCGCTGACGCCTGCCGCGGTGACGGAGCCCGCCAGCAGCAGGAGCACCAGGGCCGCGATCAAAACGATCCGTAAGGGTCTTCTGTGCTTCATTGTGATTGTTCCTTTCCGAAGCTCCGCCAGGGCCCGGACCTGTGCCGGGGTGACTCCGGTGTCCAGCCTGGCGAAGGCCTCTGTGTAGCGTTCGTGTTCTGTCATGGTGTGTCCTCCTTGAGTGTCTTTTTGAGCAGCTCCCTGCCCCGGAAGAGCCGGGTCTTCACCGTGGCCTGGGGCAGCCGCAGGACCCGGGCGATCTCCCGGACGGGGTAGTCCTCGTAGTAGTGCAGATGGATCACGATCCGGTAGGGCTCCGGCAGGGCTGTCACGGCCCGGAACAGCTCGCGGCTCTCGTCGCTGGGGAAGGCTTCGATCCCAGGCTCCAGCTCCAGCGGGACGCTGCGCTGCCGGGCGGCCGCTTTCAGCAGATCCCGGGCCCGGTTTATCGCCACCCGCAGCAGCCAGGCCCGCAGATGCTCCTCGGAGTCGAACTGCTTTCTGCAGGTATAATACCGCAGGAAGGTATCCTGCACCACGTCCTCGGCGTCCTCCCGATTCTTCAGCAGGCTGTAGGCCGCGGCAAACACCCGCTTGCCGTGGGCCCCCATGACCTGCTCCAGATCAGGTCTCAAATCCCATCACCTCACTCTGTTTGAAAGGCCTTTCACTGTGTATACGAACCACGGAGGGAAAAGGTTTCGGAAAAGCTCAGACCTGTCGCGACGCAAATTGGGATTT
>CAMNHH010000141.1 GCA_946539175.1 uncultured Clostridia bacterium | reverse complement strand
TGGTGCCCAGCTTCAGCAGCTCTACCGTGTCCCCTGCCCGGATCTCCCGGCTGGGCTTGGGACGCTCCACCTGGTTTTTTTGCGGCGCCAGCTTGTTCTCCGCCTCGTTGAGCTGACGACGCAGCTCCGCCTGGCGGGCGTTGACGCCCTGGGCGTCGGCAGTGTCCTTCATCTGCTTGCGCAGGGCCTTGAGCTCCTCGTAGACGGAATTGGCGGTGCGGCGGGCCTCGTCCAGGATCATCTGTGCTTCCCGTCGGGCCTGGGCCTCCGCTTTTTCCTTTTCCTTTTTGATCTGGGCGTAGTATTCCTCAGACTTTTGCTGGGTCCGCATCGTCTCCTGACGCAGGCGCTCTGCCTCGATCCGGGCCTGCTCCATCTGCTGCCGCTGCTGCTCCAGCTGATCCAGCACCTCCTCAAAGTCCAGATCGTTCTGGCTGACGGTATTCCTGGCGGAATTGATGATCTCTTCGCGCAGGCCCAAGCGGCGGGAGATGGCAAAGGCATTGGATTTGCCGGGAACGCCGATCAGCAGCTTGTAGGTGGGCTTCAGGGTCTCCACATTGAATTCGCAGGCAGCGTTGGTAACGCCGGGCGTCCGCATGGCGTAGACCTTCAGTTCCGCATAATGGGTGGTGGCGGCTACGCGGCTCCCCTGCTGCCGACAGTATTCGATCAGCGCGATGGCCAGGGCGGCGCCCTCCGCCGGGTCTGTCCCGGCGCCCAGCTCGTCGAACAGGACCAAGGAGCGATCGCCGCACTGCTCTACCACCTGCACGATGTTCCGCATGTGGGCGGAGAAGGTGGAAAGACTCTGCTCAATGCTCTGTTCGTCACCGATGTCCGCAAGCACGTTCTCAAACACGGATACGCAGCTGCCGTCCGCCGCGGGAATGTGCAGACCGCACTCCGCCATAAGGGTCAGCAGGCCGACGGTTTTCAGCGTCACCGTCTTGCCGCCGGTGTTGGGGCCGGTGATAATCAGGGTGTCGAAGTCCTTACCCAGATGGACAGAGACGGGCACAACGGTCTTGGGATCGATCAGAGGGTGACGAGCCTGGATCAGCTCCAGACGTCCGTCCTCCCGAATTTGGGGCTCCGCGGCCTTCATGCGGAAGGAGAGCTTGGCCCGGGCAAAGATCAAGTCCAGCTCCACCAGCATGGCGTAGTCCTGGGAGATGGTTTCCCTGTGGTTGGCAGCCTCCGCGGACAGCTCCGCCAGAATACGCTCGATCTCCTTCTTCTCCCGCAGCAGGAGCTCCCGCAGGGCGTTGTTTGCATTGACCGAGGACATGGGTTCCACAAAGAAGGTGGAGCCGCTGGAGCTGACGTCGTGGATCAGGCCGGGGATCTCATTCTTGAACTCCGCCTTCACCGGCACCACATAGCGGTCCTGGCGCAGGGTGATGATGGGATCCCGCAGGAACTTGGAATAGGCGGGCGAGCTGATCAGCTTCTGCAAGCTTTCCTTGATCTTCGCGCTCTGGATCCGCATATGGCGGCGGATGTCTGCCAGCTCCGGGCTGGCGGCGTCCGCGATTTCCTCCTCGGAGAGGATCGCGCCGGTAATCCGTTCCTCCAGATAGCGGTTGGGAGTCAGGGAGGCGAACATCCAGTCCAGGGAGCTGTTGGCGCAGGCGCCGTCGTAGTACTCCTTGGCGGCTCTGGCGCAGCGCAGTACGCCGGCGATCTGCAGCAGCTCTCTGGGGTTCAGACTGCCGCCTCGATCCGCCCGGTCCAGACTGGGCCGCACGTCCTGCACGTCCTGAAAGGCAGGCGATGAACGCAGGTCGATCAGACGGCAGGCGTCAGAGGTTTGCAGCTGCAGGCCGATTACATCCTCCCGGTCGGTCAAGGGCCGCAGCTTCCGGCAGCGCTCCTTGGCCTCGCCGGAGACGGCGGACTGGGCCAGAAGCTCCAGCACCCGATCCAGCTCCAGCTTTTGCAGGGATTTTTCATATAATTCTGTCATATCGTATCTCCGTAATGTAAGAGGGTCTTATAGAAATCCAGGGTGTAGAAGCTGTGCTCCAGCTGGGTCATCAGATAGGCCTCAGTCAGGCTGCTGAGCTCCCGCAGAGAATTCTCGTCCAGGCGGAAGGAAAACAGCCGCTTGGGCTCGCACCAGACGATATAGCGCATGGCCAGCAGCATACCGGGACTCAGAGGCATCCGAATACCCGACTCCCCTGTCTGACAGCCGGAGCAGGACAGAGTGCCCTGGGACAGATCGAATCGGTCCGCCTCCGGCGATCCGCAGACCGCGCAGGCGGTCAGATCCGGGGTAAAGCCCGCCAGACAGGCCAGCCGCAGCTCAAAGGCGGCCTTGACCAGCGCCTGGCCGCGGCCAAGCTTGCCCAGGGCGAACAATGCGTTGCACAGCAAAGACATGAGCTCCGGGTTCGGTGCGTCCGCCTGGGCCACGGCTCCGGCCGCCTGGGCAAAATAGGAGCCCAGGGCCAGCAGCTCAATGTTATCCCGCAGGGGACGGAACTGCTCGATGCTCTGCGCCTCCTGTACCGTCAGCTTGCCCCGATAGTCCTGGAGGGTAAACTCCGACAGGGTCAAAAGCTGGCAGGCGCTCTTCAGAGGCGAGCTGCCCCGGCGGACGCCTCTTGCCTTCACGGTCATCAGGCCCCGATCCTTAGAGAGCAGGTCCAGCAGCTTGTCGGCGTCGTTGATCTCCACCTCGCGGAGAACCACCGCTTCTGTCTTGATATACATAGCTTCTCCGTTGCGGCAGGCAGGACAAGCGATCCGCCGCCTGCCGGTATTGCAGGTAAATCTCCGGCGAGCCGGAGCGTTCAAAAGCCTTCCAAAGCATAACAGGATCCTCCATACGCAAAGCCTCCCGACAGTTGTAGTAAGAATAGCTTTTGTATAAGAAGTCCTTTTTATGCGGGGATCATTGATCGCTGTACCCGAAGTTGCGGATCATGAAATCGCTGTCCCGCCAGTTCTCCTTGACCTTGATCCAGGTTTGGAGATAGACCTTGGCCCCCATAAAGCGCTCGCAGTCGGCCCTGGCTTGGGTGCTGATCTTCTTCAGCATCTGGCCGCCCTTGCCGATGATGATCCCCTTGTGGCTGGCCTTCTCACAGTAGATGGTGGCGTCTATGTCGATGACACCGTTGTCCCGCTCAGAGAATTTGGTGATCTCCACGGCGGTACCGTGGGGGATCTCCTTCTCCAGGTTCCAGAGCATCTTCTCCCGGATGATCTCCGCGATGACCTGCCGCTCCGGCTGGTCGGAGGTCATGCCCTCCGGGAAGAACCAGGGAGACTCCGCGGCGTAGTCTTCACAGGTCTTCAGCAGATCCTCCACGCCCTCGCCGGTTTTGGCTGAGATGAGAATGATGGCGTCGAAATCGAAGGCGTCCTTGTAGGCGGCGATGACCGCCAGCAGCTGCTCCTTGTCCTCCACCTCGTCGATCTTGTTGATGACCAGAACGGCGGGGACGCCGGACTGCTCAAAGCGGGCAATCAACGCCTCCTCCTGAGGTCCGATGTTGGCGATGGGCTCCACCAGCAGCAGGGCCACGTCCACGTCAGAGACGGACTCCTCCACCACGGAAACCATGTAGTCCCCCAGCTTGGTGCGGGGCTTGTGGAAGCCAGGGGTGTCCATAAAGACGAATTGGGTATCCCCCCGGTCCAGAATGCCGCAGATGCGGTTTCGGGTGGTCTGGGGCTTGTTGGAAACAATGGCCACCTTCTCCCCTACCACAGTGTTGGTCAGGGTGGACTTGCCCACGTTGGGTCTGCCGCAGATGGCGATCATGGCTGATTTGGTGTTCATGACGTTCTCCTTTGTCTTCAGAGTTCAGCGTTCAGAGTTCAATGTAAACTCAAAATATACCTGGTCCAAGGCGGGGTTCAGGTGCCCCAGCCTCGCGGCGCCAAGATGTCCGCCCATGTGTCCATAGAAATTCCGGGCTTTTTGATTGTGGGCGTTGCAGCCGCAAAAAAACTTCTGAAAGCCCCTGCGACGGCATTCCGCCGCGGTAATCGCAAAAGCCTGTCTACCGAAGCCTCGTCCCTGGTAAGCTGGTAACAAATACAGCGCGTTCAGGCAGAACCCAAAATCCTTGTATGTGCCGAAGGACGGAGACCCAACGCAGAGGTAGCCGCCGCAGTTTTCCTTGTCCATCAGCAGGTACACAAGCTGCTCGGAATCTGTTATACGCTTTTCATCCCTTGCAAGATAATAGGCATAATCATAATTGTCAATCATCTCATCCGGGTATATGCCCCGATATGTCGCGTCCCAGGCTTTTCGTCTGGTTTCTGTCAAAATCGGTGTGTCGGAAAGAACAGCTTTCAGAAAGGAAATTTTCAATTTTTCCACGTTCAATTGTCAATTTGTTCAGCGTTCCAGGTCGATCTCGGCACAGATCGCTTCCTCCCTGGCCCGCATCTGCTTCTTCATGGGGCCTTCGTCCACGTGGTCATAGCCCAGCAGATGCAGGATGGAGTGGATGGTCAGATAGCCCAGCTCCCGCTTGACACTGTGACCGAACTCCTCCGCCTGGGCCTTGGCCTTTTCATAGGAGATGGCCATGTCCCCCAGAGGCAGCAGACCGGTCTCGGGGTCCAGGTATTCGGAGAGGTCCCGGGGCAGCTTCCCCGGCTCAAACTGGAACATGGGGAAGGACAGCACATCTGTTTCCAGGTCAATGCTCCGGTATGCCTTGTTGATGGCCCGGATGGTCTCATTGTCCGCAACCAGCACGTTGATCTCGCATGGAACGCTGACGCCCTCCGCCTCCAGGGTGGCCTCAATGCACTTTTTCAGATGCAGCCACAGGGGAAGGCGGCGGATGCCCTTTTCGATTTGGAAGGTAATGACGATATTGTTTTTCATTGGACTCATCTCTTTCGGTAGTTCTTGACCGGGGGCTTTTTCTCCGGCTGCGACTTGGCGTTTTCGTATTTGTCGTAGGCGGCCACAATGCTCTGCACCAGGGCGTGACGCACCACGTCGGAGGCGCTGAGCCTGCAGATGGCAATGTCCGGAATGTTTTCCAGCACCTTCAGAGCCTCCTTCAGACCGCTGGTCTTGTCGGTGGGCAGGTCGATCTGGGTCACGTCGCCGGTGATAACAATTTTAGACCCGAAGCCAAGCCGGGTCAGGAACATCTTCATCTGTTCCCGGGTGGTATTCTGTGCCTCGTCCAGAATGATAAAGCTGTCGTCCAGCGTGCGACCACGCATGTAGGCCAGGGGAGCCACTTCAATATTGCCCTTTTCCAGATATTTCTGGTAGGTTTCCGGCCCAAGCATGTCGAACAGGGCGTCGTAGAGGGGGCGCAGATAGGGATCTACCTTGTTCTGCAGATCGCCAGGCAGAAAGCCCAACCGTTCCCCGGCCTCCACGGCGGGACGGGTGAGGATGATGCGGTTGACCGTCTTCTCCCGGAAGGCAGCCACCGCCGCCGCCACCGCCAGATAGGTCTTGCCCGTTCCGGCAGGTCCTACACCGATGGTGATGGTGTTTTTCAGAATGGCCTTCATATAGCGCTGCTGGCCCAGGGTCTTGGCCTTGATGGGCTTGCCCTTGGCGGTGATGCAGACCACGTCCTTGGCCAT
>CAMNHH010000140.1 GCA_946539175.1 uncultured Clostridia bacterium | reverse complement strand
TAACAAGCAGCAAGTAATCATGGAACAAATAAGATTGGGCAGCCTGATCGCAAGGATCAAGCTGCCCAATTCATTTTTGCTGATGACGGCGCTTCGCTGACGCGGGGCGTCGAGGCGCTGCCCCCCTGCGGGCGGGCCTGATGCCTGATCCCTGATGCCTATTTCAGCATCTCCAGGAACTCCTCCTCGCTGAGGACCGGGATGCCCAGCTCGTTTGCCTTGCGGAGCTTGGAGCCGGCGTTTTCACCGGCGACGACGTAGGAGGTTTTTTTCGACACGGAGCCGCTGGCCTTGCCGCCGAAGGCCTCGATCCGCTCTGTGGCCTCCTCCCGGGTGAAGCGGGTGAGGGCTCCCGTCAGCACGAAGGTTTTGCCCTCGAAGCGGCGGTCCGTAATCTCCACGGTAGAGGCGAAGTTGACCCCCGCTGTCCGCAGCCGCTGGATCATATGCCGGGACTGGGGGCTGCGGAACCAGCTCACGATGCTCCGGGCCGTGATCTCTCCCACGTCCGGCACCTGGGTCAGCCGTTCCTCGTCTGCCTCCATCAGCGCGTCCAGGTTCCCGAAGGCCTGGGCCAGGATCTTCCCGGCCTTGGCCCCCACCTGGCGAATGCCCAGGGCGTAGATCAGCCGGGACAGGTCGTTCTGCTTGCTGGCCTCAATGGAGGCCAGGAGCTTTCTGGGGGCCTTGTCGCCCTTCTTCCAGAGGGAGGAAAGCTGATCCAAAGTCAGATAATACAGATCCGCCGGGGACTGGATATGGCCCGCGGCGATGAGCTGCTCCACGATGGCGCTGCCCAGGCCGTCGATGTCCATGGCGTCCCGGGAGACGAAGTGGGCGATGTTGCGGCTCAGTTGGGCCGGGCACTCGGCGCCGGTGCAGCGCAGGGCTGCCCCGTCCTCGTCCCGCTCCACGGGGGCTCCGCAGACGGGGCAGACGGCGGGCAGGCGGTAGGGCTCGGCCCCAGCGGGCCGCTTTTCGGGGACGATCCCCAAAATCTCCGGGATGATCTCCCCGGCCTTGCGGATGCGCACCGTGTCGCCCACGCGGATGTCCTTTTCGGAGATGAAGGCCTGGTTGTGGAGGGTGGCGTTGGTGACGGTGGTGCCCGCCAGCCGCACCGGGTCCACCACGGCCTTTGGGGTCAGGACCCCGGTGCGTCCCACCTGGACCAGGATCTGGCGCAGCACCGTTTCCTTGATCTCCGGGGGATACTTATAGGCGGCGGCCCAGCGGGGGAACTTGGCGGTGGAGCCCAGAAGGGTCCGGCCCGCCAGATCGTTGAGCTTCACCACCGCCCCGTCGATGTCGTAGGACAGGCTGTAGCGGCTCTCGTCCACTGCGGCGATCTGGGCGTCGATCTCCTCCTGCTTGGTGCAGAGGGTATAGGGGATCACCTTGAACTTCAGGGAGCGCAGATAGTCCAGGGTCTCGGTGTGGGTGCGGAAGCTCCGGCCCTCGCAGAGCTGGAGGTTGAACACCAGAATGTCCAGCCGCCGCTGGGCGGCGATCCTGGGATCCAGCTGCCGCAGAGAGCCGGCGGCGGCATTCCGGGGGTTGGCGAAGAGGGACTCCCCCGCCTGCTCCCGGGCCTCGTTCAGCTTCTCAAAGACGGCCTTGGGCATGAAGACCTCCCCCCGTACGATGAGCCGGTGGGGGGCGTTCTCCAGCTTCATGGGGATGGATCGGACGGTGCGAAGGTTCTCCGTCACGTCCTCTCCGACCTGCCCGTCGCCCCGGGTGGCGCCCCGGACGAAGACGCCGTCGACGTATTCCAGCGCCACGGAGAGGCCGTCCACCTTGGGCTCCACGCTGTATTCCGGGTCGGGGATGGTCTGGCGGATCCGGTCATGGAACTCCGCCAGCTCCTCCAGGGAGAACAGGTCCTGGAGGCTCTCCAGGGGCACCGGATGCTCCACCTTCTCGAACTGGCTGACGGCGGCGCCTCCCACCCGCTGGGTGGGAGAGTCCGGGGCCCGCAGCTCCGGGTGCTCCGCCTCCAGGACCTCCAGCCGCCGCAGCAGCCGGTCATATTCAAAGTCCGGCATGGTGGGATCGTCCAGCACGTAATAGCGGTAATTGGCCTCGTTGAGGGTTTTTGTCAGCTGCAGAACTTCTTCTTTCGGTTCCATGTTCGTTTCTCCTTCGTTTCTTCAGTTGCGGCAAGCCCAGGGCCGCGCGCTTCAGCAGGGGCCGTTTCCCCCGTTGGGTCCCGTCCTGCCCGTAGGGGCGGCTGCGGGCACTTTCCCTATGGGGGTGACAACAGGATATCGGGAACCTCGCCTAACAGGATTGTCTGGGCGACGGGCACCTTCGTACAGACCTTGCGGTTGATGAGGCCCGCCGGGGTCAGGAGCAGCAGCTCCACCTCCACCCGGAGGGACAGGGTGTGCAGCGTCTGATTGATGCCGGCGGCTGTGAGGCTGCTCTCCAGCTCTGCGTTGGTGGAGCGGAGCGACACCACCCCCACCGGCAGGCTGCCGCCGCGGCCGGAAAACAGCGCCGGAAGCAGGGTATTCCCCAGGGGGATCCCCACCCGCTCCCGGACCCGGGCGGGGACCCGCTCGTCCAGGGCCCGGAGCACCACGGATTTCATGGCGTTCACGGCAGCCAGGTCGATGCGGGCGGCGGCCACGGAGCCGTCCCCGGCCCGCTCCAGCGTGACCAGATCTTCATAGCGGAGCTGGCCCGCGGCCAGGTATTCGTCCACCGCCTCGTTGATCAGGTTGGAGGTCTCGTTGTCCAGCTCCATGGCCACCAGCGCCCGCACCGTGGGCAGCCAGCCGAAGCGGAGGTACAGCACCAGCCCCAGGGCCAGGGCCAGCAGCAGAAGGCAGGTCCGTTTCCCCGGCGGGCGGCGGGGTCGGCGGCGCGGAAGGAAGCGTCTCATTGGATCACCTCCCGACAGCCTATGCCGCCGGCAGTCGCGTTATGCGCGCTGCTCGTTTTTCGTTCCGTTTTCCTGGGCGGCCATCTCCTTGGCTGTGTGGCCGGTGGACTGCACCAGGCGGCCGGTGGCGGTCAGCAGCTCCCACTGCTTCTCCCGGGGCAGAGCCCGGAAGGCCGCCATCATCAGCTCGGCGGAGCGCATTTTTTTGGTGGTCATGGAGTGGAAGGTCTCCTCTCCCGTGGCCTCGAAGACGGTGAACAGGGAGTCCACCAGGGAGCGGAGGGTGGCGTCATCCTGCCGGGCCACCCAATTGTCCACGGTCTTTTCCAGGTAGGAGCCGGTGCGGGTCTGCTCGGCGGCGGTGAACTCCGTGGGGCCGCATTCCCAGGTGAAGCCGTCATGCTGCACCAGCCCCGAGGCGCTGCTTTTTACCACCCGCCGGGGGCAGTCGCTCTCCAGCAGCAGACCGATGACGGAGGTATCCGGCACCAGGCTGACGCACTTTGGCTGGACGCGTTGGTAGCCCTCCAGACCCCGGACCTCCTCCCGGAAGCCGGGGCCGTCGTTGTTGTAGATCCGCAGCATCCGGTCCTGGAGCTCCGGCGGGCAGAAGGACGCCGCGTACACCGCCAGATTGCCGCCCTTGGAGTGGCCGCCCACCCGGAGGGGCAGGCTGGTCATGGCGCCCAGGCGCTGCAGATAGTCCGCCGCCCGGATCTGGCCCTGGGTATGGCTGCGGTAGGAGAGGATCAGGTCCTCCTTCCAGCCCACCACGGTGCCGTCGGTGCCCCGGAAGGCGACGTAAACCGTGTCGTCCGGCAGCAGGAAACCCCCGGCGGCAAACTGGGCCGCCTCGTCCTTGTCGATGACAGCCTCATAGTCAAAGATCCGCGTTCCGGCAAAGCGGACCCCCTCCAGCATGGCGTCCATGAGAAAGGGCGCCCGGGCGGTGTAGGAATAGGCGGTGCGGGCCTGGATCTCCTCCCGGTCATGGAGCCGGAAAAAGCGGTCCCGGGCCTCCGCCAGGGAAACGGCGGAGCCGTCGGCGGGCACCACCCCGGCAAAGTCCGTATAAATCAGCTCCGACAGGATCAGATTGTCCACCTCGTTGAAGGGCGACACCCAAAGCGGCACGTCGGAGCGCCAGGACAGGTAATCAAATACGTTTGGCATAGGAACCTCACAGGAATTGAGAATTGAAAATGGGGGTGGTTCAAATTGCCATTTGAGCCACGGACAGTTTCTATTATTTTACCCCAGGGCGGGAAAAAAGGCAACAGAAATTTCACAGAGAAACAGAGGCATGAGCGCGGCTCATGCCTCTGCAGCTGCATCGTTCAGAAATTGAAATCGGGCAAAGAGCGGAACGCCTCCGCAGCTCTTTTCCGAGATTTGCCCACCCCAAATTCACCCGTTCCTTCGAAGCTTCTTCCGGAAACAGGTACAGGTTCAGATCATCCATAAAATCCGAACAGTCTCAACGCTCCATTTGCCCTTCGGGCGGGGGGGCGGCCCATGGCTGCGGGCGGGGACTAAGCGTACAGCTTCCCGATGGCCCAGTTGGCCAGGCGGCAGGGCAGCAGCTTCAACAGGACGCAGATGGCCTTGTAGCTGAGGCCGATGGTATAGACGGGCTTGGGGTGCTTTTTCAGGGCGATTTTGGCGATATAGGCCCCGGCCTTGGCGGGGTCCATGCCGTTCTGCTCGTCATGCTCCATCTTGGCCACGGATCTGGAGATCCGGCCGCCGTAGGCCTCGTCCCCGGCGACGGACTTCTCCCGGGCGGCGGTGAAGCCGGTTTTGATGTCCCCGGGCTGAACGGCGGTCACGCTGACCCCGTAGGGCCGCAGCTCGTTGGCCAGGGCCGCGGTCCAGGCGTTGATGGCCGCCTTGGAGGCGGAATAGTAGGCCTGGAAGGGGATGGCGGCGGGGGCCGCCACGGAGCTGATATTCACGATCCGCCCGTTGCCCCGCTGGCGCATATGGCCCAGGGCGGCCTTGGTCATGTTGACGCAGCCGAAGAAGTTGACCTCCATCTGCTTTTTGGCCTCGGCGGCCTCCGTGAATTCCACGGCCCCGGAGATGCCGAAGCCGGCGCAGTTCACCAGCAGATCCAGGTCCCCCGCCTTATGGAGCACACTCTGCACCGCCTCGGCGCACTGGCGCTCGTCCGCCACATCGCAGCAGAGATGGTGGAGCCCCTTCTCCGTGAAGGGGCGGCGGGACACGACAAAGACCGTCAGGCCCTGATCCCGCAGGGCCCGGGCCGCGGCCAGGCCGATGCCGGAGCTTCCTCCGGTGACGATGGCAACGAATTCAGGCATGTTCCTTCAACACCTTTGCAAGAATGTCGGTGGCCTCGTCGATGAGGGCCTTGGTATGGGTGGCCATATAGCTGGTGCGCAGCAGGCACTCCCCCTCGGCGCAGGCGGGAGGCAGCACGGGGTTCACGTAGACGCCCGCGTCGTAGGCCTGCCGTGCCTTCTCCAGGGTATTGTGCACCTCGTAGGTGTAGATGGGCACGATGGGGGTTTCGGCCTCGATGATGCGGACGCCCTTCTTGTGGAAGCATTCCCGGGCATAGGCGGAGTTCTCCCGGAGCCGGGTGACGATCTCGGGGTGGGCCTCCAGATGCCGCAGGGCCGCCAGGGCGGTGGCGCAGTTGGCGGGGGTCATGGAGGCGGAGAAGATGAAGGGCCGGGAGGCGTGCTTGATGTA
>CAMNHH010000139.1 GCA_946539175.1 uncultured Clostridia bacterium | reverse complement strand
GATTGGCCTTGGTGACCAGCAGCCGGGCGTTGACGTGCAGCGTGGGAAAGTCCGCACGGTGCATCAGATCGTAAACGCTGCTCTGGGGAATGCCCAGGAAGGCGGTCAGATCCTTCACGTTCAGCACGGTGGGCAGGGCGTCAAAGTTTTCAAACATAGGGTTTCCTCCTTTCTCTGGAATTGTGGTTTCTTCGATTGTGTGGTTGGTTTCAGTTTGCAAAATGTTGTTCCTCCTCTTTGATTCGATTGAGTCGTTCTTCCAGTTGGTCGATCTTGCCGTCCGCCAACAGCAGGTCCACGGCTTTGACCCGCTGCTCCAGCGTGCCGACGATCAGCAGATCCGTCAGATAATCAATCGTGTCGATCATCTGACATGCTTCCACAAATCGGTCGTCCGGTTCGGCGTAAGGTTCGGGCGGCGCGTAGCGCTGTTTCCATCCCGCCAGCAAGCGCAGATACTCGCAGAGTATCCGCTGACAGCGGAGCTGATCCTCTTGAAAGCGTTTCAGCTCTGCCTTTGCCGCAAGGTCAACAGGACGCTGATCCGGCAGGTTTTCCACATCGACGTGATAGGCTTCCGCCAGATTCAGCGCTGCTTCGTAGGGCGTAATTCCGGCGAGCCCCGCAATCAGATCGATCACGTCGCCGTGCTTGCCGCAGCCGAAGCAGTAGAAGTGGTCCATATACAGCTTCATGCTCGGCGTGTGGTCCTCGTGGAACGGACAGCGGACCATGCCTGCGCTGTTCACCTCCAAACCGCAGTCCTCCGCTGCCACCGGTACCGACACCATTCTTTTCACGGCTTCAAAAACACTTGACATTTTCATCACCTCCTTTCGTCGTCAAGCGAACTGTCTCAAAAAGTGAGACCAGTTATTTATAAATAGAAAAACCCGATGAATGGGCTGACGGCCACGCTCCATCGGTTTGCTTTCTGTCCCGTTTTTTGGACATATCCTATGCTACAATGCGAGCATGGAGGGCATGGAGGATAATCCCCCAAAAAGTGAGACCAGTTATTTATAAATAGGGATTTTGAGAAAGGTGGGATGAAAATGCTGCTGCAGCGATATAAAATCCTGCAAATATCGGCGCGGACCCTGCTCTCCTGCGCCGGAAAAACCGCAGACGGGTATCGCTTCTATTTCGATACAGAGGCGGTATCAAACAGCCATGCCATGAAAGAAACTCTGCAGAGCGATTGCGGAATGTTCCGTCAGCTTTTACTTGCCATTCACGGCACAGAACCGAGCAATCTGCCGCCGGTCTGTGACGAGCTGTTTCACGCGCTGATCTATCTCGACTTTTCCGGCGTCTTTGACCGTCGCCCTGTGGGCTGGGCCAAGGAGCTGCAGGACCGGGCTGAGTGGCTCTTCCGTCCGGAAGGCATTGAGGTGGATTTCGGGAGAGGTTCGGTGCGCTTTGTCGCTTTTGAACGATCCGGCAATATGAGCCGGCAGAACAAGCTGTCCTTTCTGTGTGCGGACCTGTTTGAGGCCATGTGGGAGCGGATGACGCTGGGAATGGAGCTTCGCCAGTGCCAGCTCTCCAAGCTATACGCCTACAACGGTCTGCTGTTCAGCGACGGAAGAAGGATCGAAGCCGGAGAATACAATGGCTTTCGGATGGACGCAGACCACATCGTTGTGGTAGACAATCCCCGCAGCCTTGTGAAAAACGTATCCATTGTCACGGTGAAGGACGACGGCACAGATCTGCCTGTGCGCCGCTATTCCAGAGTGGAGCAGACTGCCGACGTGGAGGTTCTGGAATTTGACGGCGAGGGCCTTGTCTCCAAGCGATTGGGAGAAGCCCTTGCCTCGGATGCGCGAGGCGATCACTACTCTTTCCAAATCCGACTGCCCTATATCAAGGGCGTGGTTCATGCTGTGGATTTCCATGCCCTGTTCGCAGAGCTGGGGGTCAGGGAGATCGAGGACATTTTCGGTGTGCGGCATTCCGTTGAGGATGTGGATATGATCCTGACCCGGAGCATGTTCAAGGGCCTGGGCTGGATGAGCGAAAACAATCTGAGCTGGGAGGAATACTTGGAGCGCTGCAGGCACTACGGCCACAGCCTCTTTATCACTGGCATGGACCACCGAAATCGGGACGGTCTCACCGAGCTGAATTACCAGCTTTTGAATACCGCCGCCATCACAGCGGAGGAATACAGGCCTTCCGAGCTGTCCTTTGAATGGGCAGCCTCCCCGGAGGAAGCGGCGCAAAGCTGGCTCACCAAGGGCACGGAAATGGCCTACTATAACGCGGTCGCAAATGAGGCGTGGCAGCTTTCTTATCTCCAAGATGAACTGCGAAGCCGGAACCCGGTCTTTGGTGATCCCAATCTTGCAAGAGGCGAGCTGCTTTGCAAGAACCCGGCGTTTTTGAAAGAGCGCGTCTTTCAAAGAGAACTGGAAAAGCGAGCGGAGGCGATCCGGGAAGATTTTGCCATCGGAAAGCTCATGGTCAGCGGGGACGCCCGCTACCTCTCGGATGATCTGATGCGGCTGCTGGCGGAGCTGGCGCGGCCCGCTTCCGAGTCGGCATATCAGGCTCTTATAAAGGAATGTTTGTCCGGCGCGGTTGTTTACGTTCCGCAGCCGTCCTATCCTCTGCAGGAGCAGCTGACGATCCTCCGAAATCCCCACATTTCAAGGAATGAAGAGGTCCTTGCACGGCCTCTGGCCGACGTCGGTCCCCTGCGTGAGAAGTATCTGTCCCACCTGTACTACGTCGTCATGGTGGATAGCCGCAGCCTGATCCCGGATCGGCTGGGAGGCGCGGACTACGACGGCGATACCGTTCACGTCTACGCCGAGCCCCTGCTGAATCAGTGTATACGGCGCAATTATCAAGGCGGGTTTGAAAATGAGAACAATCTGCCCCTGCTGAAAATCCCTGCGGCAGAGCCTCTGTTGGCAGACGCAATGGATTGGCAGGCACGCTTCCAAGCTGTAAAAAGCACCTTTTCCTCCCGCATTGGGCAGATTTCCAACGCCGCCCTGCGGCGCAGCATCCTGGCCTACGACGAGCACACACCAGTCCAAGACCGGGAACGCTATCGAAAAGAAACGGAAATGCTGACCATCCTCACCGGCTTGGAAATCGACTCAGCCAAGAGCGGCATCAAGCCGGATCTGACGGAATACCTGCAGGATCAATCCGAAATCCGCAGCGGCTTCCTGGAATACAAGCGGATCGCAGGAGACCCTGACGAGCGCAAGTGGTATGAGCCCTCCATGGCAGCGCGGATGAAGAAGTATTTTCAGCTCCGGGATTGGGAGGAAATCACCGCAAATCTGGAGCGGACACCCTGGTATGCAAAGGAGCTGGGCAAGCAGACGAAGCGCCCGAAGGCTGTACCCGCCCGGAGCGAGGAATTGTTTGCATTTGCGACAGATCCGGGATGGGAGAACACAATCAATCCCAAAACGCTGGAAAAGGTAAAATCCATCATTGCCGACTATGAGGAGGCTGTCCAGCGCTGCGAGGAATACCGGCACATCAAGCCCTCCGAGAACTGTCGGAAAGACATCCGGCGTATCCTGTTCTCCCGGAATCAGGAGGACGAAATCACCGTGGATCAACTGTTCCGGGACTTTGACCGCTATGCGCCATTCGTGATCCGGGATGCTTTGGCCCGCCTGCGGGAATCCAGCTGGCAGTTCACACCGCCGGAGGACCGCATGGCCGCTTTGTGGGAGATCATGGGCGGGTCCCTGCCGTACAAGTATGCGGAGCTGCTGTGTGACTTCCGCTGCGGCGGCTATCGGATACTGGGCGACATTCTGGAAGACCTGGAGCTGCAATACCGAAAACAGGGAATCAAGGACAACTCCGGCGCAAAGAAGGGTGACAGCCGCTTTCTGAGAACCATTCTCAGAGGCGTATTCGACGCCGCGGATTACAGAGAGCAGTTGCGGAGCAATTGCTTCCTGGCAATTCTCCCAACAAGGCTTCATTTCACCGGCGCAGATCCGGCAGAAGAGAACGAGTATCGCTTCCCGGCAGATGAGATCATCAAATGCGCTGAGCTGCTGGGAAAGCGGGACTTCATCCTGGAGGTGCTTCCGGGAGCAGCCAGGGAGCTGGCAATCGACAGAACGGCAAAACCTGAAACCAAAAAGAAACGGTGGTGGCAGCGTGTTAAACGAGCTTGAAGAATTCCGGGCCTATACGACCTTCCCGGAGTACAAGGCTGACCGGAAGAACGATACGACTTATATGGGACGGTTCACCTTTCCCATGCTGAAGGACTTTTGGGGCTTTCAGCGTGTTCTGACGATCCTTGCCAGAGGCTTTCTGTTTGAGGACAGCGGCAACGGATTTGGCCGGATCGACTACGCCCGCAGGGCTCTGCTGGCATGGTGCAGCGTCAGTACCGGCCGGAAACAGGCACAAAAAAGACCCCGGATCAGGACGATCCGGGGAATCAGACGAACTATGCGATTTATCATGAGGAGTTTCCGGACCTTGTGGACGAGGCCGGCGACGGCTGGCTTATCCGCCATGTGGGGAACATCATCCGCTTTGTGGAGGCGCACCCGAACAAGGTGCGGAAGGAGGCCGTGGAAAACGCAGCTTCGCTCAAGAAGGGCTTTCGCAAATTCTGGACCGGAAAGGTGGACCATCTGCAGGCAGCCCCCTTCTCGGAGAACACCAAGGGAAAATGGGGCTTGCGCATCGAGGACGTTCTTGCCGACGCGCTGGTCCTTGGTCCGTTGAAAGATCGTGATTTCGACCTCCCGGAGCCCGTTACCCGCCGCCTCACCGAGCTGACGCCCAACGGCGTCCCTGCAGAGGTATCAATTTTCCTCTACAAATACTATATCTCCAACAAAACGGATGACAGCGATTATGTGATCCTGCCGCAGCAAAACGTCAATGCCTTCTTTGGCTCCACCGCATTTAGCCAGAAATGGATCTTCGCCCTCACTGGCACCATGCTTGAGCGAAAAACCGGCGACGGTGTGAGTAAGTTCAGAATGATAGAGGCCAATTGACATTAGAAGATCGTAAATAAATTGACATTAGGGAGCCTCTATGCTATATTACAATTGATCCACGTACTAACTATGCTTTTTGTTTTCACAAGTGTGTCTTATGCGCATGGCACAGTCTCTACTGATATGTGCTCACTTTTATACAGCTTTCTGAGCTTTGGCTTAAGTATTGTTAGCTATGTAGGAGTGAACGGTATGAGTGTCATTGTTGTAGTGGTGATTGGCTTTATTATGGTGGGTACCAAGCAGCATGAGAATGTGACTACGATAAGGCGACAAGCATTTGTGAAACTTAAAGATTGCCAATTCGGGTGCAACTCCCGGGCCACTACCAAAGGGCATCCTCGGATGCCCTCATTTTTTTATTTTCCATTTTTATGTTGTTCATCTGAAAATAGGTTGAGATAATCGGTCAGCCGTACACGAATACGGACTGTTTCATTTTTCATAATCATCATCTCCTTTGAGTGATAATACTTGTTCTTTGCAGGGTCATAGGGGTGCGGGGCTCCACCGGCCGAGCCGACAGGCGAGAAGCACGCCCTGAGAAGGTCCACAGGTCGGTAGGCTGTGGATCTGGATTTTGGGGGGCAAAATCCGATGCTCGTTATAACTGTGGA
>CAMNHH010000138.1 GCA_946539175.1 uncultured Clostridia bacterium | reverse complement strand
GCTCCCGCAGAGGAACCTGCTGTCGCGGAGGAGCCCGCTCCCATGGAGGCGCCCGCTCCCGCAGAGGAGCCCGCTCCCGCGGAGGAGCCCGTCCCCGACGGCGAAGCCCGCCCGGAGGAGACGGCTGCGGAGGAGGACCTGCTGGCGGACATCCCCTGCGCGGATCGGGAGCCCCTGCCCCAGCCCAAGGCCCCGATCAGCGGTCCCCTGGAGCCCATGCTGGCGGCGGCGGAGCAGGCCAACTGTGCCGAGCTGCTGGAGCTGGCCCGGGCCGTGGGCGCCGCCGAAGCCCCTGCGGAGGAGCGGGAGCTGGCCCTGGACCGGCTGCACGAGCGCTACAACGCCCGGCAGCTGGAGGAGCTGGACAGCATGACCCAGGGCGCCGACAATCTGGACCTGGCCTCTCTCCGGGCCCTGGCGGACCGGATCCAGCGGGGCCCCTACACGGTCCAGACCCGGATGCCCTATCTCACCCGGCTCAACGACCGGATCGACCGGCTCCAGACCGAGGCGCTGGAGCGCCTCTGCGCCGGGGTGGAGGAGGCCGACAGCCGAACGCTGGCCCGGATCCGGCAGAGTCTGGAGCGCACCGACTGCGCGGAGCTGCTGAAGACCAGGCACTTCCGCCGCATCGAGGAGCGGCAGGAGCAGCTGGACCTGGAGGCCCTGGAGCGGGTCACCTCCGGCATTGAGACCATGAGCGAAAAGGAGCTCCGGGCCGTGGCCGTTACCCTGGAGGCCGACAACTGGAACCCCAAATACGTGAATATCTACCGCCATCGGGTGGAGCTCTGCGGCGAGGCGGCCCTCTACCGGCAGATCCAGAACCGCCTGTCCGAGCTGGACGACATGGAGCGCCGGGAGCTGACGGAGCTGCGGTCCAGGCTGGCGGAGGCGGGACTGCCCGCCCGTCACACGGTCACCGCCCTGGAGCGGATCGACGAAAAGATCTTCCGCCTGGATATGCTCCGGCTCATCGCCCTGAACAACGATTTTGATCGGCTGGACTTTGACGGGATCGACGAGCTGCGGGCCCAGGTGGGCCGGGGCAATTTCTGCGAGGCGGCCAGGCGCTGCTATCTGGAGCGCCTGCTGGACCGGGAAAAGGCCCTGATCCTGGAGAACTGCTCGGCTCGGGTGGAGCTGACCCGTCAGCTCATCGCCCGGCACAAGCTGCGGCCCGACGATTTCTGCTTCCCCGGCGCCCAGGACTATGAGCGCCGCCTGGCGGAGTTCTGGCAGGGCTCCGGCCTGGAGCAGCCCAGGGACCTGCCTGTCTTCCTCTTTGAAAACGGCGGACAGTTCGCCATCTCCGGCACCCGCTTCTATTTCAAGTCGGGACGAAACCTGGACTGCGTCCCCGTGGAGAATGTGGAACGTCTCCAGGTGATGCGCCAGCATCTGTCTCTGCTGCTGCAGATCGTGGGGAAGGACAATTCCTACCGTCTCACCGAGGCCCGGATCAGCCGCATCGGCGCCGAGCGGACCCTGGAATTCCTGAACGACTGCATCCGGAACTGGGCGGAGCCCGGCCCTGCGGGCCCCATGCCCGCCAATCTCCGGGTCCCCCGCTTCGACCAGACAGAGTATACGGCCCCCGTGGAGGAGACGGCCCTGAGCCCCCGGATTGCCTGGCAGCTCTTCTGCCGAGCCTATGACGCCGCCGGGCTCCGGGACGGCGTGCCCATCCGCCCGGAGGACCGGAGCGCCGCTGAGCGCCTGCCCAAGCTCCGGCTGAGCTTCGGCCTGCCGGAGAGCACACCCCTGATCTGGTACGTCTCCGCTTCCCGGCTGGGGCCGGTGAAGGAGGGCGTGGCCCTGGGCAGCGGCGGCCTCTACCGCAAGGAGGGCAAGGAGCCCGTGCAGATCCTCCCCACGGAGCAGATCGCCTGGATCCGCCCGGCGGGCAGCAGGAAGATGAGCGTCATCACCCTGCAGAACGACACGGTGACCCTGCCTGTCTCCGACGATATGGCGGCCCTGATCTCCGATTATATCCGCACCCTGCAGCTGGGCGACTGGCTGCGGCGCGGCGCCCAGAAGCCGTGAAGCAGAGAAGCTCTGTCCGGACCGGAGCGGCCCGGACGCGGCTGCCCCGCTGGCGGCTGGCGCTGATCCTGCTGTCTCTGCTGGGCTTTACGGTCTTTTTCTGCCCCGTCTTCGGGGGCATCCTGAACCCGGTGAACCTGGGGGCCATGGCGGGCTTTCTGGTCCTGGCTGCGGTCTTTTTCCGGTGGCCCGGCTTTCTGCGGCTGCTGCGGAGACTCTGGTCCCGGCGCTGGAGCAGGCTGCTGCTTCTGTGCAGCGGCGCGGGGCTGCTGGCCCTGGTCCTGCTGGTGCTGGTGCTCTGCGTTCTGGTCCTCTCCCGGCTCCGGGCCCAGCCCCCGAAGCCCTGCCCCACGGTGATCGTCCTGGGCTGCCAGGTCAAGGGAAGCCTTCCGTCCCAGCTTCTGCGCTACCGGATTCAGGCGGCCGCAGACTATCTGGCGGCCAATCCCGGGACTGTGGCCATTCTCAGCGGCGGACAGGGCAGCCGGGAGAACATCTCCGAGGCTGCGTGCATGTACCGGGAGCTGACGGCTCTGGGGGTGGACCCCGCCCGGCTCTACCGGGAGGAGGAAGCCTCCAGCACCCTGGAAAACCTCCGCTTCTCCCTGGTCCTCATGGAGCGGGAGGGGCTGCGGGGACCGGTGGCCCTGATCAGCAATGACGTGCATATGTACCGGGCTGAGCGGATGGCGGCGGATCTGGGCCTGGAGGCCTGGGGCCTGGCCGCGCCCACCAGCTGGTACAGCCGCCCCACCTACGTGCTCCGGGAGGCCCTGGCCCTGGTGAAATATCTCCTGCTGGATTGAATTCAAACGGAACGAGGAATCGTATGAAACACAAAACTGAACCCGCCGGGACGGGCCTCCTCCGGTCCCTGGGCGGAAAAAAGCCCCTGCGGCTGGGCCTGCAGCTTACGGTGCTGCTGGGGGTGAGCTTCCTGGAGGCCTTCCAGCTCCACTACAGCCTGGCCAGGGGCTTCGCGGAATTCTTTCGCTTTTCTCCCGCGCTGATCCTGCTGAATACCGGGATCCTGCTCTGGGTCAATCTGGCGGTGAAGCTGCTGCTGCAAAAGTGGTACTGGTCCATCCCCGTGAC
This sequence comes from uncultured Clostridia bacterium, assembly GCA_946539175.1. GTDB lineage: Bacteria > Bacillota > Clostridia > Oscillospirales > Oscillospiraceae > JAFRPC01. The sequence goes on along the minus strand of CAMNHH010000138.1, from coordinate 2,561 downwards.
CGCGGCCCTCACCACGGCCTGGAGCGTCGGCAATTTCTACGTGGTGAAGTTCCACGGCAGCCCCCTCTATTTCAGTGAGTTCGCCAACTTCCGGACCGCGATGAACGTGCTGGGGGGCTACTCCCTGCAGTGGGAGCGGCGCATCACCTGGATGCTGCTGCTGGGCGTCGCCTGCTGCGGCGCCGGGCTGCTGCTGCGGCTGTTCCGGCAGCGGGGCCTCCGCTTCTGGAGCCTGCGGCAGTTTCTGTGGAGTCTGGGGGCCTTTTGCGGTGTGAGCCTGCTGCTCTGGCTCAGCCTCTTCGTCTGGCAGAAGCCCAAGCCCCGGGAGACCGTGGCCTGGACCTGGCGAGACGGGGTCTACGTCTACGGTTACCCCAGCAGCATCGTGGAGGACGTGGACCGTTCCATCCACTACCTGATCCAACCCGAGGGCTACGACGCCGCCCACCTGGACAGCCTGAAGCCCCGGACGGACCAGAGTCTTCCCGCCGAGTGCCCGGACATCATTCTGATCATCAACGAGACCTTCTGCGACCTGGCGGACTATATGCCGTTCAGCACCGACGTGGATTATCTGGAGGCTTTTTACAATCTGCCCGGCGCCGTGATCGGCAAGGCCGCCATCCCCCACGTGGGCGGCGGCACCAACAACACCGAGTTCGAGGTGCTGACGGGCAACTCCATGAGTCTGCTGACCATGTACGCCCCCTTCAATTACGTGAGCCTGAACCGGGACGACACCAACGCCGCCCGCTATCTCAAGAGCCTGGGCTATCGCTCCGCGGCCCTGCACTGTGAGCCGGGCTCCAACTACTCCCGGAACCGGGCCTATCCCGCCATGGGCTTCGATCAGGTGGTGATGGGCAACGAGAACTTCCTTTGCCGAAGCTACGGCAAGCGCCGCAACCTGGATGAGGACAACTATCAGGACATGCTCCGGGTGGGGGAGAGCCTGGGGGAGGGCCCTCGCTTCCTGTACCTGCTGACCTTCCAGAACCACGGAGGCTGGGAGAGCAATGAGCCGGAATACGATACGGTCCACGTGCAGGAGGACTTCGGGGATCTGACGGACGATCTCAACGAGTATCTCACCAGCATCCGCATGTCCGCCGAGGCCTTCCGGGATCTGACCGAGGAGCTGCAAAACGCCGAGCGTCCCACCATCGTCTGCATGCTGGGGGACCACGCGCCCTCCTTCATCTGGAATCTGAGCCCGGACCCCTCCTATTCCGATCTGGAGCGGGAACTGCGGCAGAAGACGGTGCCCTACGTGATCTGGGCCAACTTCCCTCTGGAGCTGCCCCAGCCCACGGACTATACCACCAGCGTGGATCTGATGCCCATGCTCTACCGGGCCGCCGGCCTGCCCACCTCCGCCTACCAGGACTATCTGCTGGAGCTCCACGCCCGGCTGCCCTTCCGCACCAAGGGCGCCTACCGGGACCGGACGGGAGAGCCGGGGACCTGGGAGCCGGGCTCCGCCGAGAGCGCCCTGCTGCAGACCTATTACGAGCTGGAGTACAACGCCCTGAGCCGTGGCCCCGACTATCGCCGCAGCCTCTTCACCTGTCCCATGGCGGCCCAGGGGGGAGAGGAGTAAGGAATTTCCGCTGCGGCGGAACGACAAAAAACGACCCGCTTTCCGGCTTCGGAAAGCGGGTCGTTTTTTGCGGGGCCTTAACCAGCGGCCGCGGTGGTGGCGGGGGCGGTGGTCACAACGGTGGTGGCCGGGGTGGTCTCCGGAACGGTGGTCACAACCGTGGTGGCCGGGGTGGTCTCCGGAGTGGTGGCGCTGGCGGGGGTCTTCACCGCGCTGACCAGGATCACAGCCAGCAGGGTCAGGACCACGAAGACCAGGCCGATCCACTTGGTGGCTCTGGCCAGCTTGGCGTCCAGAGTCTTGCTGCCGCCCTTCGCCATGAAGGAGTCGGAAGCACCGGCGATGGCGCTGGACAGGCCGGCGGACTTGCCGGTCTGGATCAGGATGGTGGCGGTGAGCAGAATGGCACTGATCAGGTCCAGCACCAGAACGATGTTCTTCAGAGTATTCATATTCAAACCTCCCAATGCCGCATTCACGGCACACGGCAGCCGTAGTTCTTTTACAGAGCAAAATGTATAATAGCACAGCAAGAAGCAAAATGCAAGGTTTTTTTCAAGGAATTTTGCATTTTACCGCCGGTGTTTTGCATTTTATTGACCTTTTCCGGCCCAGATGCCGGTGGCGGCGGCGGTCAGATAGGCGTTGATGAAACCGTCGATGTTGCCGTCCATCACGGCGTTGATGTTGGTGTTCTCAAATCCGGTGCGGGCGTCCTTGACCAGGGTGTAGGGCATGAAGACGTAGTTGCGGATCTGGGAGCCCCACTCGATCTTCTGCTGCACGCCCTTGATGTCGGAGATCTTGTCGTAGTGCTCCCGCTCCTTGATCTCCACCAGCTTGGACTTCAGCATCCGCAGACAGGTCTCCCTGTTCTGGAACTGGCTCCGCTCCTGCTGGCAGGCCACCACGATGCCCGTGGGCTTGTGGATCAGCCGGACGGCGGAGGAGGTCTTGTTGA
>CAMNHH010000137.1 GCA_946539175.1 uncultured Clostridia bacterium | reverse complement strand
CCAGCCGGACGGAGACCAGCAGCCGCAGGTTCTCCCTGTATTCGGGCGTCTGGGGCTCCGGGCTCCCGATGACGGTGGTATAATAGCGGCTGCCGGAGACGGTCTGCTTCCAGATATACATATTGGAGACGCTGGAATCCGTGGAGCGGACCATGGCGAAGCGGCCGTTGCCGTTGAGGCCGATGGTGTTCCAGCTGCTGCCGCCCTTGGGATTGTTCAGCACCGCGTTGCCGTTGGCGTTCAGGCCGGGATTCCAGAGGGCTGTGTCGGAATACGCCGCGCTGGCGTAGAGGGAGGAGCTGACATAGTCCAGATACGTGCCCTTGGCGGCGTTTTGGATGGAATAGCCGCCTTCCTGCCCTTCGATCACAAAGACGTAATTCTCGTCCACCTCGGTCATGGAGCTCCCCTCCAGGCTGATGCCGGTGTCGGTGAACCTGGCGGCGCCGGAGGCGCCGGCGCTGCTCTCGTAGTTGACGCCGGCGTTCTGGCCCGTCAGCACGTAGAAGACGTTGGAGGCCTCCTTCTTGTGGGTGATCACGTAGCGGCCGGACCAGTCCTCCGGGGCCTCGGTGAGCAGCTCAAAGGCGGTGCCGCCGCCGTCTCCCACCACGTAGCTGTAGAGGGCCCGGAGGGTGACGTTCTCGGCGGGGCTGTAGCTGCCCTTCAGAATGGAGGCGGGCTTCTGCTCCACGTTGTCATAGATCTCCTGCACCCAGCCCAGGAACTGATATCCCTCGGGGGCCTCGGCGGCGGGCAGGGTCACGGTGCCGCCGGTCTGACAGCTCACGGGCTCCACGGGGGCCACCCCGGCGGGCACCAGGAAGCTGACGGTGAGGGTCTGGCCGATGGGGTCGGTATAGCTGTCCCGATAGCTGTAGCCGCAGAGCCGGCACAGATGCTCCGTGTAGCCCCGGGCGGTCTCGGTGGGCGGCACCACGGTGTCGGTGTAGTCGCAGGCCTCGGTCCGGGCGGTATCGCAGACGGCGCAGCGCCGGGTGTGGGTGCCGTCGTTGTTGGAGGCGCAGGGGCCGAAGCTGTGCGCGCCGGTGGCGGGCAGGATCAGCTGGGCGTCGCTCAGCTCCTGCTCCCCTGCCGGGTCGGCAAAGCATTTGCCGCAGAGCTCGCAGAGATAGTAGGCGATATGGCCCGCCGCCCCGCAGCTTGGGGCCTGGGCCTCCACAAGGCGCAGTTGGTGCGCGTGTTCCTCGCTGACGGGGTTGGTGGTGAACCAGTCCACGCCGGCGGGCTGCTCCCGCCAGAGATTCAGTCCGTCGTTCCGGCTGCTGCGCTGGGTGCTGAAGTACACGTCCGAGCCGTAGTAGCTGGTGATGAGGCTGATGTTCATGTAGTCATAGGCGTCGGAGGAGATGAAGCAGCGGCCGTCTTCAAAGCGGAAGCTCCACTGGGTGCTGTCGTTGTCGTAGCTGTTGACCCCCAGGCCGGAGGACAGGTCCGCCAGATAGACGCCGTTGACGGTGCTGGGCAGGATGTTGTACTTGCCCGCCTCCTGGCCGCTGGGCTGGACCGTAAAGACCATCTCCTGGGAGACGCTCCGCATGGTCGTGCCGTCCAGCTCCACGCCGGAGGCGCCGATCTGCAGGGCGGCGTCGTAATTGTAGTTGTAGCCGCCGTTGTAGTTCCGCATCAGGTAGCCGCTGCTGTCGGCGGAGGAGCTGATCACGTAGTTGCCAGGCAGCTCCTCCGGGAGCTGGCTCAGCAGCCGGTAGGACAGGCCCTCGGGCCCCTCATGCCGGGTATAGAGGGCGTAGAGGGTCACCTCGCCCGGCACCGTGTAGGCCGCGCCGGGGGCGTAGAAGGCCGGGGTCTCGTCGGTCTCCGCCAGGGGCGCTGTGACCCAGCCGGAGAAGCTGTAGCCGGAGACGCTGTTGGAGATCTCCGCAGGCAGGATGATGCTGTCCTGCAGCCAGCAGCTTCTGCTCTCCTCCTCCCGGCCGTTGGCCACGAAGCGGACGTTCACCACCGGCCGGGGGGCAAAGATCACCCGGAGGGCGCAGTCAGAGTCGGGGGTCACGGAGATCACGCTGCCGTCGATCTCCCAGACGGCGGACCCGGAGATCAGCTCCGCTCCGGAGACGTAATAGCCCTCGGCGGGCTGGGCCACGACGGTGTAGCCCACCACGGAGACGCTTCCCATGCGCTCGTCGGCGGAGACGGCGCTGACCGTATACGCCAGGGTCCGGGGCTGTGTCAGGGTCTCGTTGCAGGCGTAGTCGGCGGCAAAGGCATAGAACTCGCCGCTGAGAGCGGAGGCGTCGAAGCTGCAGACCACCACCTCCCCTGCCCGGCTCTGCTCCGGCAGGGACTGGGCATAGAAGGTCTTGCCGCTGCTGTTGGTCAGACCCACGCAGGCCAGATAGCCGTTGTCCCGGGCGGTGACGGTGACGGTGTTCCCCAGGCGGAAGGCGCCGAGGATCTCCGGGGCCGTATCGTCCACGGTGCAGTCATAGCCCACCATGGCGCCCCGGCCCAGAACGTTGCGCAGAAGCAGCTTCTTGAAGCTGCCGGCGGTGAGCTTGCCGGCGCCGCTGTCCGTCAGATCGGGGTTCACCTGCATGGCGTTGTACTCCGGCACGGCGTAGAAGCCCACCCGGAAGCGGTCCCCCTCCGTCAGCCCGCAGGAGGCCAGGGTCTTGTTCACCAGCTCGGTCCTGGAGGCGGTGTTCTGCCAGGCGGCCCCGCTGGCGTAGTACCACTGGCCCGTCACGTTTGTGGCCGTGATCCTGGCGTCCAGGACGGAGGCCACCCGGTCGGCGGCGTCCAGCTTGGAGACCGCCACCCCCGCGGCGCCCGCGGAGCGGATCAGATTATAGGTGAAGGAATAGACGGTATCGGCGGAATTCATGGCCAGCCGCTCCGCCGGGAAGGGGGTCTCCTGCAGGTAGGGGTTGCCGGAGAGCTTCTTCGTACTGCCGTGGGTGATATAGCTCATGTAGTTGGTGTCGCTGACACCGGAATAGGGGGTCCGGCTTTCGCCGCAGAGGGTATCCACGTAGCTCATGTTGTCGAACATGGAGGGATCCGTCCAGGACCCGTAGAAGCCCAGGATGGGGATGGAGTGGGGCACGTCCAGCATCTCCCCGTCGGCGGTGGTGCTTTGGCTCTCCACGAAGCTGAAGCCCTCCAGGTAGGCGCCGGAGGGATAGAGGGCGTCGAAGGCCGACATGTCGTCGGGGATCGTGATGGTGACGGTGACGGTTTGGGCCCCGCCGGCGGGAACCGTAACGGAATTGCCGGTGGAGTAGCTGACGGGCCAGCTCAGCGCCGCGGTGGACCGGCTCATAAAGGCCTGGCCCTCCGCCTCGTAGCGGTCCTGGGTGAAAAGCTCGGTGGACAGGGCGTAGCTCTGGGCCCGGTCGGCGGTGTTGTGGATGGTGAAGCTGTAGCTCCAGCTGCCGGAGCGCTCGGGCTTATCCCCCAGCTCGGCCTTCACCTTGCCGTCGGCCCAGGCGGCGGTGGCGTCCGGCTCCATCAGAATCACGGAGGAGGCGTGGACCGCCTGCCGCAGATTCACCAGGCCCGCCCCCTGCCGGAGGATGGGATAGAAGGGGCCCTCCGGGCCGCCCTCCCGCATGGGGACGGCGGTGGACATCAGCAGGCTCTGCAGGATCTGCCGATCCGTGTGGCCCGCCAGGGAAAAGCCGCTCTCCCGCAGGTACTGGCTCAGCACCGCGCTCAGCCCCGCCACGTGGGGGGCCGCCATGGAGGTGCCGGACATGAGCGTATACTGATCGGAGCCGCCGGCGGTGCCGGAGGCGGTCTTGTTGGCGCCGAAGATGGAATAGATATTGCCGCCGGGGGCGGTGATCTCCGGCTTCATGCTCAGCGCGCCCGGGACGCCCCAGGAGGAAAACTCGCTCATTTCGGGATTGCTGCCCGTGATCTGGGAGACGGTCTCGGCGGAGACGGTGACGCTGCCTGTGTAGTAGCGGAGGCTGCCCGCCGTGTGGGCGGCGGAGCCGGCCTTGACGGTCTCGGCGTCGGCCCGGGTGATGGAGGCCATGGGGAAGCTGCCGGTGAAGTCGTCCAGGGCCATATTGACGGTGCCGTCCTCGTTGTTGGCCACCAGCAGGGCCCTGGGGTTCCAGGACTTGGCGTTGTTGCCCTTTTCGGCAAAGCTGATGGAGCCCCGGTTCACGATGACCAGCTTGCCGCTGAGGGAGGCGGCGGCGTTGACGGCGCTGTAGTCCTCGGCGCTGCCCACCGCGTCGATGTAGACGTAGTCGCAGCTGCCGGGGATGCTGACCATCCTGGCGCCGGAGGACTCCGTCTCGTTGTAGAACACCAGCTGGCTGCCGTTGAAGGTCAGGGGGCAGCCGGTGACGCCCAGATTGTCGGCGGAGGCCACGCAGAGGCTGCTGGAGACGGTGCCGGGGAAGCCGCCGGTGTGCATGGACACGTCCCGGATATACAGATCCGTGTCCAGATACTCCGGGAAGCTGTAGGCGTTGCCGGCGGAGATGGACATGACCAGCCCGGTGTTCTGGGTGCTGTCCGCCAGCCTGTTCAAAATGCGCTGGTACGCGTCGGAATAGCTGAAGCCGGGGGCGGCGGAGCCCAGAGACAGGTTCACCGCGTCGCAGCCCAGGGTCAGGGCGTCCTCCACGGCCGCCATGTAGTCGGAGTCATAAGCGCCTCCCGCCGCGCCGAAGACCTTCATCACGAAAAGCTGGGCGTCGGGGGCCATGCCCACCGCGTGGACCGCGGAGCCGGCGTCCACAAAGCCGCTGCCCTGCTTGAGGAAGCGGTTGGCGGCGGCGATGCCCGCCACGTGGGAGCCGTGCTCCCCCTGGGTGTCGTTCAGATGGTCGATTTGGGTGTAATAGGCGCTGTCCACGTAGTTGAAGCCGAAGGGCACCTTGGCGCTCCGGTACAGCTCCGCCGCGCTGGGCTTGGCGCTCAACTCCGCATAGGCGTTCAGCTGGGGCAGCAGCTCCGCCAGCTCCGACTGGGTGAAGAGGGAAACGGACTTGCCGGTCTGGGACAGGGCGTATTGGAAGGCCTCCTCGTTGAGAGACTGGTGGGTCAGATCCAGGCCGGTGTCGATGACGGCGATCCGGGAGCCCGCGCCGGTGTAGCCCTCGGCCCAGGTCTCCAGGGCCCCCACCATGGCGGAGGCGGAGTTGGCGGTATTGGGCTCGGCCTGCTCCCCTTCCAGGCCCACGGGGGCCTCATAGCGGTTCTCCGGGAACACGGCGCGGACGCCGGGTACCGCCCGGATCCGGGCAATGTCCCCATAGCGGACCTGGGCGGAGATCAGATTGGCGGCAAGGGTCAGATGCCATTTGACCTCCAGGCTTGTGCCCAGGGCGGCCTCGATCCGGGCCTGGGTCCGGTCCTGCTCCTGCCGCAGGCTCCGGCGGTAGGCGGCGGCGGGCTCCGCGGCGATCTGGTCTGCGGAATAGCCGGCCTCCAGGGCGGCGGGCTGCTCCAGCACGATGGAGACCCGGACCGGCTCATCCAGGGCGTGCTCCTCCCGGTCGATGGGCTCCGACTCCGGGCCGGAGGGCATCCCGGCGGCGGAGACCCCGGGGATCAGCAGGCTCAGCAGCAGACTCAGGCAGAGAATGAGGGAAAGGAATTTAGTACTGCGTGTTGCGTGGCGCATAGATGGACTCCTTTTTTGTCAGAATGGGTGATTTCACAATGCTTCCCGGCGGCGGGAGCGCGCCGGGAAGCAGGGGCTTCCGGGTAAGACGGCGCTACCGCGCCAGGAAGGCCGC
>CAMNHH010000136.1 GCA_946539175.1 uncultured Clostridia bacterium | reverse complement strand
TGCTCGGACAGACCCGTGTAGGCGGCCCGATATTCCCGGCCCAGCTCCGCCAGTGCCTTCAGCCGCTCGGCCAGATCCCGACCGTCTTCGTTCACCAGGCGAGCAATGGTCTGGATGCCATCTTCGTCGAAGCGCTCCAGGCCATCCCGCAGTTGGGCGGAGCCATCGCGAAGCTGTTCGATGCCCTCCAGCAGGGCGGGCAGGCTGTCGTTGAGCTGATGCGCACCGTTATCCAGACGGGCAGCGCCGTCGGAAAGCTCCGACGCGCCGCTGGACAAGGTCTTGGCTCCGGAGGAGAGCTTCTTCGTCCCCGCAGACAGCGCGGCAGTTCCATCGGCCAGGTCCGCAGCGCCGCTGTGCAGCTTCTGCGCTCCGTCAGAGAGGGTCTTCGCTCCCCGGGCAGCCGTATCCACCCCGGCGGTATAGGTCTTCAGCCCCAGATAGAACGCATGATACTGATCCAGGGAGGTCTTCAGAGCAATGACAGCCTTTGCGCCTTCGCTGGCCGCCTGGAGCTTGGTCTGGACCTCGGAGCCTGCCATGGTGTCTGCAATGGCCTTCTGCACCTGGGCCTCCGTATTGTCCGCGATCGTCTGCCGGACCGCCTGGCTCTGCATCTGCTCCCGGACCTTCTGCGCGATCAGACCCTGAACTGTCTCGGAATCCATCTGCGCGTCGATCTGACTGTCGATCATGGTTTGGGTTTGAGGCGCCGCCATTTGCGTCTGGACGCTCTCTTCGATCTTCTGCTCCACCGCGGCGCTGATCTGAGCCTGGACCTCTTTGGAGCTCATCTGTGCTTCCACCTGAGCCTCCAGCGCAGCCTGCCGGGCTTCGTCGATGGCGCCGGCCGCAACGGCCTGGGCGTATTCCTCGGGACTCATACCCGTGGCCGCCAGAATGACCTGGGCCCGAACCTGCTCCTCCACCGTCTGGCTGACCAGGGCTTCTATCTGGGTGCGATTTTCCTCAACCGCTGCCCGGATCTGCGCTTCCGCGCCTTCCCGAACTTGCCGGCTTACCGTTTCCCGCACAGCGGCGGTGACCGCCTGGGTGACCTGCTCCTGCACGGCCTGGGTAACCATGGTCTGGATCTCGGTCCGTTTGGCCTCCACTCCGGCGGTGACCTGGGCCAGCGCTGCGGCGTAAACCGCGTCATGATCCAGGGTGCCGATTACACGATTCAGTTCTTTCTGATAGTTAGAGATGGTCAGGCTCGCCACGCTCAGCCCATTGTCCTTGAGCTGGGTCTCCGCGGCAGACAGCAGAGAGTTGAAGACCGCCTCCGCGCCGTCGTTCAGTGTGCCGGAGTTCCGACTGAGCTGCTGCAGCCCGGTGTTGAGTTGGGCGGCACCGCTCTCCAGCTGGCCACTGCCGTCCCGCAGTCTGTTGGCGCCCTGGGCAAGCTGTCCCGCGCCGTTTTTCAGTTCCTCCGAGCCGGAGGCCAGCTCCTTGGCGCCGGAGGAGAGGGACTTGGCGCCGCCGGACAGCTGATCCGCTCCGTCAGACAGTGCGGCGACCCCCTCCTGCAGGGCCCCGGACTGGTCCATCAGGGTATCAAGGCCCTCGTTCAGAGCCTTTGCGCCCTCCAGAAGCTGCGCCATACCGTTGCTGAGATCCTGAACGGAGGCAAACAGCTTTTCAACCGCATCCGGATCCTTCTCGTCATAGCTTCCCAACAGGTCCGCAGCGCCCAGGGTATAGACGGAGCCCAGGGAGAAATCCCTCGCCTCGGCCCGCAGGATCACGTGGTCGGGAATACTCAGATCCAGGGTCTCCGGCAGAGCCAGACTCTCCTGCATTCCGGGCAGGGCGTAACCGATGGCAAGCGTGCGGCTGCCGTCGTTAATCAGTTTACCGTTTTCGATTTCCACGTTGGCAAAGTGCTCGTTGTCCAGCACCAGGGCGGAAAGCATCAAAAACGGGGTATAGAGGGTCTCCTCCCTGCCGTTGATCTCCCGCCGGGCCGTCTCATGGTTCGTATAGTCGATTCGGATCTCCACAGCGCCGCTCTTTCCGGCCAGCGCCTCAGGGGAAATCTCCTCCCCGTCCAGGCGGTAGCTGAAGCGCAGGTCCACGGGAAGCTCCCGCTGGGTCTCCTCCTGGGTGGATTGCTCCGTGCCGTCGGCGTTCCGGCTCCGGCTGCTGACGATCTGCTTTTCCACGGCGCCTGCCGCGTCGGTCAGAACGTAGACGGTTTCGTGCCCGGAGCCTGGCGCCAGGCTGGACGCCTCCTCCGTCTGCTGGGTCTCAGCATCGGATTCCGAGGCCGGGGGATTGTCGTTTTCCGCAAAGACCAGGCTCATGCAGCCCAATACCAGGATCAGGCAAAGAGCCAGAGCCGTCAGTCGTTTATAGATGGGTTTCATACCAAAGCTTCCTCCTTTTTCGACCCGTTCCGTTTCCCGGAATCGGACGGACTGTTTTGTTTCAGATGCCGCATGCCCAGCGTCGTGGCGCAGATGAGCCGGTCGAAGCAGAGCAGCAGCGGGGGCAGGGTGAGAATCACGCAGACCATGCTGATCACAGCGCCTCGGGCCATGAGCATACACATGGAGCTGACGATGTCAATGTTGGAATAGAGGGCCACGCCGAAGGTGGCAGCGAAAAGCCCCATGCCGGATACCAGCACCGAGGGAATGGAGCTGGTCAGCGCCGTGTGGACCGCGGTCTTACGGTCCGCGCCGCCGATTCTCTCATCCTTATACCGGGTGGTCATGAGAATGGCGTAATCCACCGTGGCGCCCAGTTGGATGGTGGAGATGGCGATGGGCGCGATAAAGGGCAGCGCCGTCCCCATATAGTGGGGCAGGCCCAGGTTGATGAAGATGGCCAGCTCGATTACGGCAATCAGCAGCACGGGAAGGGTGACGCTCTTTTCCACAAAGAAGATGATCAGAAACACCAGGATGATCGAAACCGCGTTGACCACGGTAAAGTCATGGCCGGTGGTTTCAATGAGGTCCTTCATGCAGGGGGCCTCACCGATCAGCATCCCCTTGGGATCATAGCGCCGCATAATTTCATTGAGCTGATTGATCTGCCCGTTCACCTCGTCGCTGGCTACCTTATATTCCGAGAGGATCAGCACCAGCTTCCAATGCTCGCTCTCCAGAACCTGCCGCAGATGATCCGGCAGAATCTCCGGGGGAACGTCCTCCCCCAGCAGGGTGTCCAGACCCAGAACGGTTTTTACGCCCTTCACCTGCCGCATCTGCCGGAGCATGGTCCGAACGTCCTGCTCCGGGGTGTCGGCGTTGACCAGCAGCATATGGGTGGAGGCCATGTCGAACTGATCCCGGAGCTTGGAGTTGGCGATCACATAGGCCATATCCTCCGGCAGGCACTGGCCCATATCGTAGTAGACCTCGTCGTTGGTCTTCTCATAGCCGTACCAGGCCGGCAGCGCCAACAGCACCGCCAGAGCCAGCAGCACCGGCGCAATTTTCAGGATTCCCCGGGACAGTCCGGCCATATTGGGGATCAGGCAGCGGTGCCGGGTTTTTTGCAGCGGACGGTCCAGCAGAAGGATCGCGGCGGGCAGCACTGTGACGCAGCCAACGACCCCCAGAACAACGCCCTTGGCCATGACGATGCCCAAATCCCGGCCCATGGTGAAGCTCATGAAGCACAGGGCGATGAAGCCCGCCACCGTGGTCACGGAGCTGCCCACTACGCTGGTAAAGGTCTGCTGGATGGCACGGGCCATCGCCTCCTTGTGGTCCTCCGGGCAAAGACACAGCTGCTCGTTGTAGCTGTGCCACAGGAAGATGGAATAGTCCATGGTTACTGCCAGCTGCAGCACCGCCGCCAGGGCCTTCGTGATGTAGGAGATCTCTCCCAGGAACACGTTGCTGCCCAGGTTCAGCAGCACCATCATGCCGATGCAGGCCAGAAATACCAGCGGAGCCAGCCAGCAATCCAGAAGAAGGGTCATGGCTGCGGCTGCCAGCACCACGGCCAGGGCCACATAGATGGGCTCCTCCCGCTCACAGAGCTGCTTCAGATCCAGCACCAGCGCGGACATGCCTGCCACGAAGCACTCTTTGCCGCAGAGACTTCGGATCTCGTCCACCGCCTCCATTGTGACGTCCGCGGAAGTGGAGCTGTCGAAGAACACAGCCATGAGCGTGGCATTCCCGGCGTTGAAGGCCTTGTAGACCTCATCCGGCAGCAGCTCCATGGGCACGGACAGGTCCGCCAGGCTGTCGTACCAGATCACAGAGTCCACGTGCTCCACGCCTTCAATGGATTTCCGCAGCCTGGAGACCTCCTCCGGCTCCATGTCCTCAATGATTATAAAGGAGAAGGCGCCTTTGCCGAACTCCTTCATCAACTCATCCTGTCCGACGACAGTTTCCATGTCCTCGGGCAAATAGGTCAGCATATCATAGTTGATTCTTGTGGCTGCCATTCCGAAGACGGAGGGAATGAGCAGCACCAGGGCCAGCACCAGGATCGGCACCCGGAGCCGGACGATATTGCGCGCAAGCTTCATGCGAAACCCACTCCTTTCTGATTTCCGCCTCAGTATACGCGCCGAACGCAAAAAGGAAAACGGGCAAAAACGGTCTCGTGTCTGAAATTCAGACACGAGACCGTTTTTGTATAAGAGCGTTTGTTCTATGAATCCTCCAGCTTTGTCGAAAGGCCCTGCTGCCGCATGGCAGGCTCCACCATCAACTGAAAAACGCGGCGAAAGTCCTCCAATACGTCATAGGTCATGCCGCTTTCCAACCAGCGGGTCACGGCGCCGTAGAGCACGTAGGCGTTGAAATGGATGATCGCCTTCCGGTCCTCCTGGGAGGCCACCGTGTCCCCCAGTATGGAATTGACGTAGCCTTTGCCGATGGACTCACAGCTTTTCATCAGGTAGCGATCAAAGATGTCCCGGTTGACGGAATTGTAGACATGGTAAGCCGCTCTGCGGTGCTCCTGAAAGAAGGCAAAGGCCTCCTTCATGCTCTCCTCCAGGGTGGAAAAGGACCGCTCCTCCCGAACAAAGCGCCCAATCTCCTCGTCGATCAGCTCCTCCACCAGCGCGGGAAGGTCTGCGTAGTGATAATAAAAGCTGTTGCGGTTGACGCCGCATGCTTCCACAATGTCCTTCACCGTGATCTGGTTGAAGGGCCGCTGCTCCAGGAGCTCCAGGAAAGTCCGTTTGATCTCCTGCTTCATAAAGCTTGCCATTTCGTATACCCCCGAGGGAACACAGGGGACGGTTCTCTGTGTTATCTATTCTTCCACGATTCTTCGGACAATCATCAAGCTTACCCCGGTCAGGCGGGAGATTTGCCGCAGAGACAAGTGGGCGTCTCGCAGCTTGAGAATTGCTTTGTCCCGATTGATTGGTGTCAGTTTTTGGAACTCCGCCACATTTTCGCAGCCCGAAAGCTTCTTTACCGCTTCCCTTGCCTGCTCGTCCGTGATTCGGATCCTCGGCTTGTCCGCAACGTCGAGGCAGTTCTCATTGCCAAGCTGCCGGTGGAACGCAAGCAGCTCCTCCCGTTCGATCAGCGTTTCCGTAAAAGCGACGTCCGCCAGCTCGGGCTGGGAAAGATACTCCTTCCAGCTGGAATAGGGGTAATCCTCCGCTCTCTCGCAGAGTCCGGCTTTTACAGGGTTTTGGTGAATGTATCGGATGACAGTCAGAAGATACGCGTCGCTGTCCACCGGCTCGCTTTTAAATCGATCCTGAAACAGGTGTCCGACCCGCTGATACTTTACGTTGTACCAATACACAAAAC